>CAZKHT010000065.1:0-12045 GCA_964552595.1 uncultured Burkholderiales bacterium
AACCAGTCAACCGAGGACCCAAAGCCGGGTAGTGTCGGGCGCGGGACCTGCGTCTGGTACAGTGGATAGCGGGGCGCGCCGAGAGCGATTTGCGTCAAGCGCGGGTTGACCGGGGACACGCGCAATTGGCCTTGGCCGCGCTGCTAGGACTAGAAGCGCAAGCAGCGGCTATTCACGCCGCCGATGCTTGGCCAAACGACGCACCAGCGCTAACGCCGAGTGCTACGACGCTAATGATAGAGCAGCGCCCGGATGTGCAAGCTGCCGCCTTGCGCGTGCAGGCGGCGGAAAGCGCGCGCGATTTGGCGCGGGCGCAGCAAACGCGCGATGTGTCGGTGGGCATACAGTATGAACACAATCCGCCCGATGGTCGCAACTTGCTTGGTCTAGGATTTTCTGTGCCTTTGCTCGTGAACCATCAATACCAAGGCGAGATCGCGCGCGCCGAAGCGGATTTGCAAGTCGCACGCGATGTAGCGGAAAAAGTTCGCGCTCAGGCCTTGAGCGAAGTACTCAACGCCGAGGCCGATTTACGCGCAGCGCGGGATAAGCGTGAAATCTATCAATCCGGCGTGATCAAGGCGGCGCAGCGCGCCGCCGACGCTGCGGAATTTGCGTTTCAACAAGGTGCGAGCAGCGTCACCGATTTGCTGGATGCGCGCCGCACCTTGCACGCCACCTTGCTCGACGCCGCCAGCGCCCAAGCGGATTACGCGAAAGCCCTGGCGGCCTGGCGTAGCGCGCTTAACACCGAGGATATGCAATGAAATGCCAGCGCAAAGTCGCACTTTTGACGGTCCTATTGCCGCTTAGCGTATTTAGCTATTTTGCTTTGCGTCATCGCGCCCAGCCGCTGGCACTAACGGTGGGCGCGCCAATATTGGCTGCATCCGGCCCCCACACTGCCGGGTCCGGCGCAGCGATGTCGAGTTCTACCGTAGCGGGTGCGGCGGTTGTGCTACCCAATCAATTGCGCTATCCCCCGGGCGCGCCGCAATTGGCGTATTTGCGCATACAGCCGGTGGAAAATATTCCCGAGCCGGTGACGGCGGCCTTGCCCGCGCGCATCGTCTACGACGAAGATCATACCGCGCGTGTCGGCGTGCCCATCACTGGCCGTGTGCTACAGATTTTGGCGCAGCCTGGGCAAAGCGTGAAGCGCGGTGATGCGCTGTTGATTTTAGATTCGCCTGACTATGGCAATGCGCGCGCCGATGCTGCAAAAGCGCAAGCCGAGTTGGCGCAAAAGCGTTTGGCTCTGAATCGTGCCCAGCTCTTGCATGAGGGTGGCGTGTTAGCGCGTAAGGATTTAGAAGCCGCGCAAGCGGATTTCGCGCAAGCGCAGGCAGAGGCGATGCGCACTCAACTGCGTTTTCATAATCTCGACTCAAGCGGTCGCACCGCGAGCGATGAACATTACGTATTGCGCGCCCCTATCGCCGGTGTGATCGCGGAACGCGCTGTCAATCCCGGAGCCGAGGTGCGGCCGGATCAGAGCACTAACCTATTTGTGATCACCGATCCCAGGCAATTGTGGGTCATGATAGATTTGCCCGAGCGCGATTTAGGGCGGGTTCATGCGGGCCAGTCGGTGTGGCTAAGTGTTGATGCCTATCCGCAAATCGAGTTTAAAGCGCAAGTTGTTTCCGTAGGCGCAGTGTTAGATGCAACCAGTCGACGCGTTCCGCTGCGTTGCCGCGTCGCCAACGCCAATGTGCAATTGAAACCCGAGATGTTTGCACAAGCGAGTTTGCTGGCGGACTCCGGGCGCACTGTGATACGCGTACCGAATTCAGCGCTGGTGACTAGCGGCTTGCACTACTACGCCTTTACGGAATCGAGCCCCGGTGTGTTGGAACGGCGCGAGGTGACGGTTTCCAGCCAAGGCCATGAGCACGCCATTGTGGTCGCGGGTTTAGCGCCGGGTGAACGCATTGTCACCAGTGGCACCTTGCTGCTCAATGCCGAGTGGGCGGGCGTTAAAGAATAATGCTAGAGCGCCTGATTACCTTCGCGTTGCAACAACGCGTCTTCGTCTTGGCTGGCGTGTTGCTGCTGGTCATCGCCGGTAGCAAGGCCATACAAAACTTGCCCATAGAAGCCTTCCCCGATGTCGAAGATGTGAATGTGCAATTGGTGACGCAGGCGCCGGGCCAAGGCCCAGAAGAAGTAGAGCGGGCCGTGACTCGTCCCATAGAGATGGAGATGAGTGGCGTGCCCCATCTCACGCAATTGCGCTCGGTGTCAATTACCGGCTTGTCGGTGGTGACGCTCACATTCTCTGATCACACCGATGATTATTTTGCGCGCCAGCAGGTCTTGGAGAAATTGCAAAACGTGACCCTAGCGCCGGGCTTGCAACCCGCGCTGGCGCCGCTGTCCAACGCCATAGGCGAAATCTACCGCTATGTGATCGATGCGCCGTCCGGCATGTCGCTCAATGACATACGCGCCTTGCAGGATTGGAGCCTGCGCCCGGCCTTGCGCAATGTGCCCGGCGTGGCAGATGTGGTGAGCTTTGGCGGCACCATCAAGCAGTACCAAATTCGCCTCAATCCCTATCTACTCAAAAAATATAATCTAACTCTGGATCAGGTGAGTCAGGCGCTCTCCAATGCCAGTGGCAATACCGGCGGCGGTTTGTTGCGGCGCGGCGACGAGGCCTTGGTAGTGCGCGGTATCGGCTTGTTTCGCAGCTTAGACGATATTGCCTATGTCGCGGTCGCCGCACCTGGCGGCAAACCGATTTTAGTTCGCGATCTGGGCAGCGTAGAGATAGGCGCGCGCCCGCGCTCCGGCATCGTCGCCGTCAATGACCGCGACGACGTGGTCGAAGGCATAGTGCAAATGACCAAGGGCCAAAACCCGGCCAAGGTGATCGCTGCCATTCGCGAAAAAATTGCTGCCCTAAATCACAGCCTGCCGCCTGGCGTGCACATCGCGCCCCTGTATGACCGCACCGATCTCATACGCCATACGGTGCACACCGTGAGCGAGAACCTCATCATGGGCGCGCTGCTGGTGGTCGCCATTTTGATTATCTTTTTGCGCAATTGGCGCGCCGCCTTGATTGTAGCCTCGGTGATTCCGCTGTCTTTGCTCATCGCATTTATTTTGATGGATGCGCGCGGTGTGTCGGCCAATTTGATTTCTCTAGGCGCGGTGGATTTCGGCATCATCATTGATAGCGCGGTGGTGCTGGTGGAAGCCTTGATGGTGCGCTTGGCGCTCAACGCCCACGGCGCGGCGGGCGAGGATGCTTACGGCTGGCGTTTGCATACTTTAAAAACCACCGTGCTCGGCTTGGGTAAACCAATTTTATTTTCCAAGGCCATTATCATTTTGGCCTTCTTGCCTATTTTCACTTTTCAGCGTGTGGAAGGCCGGATTTTTACGCCCATGGCGTATACCCTGACATTCGCTTTGCTAGGTGCAATTTTATTGACACTCACGCTGGTGCCCACGCTCCTGAGTTTCACCATGCGCCGCGACGATATGGGTGAAAAGCATAGCGCGTGGATGCAGTACTTACAGGAAGGCTATCGCGCGTTGTTGATATGGAGCGGCGCGCGGCGCGGGCTGGTGTTAAGCGTTTCTGTGTTGCTGTTAATCATGGCGCTGGCGCTGGCACCGTGGCTAGGCAGCGAGTTCCTGCCGAAATTGGACGAGGGCAATATCTGGCTCACCGTCACGCTGCCGCCGCCTACCTCTCTGGAACAGAGCAAAGAGGTAGAGCGGCAAATTCGGGCCATCGTGCGCAGCTATCCCGAAGTGGAAAGTTTAGTCAGCCAGGTCGGTCGCCCGGACGATGGCACCGATCCCAAAGGCCCTAACAATATTGAAATCATGGTGGATCTAAAACCGCGTGATACTTGGCGCTTCGCAAATAAAGATGCGCTGGTCGCGCATATGGCGAATCGCATTCATTTTATCCCCGGCGTGCAGGGGAATTTTTCGCAGGTGATACAAGACAACGTGGAAGAAGCCTTGAGCGGTGTGAAGGGCGAGATTGCGATAAAAATATTCGGCCCCGATTTAGAAATTTTGGAAGCCGAAGGTGCGCGTGTCGCGGCGCTGATCGCGGGTATCGCCGGCGCTACCGATGTGGCCGCCGTTCCCATAGGCGGACAAACCGAGCTCGATGTGCGCCTCAACCGCGACCAGCTCGCGCGCTATGGCATCGCCGTCGCCGACACCAATAATACCCTGCAAACTGCCTTGGGCGGCAGCGTGGTGAATAGCTTCTACGAAGGGGATAGGCGCTTCTATGTGGTCTTGCGTTTGGATAAACCGTTCCGCGAGGCAGTCGACGACGTGGCCAATTTACAAATCGCCGTGCCGGGCGGCGGCGCGACCTTACCCTTAGATGCCATCGCCGCTATCGAAGTGCGCCAAGGTGCGGCGCGTATTAGTCGCGAAGCGGGCGAACGCAATGTGGCGATTAAAGCCAATCTCTTGGGCCGCGATCAAGGCAGTTTCGTCACGGAAGCGATGGCGAAAGTGGATGCGCAAGTTCACCTACCGCCAGGCTACCGCATGACTTGGGGCGGCCAGTTTGAGAATCAGCAACGTGCGCTGCAACGCTTGCGCGTGATCGTGCCGCTTAGTGCGCTACTCATTTTTGTATTGCTGTTCTGGGCTTTTTGTTCGCTACGCAAAGCGGGCCTGGTCATCCTCATGGTGCCTTTTACTTTGATCGGCGGCATCGCCGGACTCGGCCTCGCGGGCCTGCATTTATCGGTATCCGCCGCCGTAGGCTTTATCGCCGTCGCCGGTATTTCAGTACAAAACGGCGTGATCATGGTGGAACAAATCTTGATCTATACCCGCAACGGTGTGGCGCTTACCCAAGCGGTGTTGGATGGCGCGGTGGCGCGTTTGCGTCCGGTGCTAATGACGGCGTTGATGGCAGGCGTGGGCTTATTGCCCGCTGCACTTTCGCATGGCATAGGTTCGGAAACCCAAAGGCCGTTCGCGGTGGTGATCGTTGGCGGCATAGTGTCGGCGACGGCTTTCACGCTGTTACTGTTGCCTTTGTTATATCCCATATTTGCGAATGGCAAAGGAGAAGCGTGATGCGGTTCACCGATCAATCTGCTTACAGCACTGCGGTGTTTTTTCTCTATAGCGGTGTTGCTGCGCCGCTTTTAAGGCCCCATAAAGGACAGTCGAAACATGCCTAAATCTTTTCTGAGAGCAGTGTTGCCTGACGATAAGAAAGCAGCGCGCGGCCGCCACGCGGTACTGCTATTTCATGGTTTTCGCAGCAGCCCAGGAGAGTTGTTACCTGTCGTCGGGCCGCTGCGCGCACTGGGTTATGAAGTGGTGACGCCGCAATATCGCGGTTATAGCGAGGCACGCGATTCGCCTTATGTAGGCCGCTGGCAAGATTGGCTGGACGACGCCTTGCGGACTTTCGATGCTTTACGCGAGGAGTACGAGAGTGTGTCCTTAGGCGGATTGTGTAGTGGTGCGGTCTTGGCTTTAGCGCTCGCTCTACAGCGTCCGGCGGCGGTGCGCGCCCTGACTTTGTTGTCGCCCACTTTGTATTACGACGGTTGGGGTTTGTCGTGGTTGGTGCGTCTGCGCTATATCGGCTATTACACGCCTTTGCGTTATGTTTGGTCGATTCCTGAGCGCTCACCTTTCGGTGTAAAAAATCTGCAAACCCGTACTTGGATGTTGCGCCAGATGTTAGAGCGCAAAAGTGCGGTCGCGGGCGCGGCGCGCTTGCCGCTGGCCGGCATTTACGAAATAGAAAAAATGATACGCCATGTCAAACCGCGTATCGGCCAGATCGGCGCGCCGTCTTTGTTATTGCATGCGCGTGAAGACGAAGTGACTAGTCTGCGCTCACCGCATTTTCTATTACAGCACTTAGGCAGCGGCGATAAGCGTCTGGTGTTGCTGGAAGATAGTTATCACATGATCACTTTGGATAATGATAGACGTCAGGTGATTGCGGAGATCACGCAATTCTTGCGTCAACATGCGCCCCTACGCGATGTCGTAAGGGATATTCGTAGTCGTACTGCTCTAACTTAAATCGAGATCCCATGTCCGACACTTTAAAAGAGTTACAGCAACTCATCGCTCAACGTTTCGCTTTGCCCCTGGAAGAGCTTGATCCTGACAAGCCCATGGAGGCTTTTGGTATGGACTCACTGAGCTTGATTGAATTGATGTTCACCTTGGAAGATCACTTTCATTTTTCTTTTCCTAATGGTGACCCCAAGGTCAGCACCCTCAGAGGACTGGCCGCCTTAGTCGATGAGTTACGCCTAAGCTCGTCCACAAAATCTGTGGCGCAATAATGCAAACGGTTCTGGTGACCGGGCTGGGCCTTATCTCGCCCCTAGGTCACGATGCCGACACCTTGTTTGCGCACTTATTAGCGGGTCACTCTGCGGTGCGGCAGATTGCCGTGCCCAATCTCGCGCCGCAAGTGGTCGCCCCGGTGGACTTTGACCCCACGCCTTGGTGTTCAACATTGCAATTAACAGGCGTGGATAGGGTGAGCCAATTCGCGGTCGCTGCCGCAAGCAATGCAATGCGCGACGCTAAACTTAGCGCAGGCGATTATGAGGCCGAACGCTTGGGTGTTTACCTGGGCTGCGGTATGGGTGGCGCGCAAACGCTAGACGTGGGGTATCACGCTTTGTATCGCGAGCAAAAGCGCGTGCCGCCATTGACGGTAATAGGTAGTATGGTGAATGCGCCGGCCGCGCACATCTCTATGCGGCACGACGCGCGTGGGCCGGTGATGACTTACGCCATGGCTTGCGCTTCCGGCGCGGTGGCCATAGGCGAAGCCTTGAAAGCGCTGCGCGCCGGCGAGATAAATATTGCATTAGCGGGCGGCGCGGAGGCTTTGTTAACGCCGGGCACCATCAGCGCTTGGGATGCATTGCGCACACTCGCGCCACCGGATGCAGAACAGCCTAGCCGCAGTTGCAAACCGTTTAGCGCGAATCGAAAGGGTTTGGTGTTGGGTGAAGGCGCGGCGCTGGTGGTGTTAGAGACCGCCGCCCATGCGCAAGCGCGCGCTGCGGTCGCGCGCGTAAGTCTAGTGGGTTACGGCAATGCCAGTGATGCAACGCATATCGCCAAGCCCGATGCGCGTGGTCAAATCGCCGCGCTGCGCAAAGCGCTCAGCGATGCCAAGCTCCATCCAACCCAGATCGGGTATGTCAATGCGCACGGCACCGGCACCCTTGCGGGCGATGTGGTCGAGACCCGCGCGATACACGCGGTGTGGGGCGCCGACGCGGCGCGGCTCGCGGTAAGCGCCACCAAATCCATGCACGGTCATTTGATGGGTGCGGCGGGGGCGCTGGAATTCGTGATTACTGTTTTAGCGTTAGAGCAAGGAATGTTGCCGCCCACCGCGCATTTAGAGCAAGGCGACCCGGAATGTGATCTGGACTATGTCCCAAACGTCGCGCGCTCGGCGCCCAATTTACGGTGGGCGATGACTAATTCTTTTGGCTTTGGGGGAAGTAATGCTTGCCTTATTGTTGAGAGAAATGGGGTGCATTTGGCAGGCTCATGAAAAACGCTAAAACCATTTCTGGCGCTTCAAAGCCCAACCGATCTTTCTTGAGTAAGCTGGGCCATGGTCTAATTACCGGTGCTGCAGATGACGATCCGAGCGGTATCGCCACCTATTCACAAGGTGGGGTTCAGTTTGGCAACAATATGCTCTGGACCATTATCTTTACGTATCCGCTTATGGTGGGCATTCAGGCTATTAGTGCGCGTCTAGGACGAGTTACTGGATACGGATTAGCGGGCATAGTTCGTCGGAACTATTCCCCTTCTCTACTCTATGCTTTGATTGCTTATTACTTATCGCGAACATCATTAATATTGCGGCCGATCTAGTTGCAATTGGGAGATGCGCTAACTTTGTTAGTAGGCGGGCCCCGCCATGTCTACGCCTTATTGCTGGGCGTGGTTTCCACCGTGCTTCAAGTATTCATTCCTTATCGCCGTTACGTTCGTGTTTTGAAATGGCTCACACTTTCATTATTTGCCTACGTCGGCGTGATATTTAGCGTGCAGATATCCTGGGGAACCGTCATCAAGCAAACGGTGCTCCCGACTATTCATCTGAGCGGTGCATACATTACCACCGTGGTGGCCATTTTCGGAACGACTATCAGCCCGTATCTTTTCTTCTGGCAAGCCTCGCAAGAGATCGAGGAACTTCATGCCCGCAAACTAGAAAAGCCGTTGCGAGATCATCCCGAACAAGCTCCCTATCAACTACGCCGAATTAAAATAGATACTCTTATCGGCATGGGGATATCGAATTTAATTGCATTTTTCATCATGTTGACGACTGCTGTGACACTTTATGCGCATGGCCTAACCACGATAGAGACTTCAGCTCAAGCCGCGGAGGCGCTGCGCCCCATCGCTGGACGTTTCGCGTTTTTGTTTTTTACATTAGGGATTATTGGCACTGGAATGCTAGCCGTGCCTGTGCGAGCGGGGTCCGCAGCATTCGCGATAGCCGAAGCATTCCGCTGGAAGCGAGGTCTGGAGCTCAAGCCTTCAGGGGGTGTACGTTTTTACTCGGTCATTGCGCTAGCGACTTTGATAGGAATTGGACTGGGCTTCACACGACTTGACCCCATTAAAGCGTTATTTTGGTCAGCAGTTCTCAATGGAGTTATCTCAGTGCCTATCATGGCGGTGATGATGCGCTTAGCTGTAAACACGAAAGTAATGGGCGCTTTTGTGATCTCGGGGCGACTGCATATTTTAGGATGGTTAGCCACAGCGGCAATGACGATAGCAGTCATCGTTATGCTGGTGCAAATGGTCGTTTGATTAGCTAAAATTCGCCTACAATAG
This sequence comes from uncultured Burkholderiales bacterium, assembly GCA_964552595.1. GTDB lineage: Bacteria > Pseudomonadota > Gammaproteobacteria > Burkholderiales > Thiobacteraceae > RBG-16-58-11. Next base: position 8,863 of record CAZKHT010000065.1, read on the forward strand.
CGCAGTTCGTCGCCCACTACTTCCTCGCGCTCTAAGCGAGGGTTCAAGGAGCCGATGATGATTGAACCGGGGCACCCATTCCAGGGTTGCCAATTCCACGGCTTCCTTCGTCTTCCAAGGACCGCGCGGATGAATCAGTTCAGCCTTGTACAAGCCATTAATGGTTTCTGCCAAGGCATTATCGTAGCTATCCACTTTGCTTCCTACCGAAGGCTTAATACCTGCCCCGGCCAGACGCTCGCTATAGTGGATCGAAACGTATTGCGAATCGCGGTCGCTGCGAGGGGCCAAGGTATCGTCGCGTTCTGCCGGACGCGTGCAAGGCCTTTTCCTTATATAGCACCCCGAAACGTTCGGTCTGTCGGCGTGTCCCACCCTCTCCACCAAATCCCTACGCAAGGTAAACGCAAGTTTGATGCATTCTCGCCGTCGCGTTTTTATTGATACATTTTGTTTGCCCTGGTGTTTGCCATTCCCATAAGTCACATCTATCATTCTTCTATAGAATTTCTTGTTTAATACCAATCACGTTCCGAATTACCGTCAGAATCTCCGGAAAACCCTAATTCCGAATGTAAGTGGTCTCCACTATAAATATTAAAAGTAATGCCAAATAGATATAAAATCTAGTAGTATGCCGCCCTATCTCTTTGCAAGCTCCTTGTAAAGAAATACAAGAAAAATAAACTTCATTCTTAAAAAATAAACAAGCAGAGCCCACCCGCGTAATTGAACCTCCACGGTAATCCTGCGTGGCGTAACAAGGTTTCACATCCTCTTGCAAATAGGCGATTGAGTATCCACTCAGTCGATAACTTAAAAAGGAGGGTGTCCATGCGTTTAAATAAGATAAACATCAAAGCCATTAAGTCCGTTCTATTCCAGCGACTTTCGGTTATCGCGCTGGTTTTCGTGGGACCTATCTTTGCCCTGGCATTTGCGGAACTCGCCAGAGGAGATACGGCTGATTTCCACGAATCAATCTATACAAACACGCCGGCGTCCGAGCCAGACGCAATTCCCCCAGGCACGCCTGCGTTTATGAAAGTCTTTGACGCGACTAACCTTTCTCTCAAGGCCGTGGCATCTCTCAACGAAAAGCCGCATCATATTTATAAAGTTCCTTTCCAAAATAAAGCCTATATCGCGCATTTCGGTCCTACCGCAAATATTCAAGTGGTCGATCTTTTAACGAATACCATCGTGAAAGACATAGGAACCGGGACCGGGCCGCGGCATATGACTTTTGCTCCTGATGGAAAATCGGTTTGGACTGCAAATCTTGATGGCAATAGTGTGTCGCACATTAGTACGGTCACAGACACGCTGATCTCCACCACGCCTACTGGTCTCAAGCCAAATTACGTAGAGCTCGCCGGTCCCTACGCCTTCGTTGCTAATTTAGGACAAAGCAGCTTGACGGTCCTAAGCCAGGCGACCGGTGCGTTTGTAGCAGACTTACCGGTAGGCAACTATCCTTTTAATATGGCTGTGACCTGTGATGGATCTACCGTAATCTCCGCGAATACGGGTACCAACGATGTTAGTTTCGTAGATGTTGCTACCTTAAGGGAAACCGCGCGGGTGTCCATTATGGGTCCCGTGTCCACGGCGCAATATTCTGCAACCACGCGGCAAAGACTAAATCCAAGAATTCTCCCCGATTGCAAATACCTATGGGTAGGGAATCAAGCTGCGGGCGTTTTGCGGTGGTCGATATCGCAAAACGAAAATTGGTTGTGGAAGTTCCTTCTGCTGCCGCCGGCGACGGTTCGGATATCGTGTTTTATATTCATGGTGGTCCGTCGTATGGCTTAGCGTTAGGCACCAACCGCTATAGTGACTTTGTTACGGTGATCAATCCAAGACCGCCTTTCAATATCATTAAGCGTATTCCGGCCGGCATGGGCACGTATTACGTAACATTTGATCAATACTACAAGCGCGCTTTTGTTTCGAGTCGCGTGGGCGGGACTTTTTCCGTTTATGACCTACGAACGCTTACCGAACAAGGTCGCGTCAGTACCGGCATTCCCGGTTTAGACCAAGCCTATTATGTTTGGGTAGATGACGGAAAGGCTTACTATCATCCCGAGAGTGGCGGCGTAAAGTAGTTGGCAGAAAATTTAAGTGTGAAAAGGACGCCGATTTTTTCGGCGTCCTTTTTTTGTGCCTGATTTAAGGCGTGGCGCACACGATGACGAATTCCTTTTCGGCAACCGTGTTCGGCGGAATCGAGTTCATTTGTACTTGCTGCTCGGTCAGCGAGACCGCGGTGATAAAAACCTCATTTTCGCCGTAAGTAGTTCCCTCGGTATAGCCCTGCGTTTTTTCTTTGCAATCCATGACACGTTTTACTTTTTTCTCTTTAATCCATTTGCCGGACGCTTGATCCCGGGTGTTTGGCTTTAGGTAAGTCAATTTTTCCCAAAAACTCACACGATCTGCCGTGCGTTCTATGTTTGCGCGATCGATAGTGAAAATAAGGTTCTCGGAAATGGTGACCACGGTTTGCCAATCTTCCGCGGCATGTGCGCTTTTGAAAATAAAAACCGCGAGCAACGCAATGGCCGGATTTTTAAAAATCACAATGGCGTCCAAGAATTGTTTATTTTATTATCATAACATTTACGGCGGCTATTTTTATCTCGCCCGGCCGTAAAAAAGCCCCGCTGAATGGGGCTGATGGTTTAATGATCCTCGCGGTGGTGGTCCCGCTCGTCGCGTCTTTCGTCTCGCCTATCGTACCGCCTGTCATCGCGATAATAGCTATCCCTATCGCCTCGGCCTTCGTGATATTCGTTATAGCGTACCGGATGTCTTTCGCGATAGCTCGGTACATAAACTTGGTTATACCAATCGTCTTGCACAAAATATACGGGCTCGCCGCATGCGTCATACGCGCTGCAATATCGTCCCCAATGGCGGGCTTGATAAGTAGGTACATGCAAATACACCGGGGTGCGATAACGCGCCTCGCGTTCAATAACCATGGGCTGGCGATAAATGACTTGAGGCTGATAGCCTCCAATATCGACACGTCCATAGAACCCAGGTTCACCTACAGACACCGAAACCGCCGCAGACGCGGGACCGACAAGTGACGGGGAACCGCATGCCCCCGCCAGCAAAAATTTTTTCTTATTTATTACTAGAGTTTTTTTTGCTTTTTACTCTAACTTC
>CAZKHT010000066.1:0-11952 GCA_964552595.1 uncultured Burkholderiales bacterium
AACTCAACAAGGGACTCAGACTGATCTCGACCGGAAATTCACTGCCGTCCTTGCGCCGTCCGAACAGCGTACTGTCTAGGCCCATGGCGCGCGACCGAGGGTCGGTGAAATACCGGTCTCTATGCGCACTATGCTGGGCGCGGAAGCGCTGCGGAATCAGAATGTCTACCGTCTGACCGATTAATTCCGCCCGGGCGTAACCGAAATAACGCTCGGCTTGGGCGTTAATCAATTCTATTCGTCCCCGGCTATCGACGATCACGACGGCATCCGGCGCGGATTCCAATAAATTGCGAAATAAAGTTTCGCTCGCCTGCACGGCCGCGGCGGCCTGCGCGCGCCGGGCGAGTTGTTGTGTGGTCAACCACGCGCCGCCCCCAAAGAGCGCCGCCAAGCCTATAAAAATTAAGCTGATGCCACGCAAAAAATGCGCATTTTGTTGCGCGATTTGCGCCTGCGGTAAAAACGCCACCAGGGTCCAAGCATCTTTCGCGGCGGAGGCCTTATCGCTTAGCGCGCCCGGGTTGACCAAAGCCGCGGGCGAAAGCTTAAGTGCGGTATATAAGCCCTGGTCGGTTTGAAATTGCGCCCGCTCCTGGCTTTGAATTCGCGTCCAGGCCTGGGGGTGGCTCAGGCTAAAACGCTGCATGGCTCGCCCCGCAACCAGCCATCCCCATTCTTGCTCAGGCTCCGGCCCGAGTATCCAATATCCTTGGTCGTTCACTAAATACAAGCGGCCCACGCTTTGGCTAGAAAACGCCTTGATTCTTTCCAACAGCCGCCGCACTCGGTAATTCATTAAGACCAAGCCGATTTGCGTATTCGCAGCGTCAAACACCGGCGAGGCGAAACGAAGAATAGGTAAGGCGACGTTCCGACCCGCCGAGGGCTCTAACAATAAGGGAGAGACGTAAACATGCTCCGCTTGATAGCCGAGAGGCCCCGCATCCGGCCAAGAATTGGGTTCGAACAATATACGCGGTGGCAGAAGTTGCGGGACGCGACCGTCTCTTTGCACCCGTATCAGCTCTTGACCCTGGGTGTTTAAAAGCCGCAATTCATCGTACAAGCTTTTGTGCTCGGCGAAATCCAGAAAAGTTTGCGCCAGTGTTTGCAAGGCCTGTGGCTGCGAATGCGGCTGGAAAATGCGCGCTTGATCGGCGAGGAAGAGCACATCCGCGCTGGCGACGGCCAGCTGCGATTCGATGACTTGCCGCGATAAATTTAAGGCTTCGCGCTGGCTGGCTTGATTTAAAGCCAAGGCGGCACCGGTTTGCACCCGATAAAAAACCCCGAGTACGAGCGCCAATAGGAGGGCTAGGCTCAACCACAGAAGTAAAAACCGGCGCGCAAAGGGGAGGCGGGGAATAGGCGAACTCGGCGCGCTTAGGTTTGCGGTCATAGCTTTTATCGTTCGATTAGAAAGGCGCGCTTTAGCAAACGTGCTTAGCTAGTTTAGCCAGTTTATTAAATTTTGCCGCATCTTCCAGAGACGGCCCGCGATTTACGCCCCCCGGCTTTCGCGAGTAGAATGCCAAGCTCGCGTGGGGCGGTAGCTCAGCTGGGAGAGCGTCGCGTTCGCAATGCGAAGGTCGGGAGTTCGATCCTCCTCCGCTCCACCAATCTTGGTTGCGTCTTATCGTATCTTGAATTTTTCGCAGCACGTTTCAAAACCAGTCTACCTTTAATGATGAGACGACGCGGCCGGGGCCTGGTCCGCGCGATCAAATAAGTGCGAATTTTTTTAGCGAGGCAAGCATGAGTCAGGAGACGCATTTCGGATTCAAGACGGTAGACGAAGCGGAAAAAGCCAAAAAAGTGGCCGAGGTGTTTCACTCGGTGGCGCAGCGTTACGATGTGATGAATGATTTAATGTCCGCCGGCATGCATCGCCTGTGGAAGGCTTTCACGATTTCCCAAAGCGGGGTGCGTCCCGGTCAAAGAGTATTGGACATCGCCGGCGGCACCGCGGATTTGGCGCTGGCTTTTGCCAAGCAGGTGGCGCCCCATGGCGAAGTGGTGCTCACCGACATCAATGGTTCCATGCTCAGCGTGGGGCGTGATCGCATGCTGGATCAGGGTTGCATCGCCCCTGCCGTGCAATGCGACGCCGAGGCTCTGCCTTTTCCCAGCGATTATTTCGATTGCGTCAGCGTCGCCTTCGGCTTGCGCAATATGACGCATAAAGAACGCGCCTTGAAAGAAATGGCGCGGGTGTTGCGCCCCGGCGGCGTGCTTTTGGTTCTGGAGTTTTCGAAAATCGCCAAGCCGCTCGCCCCGCTTTACGATTTGTATTCTTTTAAAGTGCTGCCTTGGTTGGGCAAGATAGTGGCGAAGGACGCGGACAGTTATCGTTACCTGGCCGAGTCCATACGCATGCATCCGGATCAAGAAAGTTTAAAAGCCATGTTGCAAGCGGCGGGCTTGGATGGAGTGAAATATTTTAATTTGGCCGCCGGCGCCGTCGCTTTGCACAAGGGCTATAAATACTAACCATGCATCCCTTCGCGCGTATCCTGAATCATTTACTCAAACAGAATGCGTGGGCGCAGGCGCAATTAGCACCTTATGCGGGCAAAACATTTCTCTTTCAGCTTACGCCTTTGTCTTTGCATTTCACCTTGGAGCCGGACGGCAGTGTGGCGGCCGCCTCACCTTTGCCCGCCGATGCGACTTTGCGCATTTCGCCCACAAGTTTTTTACGCTTTATCGCCACACAGCCGCGCGGTCCCGAGTTAATAGAAATGGCGGGGGATCATGCCCTGGGTGAAGTCTTGCGTAAGGTTTTTAGTCAATTGAGCTGGGAAGCGGAAGAAGATTTATCGCGGGTATTGGGAGATGTGCTCGCTCACCGGGTCGTAGGCGCGGCGCGCAGCCTCGCGCAATGGGGGCGGGACGCTGTAGATCATATGGCACAAGCGGGTGCCGAATATTTCAGCGAGGAGCGTGCGCTCTTGGTGAGCATGCGCGAATTGGAGCGCTTCCGCTTAGACCTTAGCGCGCTGGAAATTGCCCTCGCTCATCTCGAACAACGTGTCGCGCGATTGAAGCGGTCTTAAGGCATGCGTTTATTGCGGTTGTTTAAAATTTTAAGCGTCGCCTTTCACTATGGTTTAGATGAGTTTGTTTTTATGTCGGCGCGGCTGCGGGGTTTGCGCGGCGTCTCCCGCAGTGTTTTTTTTTGGCGGCCGCTGCGCTTACCGCGCGCGGTCAGGCTGCGCTTAGCGCTGGAGAAGCTAGGGCCGATCTTCGTCAAGTTTGGCCAAGTCTTGTCTACGCGGCGCGATTTATTACCCCCGGATATCGCGGATGAGCTCGCCAAGCTACAGGACCGGGTGCCGCCTTTCCCGGCGGAATTGGTGGTGGCGGCTTTGGAGAGAGTCTATGGCCAGCCCTATACCACGGTCTTCGCCGAATTTGATTTAGTTCCCGTCGCCAGCGCCTCGGTGGCGCAAGTGCACTTCGCCCGCTTATTCGATGGCACCGAAGTCGCGGTAAAAATTTTGCGCCCGAATATACGCGGCGTGATTGCCGAGGACGTGGCGCTGATGGAAAACGCGGCGCGTTTTTTAGAACGCTTCTCCGCCGAGGCGCGGCGGCTACGCCCGCGCGAGGTGGTGCTGGAATTCGCCAAGCATCTCGGCTACGAACAAGATTTAATGCGCGAAGCGGCCAACGCCAGTCAGCTGCGACGTAACTTTCTCGACGGACGTTTGCTCCTGGTGCCTGAGGTGTATTGGGATTATTGCCGGCGCGAGATCATGGTCATGCAGCGCATGCATGGCATACCGATAAGCCAAGTCGCGCTCCTACGCGCGCAAGGGGTTGATCTGTCCAAGCTGTCCCGCGACGGGGTGGAGATTTTTTTTACCCAAGTTTTTCGCGACGGTTTTTTTCATGCGGATATGCATCCCGGCAATATCGCGGTGGCGCCGGATGGCCGGTATATCGGTTTGGATTTCGGCATCATGGGGACGCTGACCGATGCCGATAAGAATTATCTCGCGCAAAATTTTTTAGCTTTTTTCCGCCGCGACTATAAGCGCGTCGCAACAGCGCACATCGAAGCCGGCTGGGCGCCGCCGGATACCCGCGAAGATGAATTTGAAGCGGCGATACGCGCGGTCTGCGAACCGATTTTTGATAAACCCCTAAAAGAAATTTCTTTCGGCAAAGTATTGCTGCGTTTATTTGAGACCTCGCGCGAGTTCAATGTGCGGGTACAACCGCAATTGGCTTTGCTGCAGAAGACCCTGCTCAACGTCGAGGGCCTGGGGCGTGAACTCGATCCGGATTTGGATTTGTGGAAAACTGCCAAGCCTTATCTGGAACGCTGGATGAAAGAGCAAATCGGCTGGCGCGGCGTATGGCATGGCATACGCGAGGAAGCGCCGCACTGGGCGATGATGTTGCCGCGCTTGCCGCGCCTGATGCATCACGCGCTGGCGCGCAAACCGGAAGAGGCGGTGCAGCATGCGATCAATCAGGTCGAACATCAGTTGGCCCGCCAAAACTTTTGGTTGGTTGTGGTGGTAAGTTTGCTCGGCGCTCTGGGCGTGATATTGATCATGAAGCTCTAAACGCGATACCCCGTTATAATTTTCTTATTCTAAAAAGGGCGGCGGGAGACCTTATGTTGCTGTGGTTCGTCATAGGCTACTGGATCATTTCCGTGGCCATCGGTTTGTACGCCGCGCGGCGTGTGCACAACACCAAGGATTTCGCCATCGCCGGCCGCCACCTGCCTTTTTATATGGTGACCGCCACGGTATTCGCGACTTGGTTCGGGTCCGAAACCGTCCTCGGGATTCCCGCCACATTTCTCAGAGACGGATTGCACGGCGTCGTCGCCGACCCCTTTGGCGCATCGCTGTGTTTGATTTTGGTTGGACTGTTCTTCGCGGCGCCGCTGTACCGGATGAAGCTGCTCACCATAGGGGATTTTTACAAACAGCGTTATGGCCGAGTCGTCGAAATCGGCACGACATTGGCGATTGTGATTTCCTATCTGGGCTGGGTGGGCGCGCAGATTACGGCTTTAGGGCTGGTATTCAATGTAGTGTCGGACGGTGCGATTAGCCGTGTTGCCGGCATGTGGATAGGCTCGGCGACTATTTTGGTGTACACGGTGTTCGGCGGCATGTGGGCGGTGGCGATCACGGATTTTCTGCAGATGATCATTATCGTCATCGGCATGCTATTTATAGGTAACGAAGTGAGCGGCATGGTGGGCGGGGTGGGCGTCGTCGTGGAGCACGCGCGGCAAGCGCGGAAATTAGAGTTTTGGCCGGCGCTGGATTTGAAAGCCATACTCGCGTTCACCGCGGCATGGATCACCATGATGTTCGGCTCCATTCCGCAACAAGACGTGTTTCAGCGCGTGCAGTCCTCTAAAACAATTAAGATCGCGGTGTGGGGCTCGGTGTTCGGCGGGGTGCTGTACTTCTTGTTCGCTTTCGTGCCCATGTTTCTCGCGTATTCCGCGACTTTGCTCGATCCCAAAATGGTGGCAGGCTTAATCGACGCCGACTCGCAACTGATACTGCCCACACTGGTTCTCAAGCATGCGCCGCTGGTGGCGCAAATCTTTTTTTTCGGCGCACTGCTGTCCGCGATTAAAAGTTGCGCTTCTGCTACTTTATTGGCCCCTTCCGTAACCTTCACGGAAAATATCGTGCGGCCGCTGGTTCCCCATATGAGCGATAAAAAACTATTGCGGCTCATGCGCATCGTGACCCTGACGTTCACGATATTGGTGACGATTTATGCGATGTATTCCAAAGCCAGTATTTTTAAAATGGTGGAGAACGCATATCAAATTACCTTGGTCGTCGCTTTCATTCCGCTGGTTTTTGGGGTGTACTGGAAGCGCGCCACCAATCAAGGGGCGATCTGGGCGATGGCGGCCGGCTTAAGCGTTTGGCTAGGGATCTTAATCTTTGGCCCCGAGGATCCCTTTATTCCCGCACAATTTGCGGGCGTGCTCGCTAGTTTGGCCGCCATGATCATAGGCTCATTAAGCAGTGAGCCAGCGCCTGCAGCAATCCATGGCCATCACCCGAAACCAGCACGGAAAAATACCCGGCATCAAGCTCATTAATGAGTGGGCTTGTCGACACTTCTTACAATAGAGTTATCGGACGATACGTCAGCCGCGATAGGTGATTGGTAAACAACAAAGTTTTTTTATGGCACTGCTCTTGCTAGAGAATAACCACGCGCCGCGGCAGTAGCCGAGGATGATTTTGGTGCTTATCTATAAGGGGAACAACATGAACGCCATAGCAAAACTTAAATCGCTGTTGCCGGTAGCCGCGATGGCTTGCCTAGCCTCCAGCGCTGCATTCGCCAATCAAATCGTATTAGAAGGCTCGGATGCCACCAGCTTTCACCATGACGGACTTTATACCAGCCAGTTGTTTACTTTTATGAAGAATGGCTCTTCGTTGCCCGTATTGGTAATGGGTACGGGCGGTGCTCTTAGCGGCGCACCGGCGGGAACCGTATACACCGGCAATTACTCTTTGACTGGTTATAATCTCGCCAACTACAGCGCGATTTATTTCCAATCTCCCGGTGGTTGCTGCGGCGCTCCGGATGCCTCAACATCTATCTCCGCTGCCGATAAAGCTGCGATTGCTGCTGCCGAACTGCTCGGCTTGAACATCACTATAGAGAACTATGGCGGCGGCCCGACCTGGGGTGCCATTCTTCCCGCTGCCGTGAATGCGCTGACACCGGATAACTTTGGTGGCATCACTTCCTACGGTACTGCCGGCGGACCTACTTGTACCGATCTCGAGGTATTCAACGCAAACGGCTTATCCAAAGGTTTTGTGCAGCCTGGAGTTTTGGGTTGCTATGAGCATCAAGGCTATAGAACATCGGCCTTTACCGCTTTAGGCTTCATCAGCTTGGTGAATGCTGACCCGGCTTACTTCGGCCGTGACGGTTCCGCGTTACTGGCTTTAGGCGGTCCTTTGGGAACCGCGGTTCCTGAGCCTGCATCTTTAGCGCTGTTAGGTTTAGGTTTCGCCGGCTTGGCAGCAGCTCGCAAACGTAAAGCTTCTTAACTTTAAAGAATCAGTATTTCAAAATCCGGCTCCGAATGGAGTCGGATTTTTTTTGTCTACTGGAGCTCAGGAGTGAGCATATCGACCTGAACTGGCGTCCAGCACATCTCGAAGTACCCATAAACCTATGTGCCTGGTCTTGAAGTGCAGTATTAACTTTCTGCAATCAAACCGTCGTAAATTTTTACACGGCTATTCCTCGCAGTTCTAAAGCGTTTTCTAATATTCAATATCTTATTGATTTTAAATCATAATTAAATAGACCCCGTGCTGGCATGGCTTGTGCTAATGAAGGTTGCTAGCGGAGTTGTTTTAATTAATCAAAAAGAGGGAGAAGTAAATGAAATCCAAATTTTTATTGCGGCTATTAACGGGATTAGGAGTCGCGTTTGCGATGACGTCCGTGCAAGCAAAAACCCTGGTATTAGAGGGTTCTGATGCAACAGCCTTACATCACGATTCAGTTTATACCAGCCAATTGTTTGCCTTCATGCGTGAAGGTTCTTCATTACCTGTTTTAGTTTTCGGAACAGTTAATTTAAACGCTAGCGGCGCACCTGCCGACACCGTTTACACCACCAATTTAACCGGACTGTCGACCAGCAGCTATAGCGCACTTTACATCGAAAGCCCTGGTGGTTGCTGCGATCAAAACCTGGCCGGTGCCTCAACTTATGCCTCGCAAATCGGTGCTTTCTATGCCGCTGGTGGTAGCGTTTCGATTCAAAACTATCAAGGTGGCAACTGGTCTTTCATAGACGCAGTGCTTGCTACTCCTCCTGCCGGCACGGTAAAGGGTTATAACACTGGCGGCGGTGGCTCGACCTGTACCGATGGCGAGGTGTTTAACGCCGAAGGCTTGTCAAAAGGCTTTACCCAGCCCGGTCATTTGGGTTGCTGGGAGCATCAGGCTTATAGCCTGGCCTATTTCGGCGGCTTGGGTTTCTTGAGCTTGGTGGATTCCGATCCTACATATTTCGGAACTAATCCTGACGGCTCGGCTAAGGGTTCGGCTTTCTTGGCCTTGGGTGGTTCCTTGGGCACGGGCGGTTGTACCGATCCTACCGGTGCGACTTGCGGTACGGTTCCCGAGCCTGCATCTCTCGCATTGTTAGGTTTAGGTTTTGCCGGATTAGCTGCAGTACGTAAGCGCAAAGCTGCTTAATAAGCCTTAAAAAATGAAGCCCGGTTTCGAAAGGAACCGGGCTTTTTTTGTCCCTTAGTTTTTGCCCCCCCGGCTTTATTTTAAATATCCCTGATATCTAAGCTGCTGCAAGATGCGATGCACCGCCTCGTCCACCCCTAAGTGAGTCGTATCTAAGCTAAGCTCGGGCGCCGAGGGCGCCTCGTAGGGATCCGAGACCCCAGTAAATTCCTTAACTAAGCCGGCTCGGGCCTTGGCATAAAGGCCTTTGCGATCCCGCGCTTCGCAGACTGCGATGGGTGTGGCGACGTAGACTTCAAAAAAGCCGCCATAGCGTTCTACTTTTTCTCGGGCATCGTGCCGCATCGCCGCGTAAGGAGCGATGGGGGCGCAAATAGCGATGCCTCTGTGCTTGACGATTTCACTGGCCACGTAGGCAATGCGCTTTACATTCATTTCTCTGTGCTCGCGAGAAAACCCCAACTCAGCCGATAAATTTTTGCGCACCCTATCGCCATCTAATAAGGAAACTTGGCGCCCGCTTTCTTCCAATAATTTGAGCATTAAAGCTTTGGCTAACGTGGATTTTCCCGCGCCGGACAAGCCGGTAAAAAATATACAGAAACCTTGTACGCAGCGTAGCGGGAAAGCATTCCTGAGCGGAGCCAGCATTTCCGGCGTCGCCACTTCTTCAGGAATTGTGTCGCTTTGTTGCATTGCTTGGATTAGCGCGGCTTCGCTGGGGCTCGCTTCCGGCAGGGCCGCCATGATGATCCCCGCTCGCTCTTGATAGGGCGCGAGCGCGTCTGCGCTTATCCCGGCTAAGCCGACGTGCGTGGCACCGAAATTGCGCGCAATAAGGGCCTTAAATAAAGCGCCGGCTAAATTTGTAGGCACTTGCAACGCGGGTAACAATCCGAGAGATACATCTTCATTCGCCATCGCTTGCTGCTGTGCAAGATGCGTCTGTATGCGCGCAAAATAAATCGACTCGTTTCCATGAAACGCCCCCGTCAGCGCTTGCCACAATAAATGCGCGCCTTGCGCGCGCGCGGCGGCGCGTACAGCCCGGTGTAGCGCGGAGGCGATGACACTCTCAGGCTGAAAGATGAATAAACGGGATCCCACTTGCCGTCGCCAGCGCTCGCGCACTTGCTGCGGCTCGAGGCGCAAGTGCTTGTAATCGACGTGTTGCGACATCGCCACAACCTCGACCGCGCCGGCGACAAAGGTCTGCCCGTCATCTGCGCGCCAGACTTCGCTCACGTTTAAGACCGCGAGTAAAAAGCCTTCGGCGTCGCGTAGCGCCAGCGCCTGCCCGATTTGTAGCCAATCACATATTTGCGCCGGCGCGGTGAGGGTGAGTGGCAAAGGCCAAAATTGACCGTCTAGCAGTTGCATATGGTTGCGCACACTCTCGGTCTCGGCCCGTCCCATGAAGCCGCGCAGCGGAGAATACGCGCCGCAAGCCAGCATCTCGACATCCGCGCACTGATGCTCATTTAAATCCAAAGATAAAAAATCACGGGCCGCCTGTGTTAATTCCTGCGCGCGTTCGTCCCCCACCCATAAAGGCGTTAAAGGAAATAGCGGCGGCTCCGAAAAATGCGTCATGATTTAATTTGTAAGACCGGGAAACTGCTGCTCGAATAAACCCAAGAATCGCGCGAGCTCCTCTTCCGGTAAAAGGTTAATGCCCGCCGCCCCGGCACGGCCGCCGCCGCTGATGAATAAAGCGCATAAATCCCCCGCGCCCTGCGCGTGATGTAAGGGCGCGCGCACGCTGACGCGAAATCCCGCTTTGGTTTTACTTAATATCGCGTGGGCTTTTGTGGGATGCGTGTTGCACAAATGATTGCCGAAGACGCCGCTTACCCGCCTCGCCCAGGCTTCATCGGGCAAGCAATACACATCGCCGCCCGCAAATTGATGCGACGGCGTCAAGTTGTTAGCGCTTTCCATGTCGTGACGATAGCCCTCGCGCAAAGTAAAAAAAATAGGCGACCCTGAGATGAAACGAAAAGGGTCGTCAAAGCGATGCAGGGCTTGATATAAATCCGCGGGCGGGAAGAGCAAGTCTTCCACGCTTTCGCCATAGGCGTTGTAATTGAGACATTCGCCCAATTCGCGCAAGGCTAAACGGGCGGGCGCGTCCAGCCCCAAGCACTGCGCCTCGGCCTCGGCGGAATGCACCAAATTATCACCATAAGCCGCGACAACCGCCCACAGCGCATATCTGCCTTGCAAATAGCGATTCACGATTAGACTGGTGCAAACCTGGGCATCGGTATCGATATACGTTTGCAAACTTGGATGCGAGAGCAGCTCACCGCAACGATGATGGTCAAAGAACTCCACCGCCGCGCCGGCTTCTAAAAGGCGCAGCAGATCCTCGCGATTAACTTCCAGCGATATATCTAAAACCGTGATGCGGGCATCCGCTACGGAAGGAATGTTCTTTAGCAATGCGATATCGCGCTTCACGCCGGTAACCAAGGTGGCGGGGCGCGGTGCATGTAAACGCAATTGATGCAAGGCGCAAATGCCATCGGCGTCGCCATTGAAAACATCAAAATCCATGGCTATATCGCCGCGTTATCGATACCGAATCAAGCGCAATCGCATTGCGGAATCGGTTAATCATGTTGGGTGCTTACGCCGCGCGCGCATGCGACGCAGCGCGAGAAAATCAAAAAAAGTATTGCCTCCGCGCCAGCGCAAAGTCGGTAGCGCACCCATGGAATAGAGCGTGGAAGTATCGCGCGGCATAGCGCTTAAACCTTGCCGCAGAATAAGCGGCCGCAGCAATTGGAACTCAAAATGCCCCACGCTATAACGGATGCGGCGCCGCCAATACAAACGTATATCCGACCAAGACCACCAGCGTAAAGATGGAACTATAAAGCCCGCTTTCTGCGCTACCGCTACCCGCGACGTATCCCAGGTGCCGGTTTCAGGATGTAAATCAAACATGGCAAAAGCGCTGACCAGACCATCCTCTCGCACAAAGCCGATAGGCATGCGGACATTTGCAAGGCGCAAAGCGCGGATGAAATCCGCCTTCGCGGCGTATAAATTGCCCTGTACGCCGCCGCCTTGCTCGAGTTGCGCCCATTGTTTTTCGCGTGAGCGGCCGCTAAACGGCACCCCGGTTGCGATATGCGCCGAGGCTGTTTGCTGCAGGCGGTTTTGCAATTCATCCAGTGCGCGCGGCGCCAGCGTCACGTCACCATCCACGAACCCAAAAAAAGTGGCGTCGGCGCCAAGCTCATGCACGAAATAATTCCAGGCATTCGCCTTGTCCCCTATGCTCAGCTCTATTAACTCTAGTCGCGCGCCCGCTTCCGGCATAAATTCACGCACGATTTGGCCCGTGTTATCGCGCGAGCCATTATTCAATACGTAGAGGCAAATATTTTGCGGCTGCGCTGTGGCGGCGACGATGCTGCGCAGACTAGCGACAATATGCGCCGCTTCATTGTGCGCGAAGACCGCGATCGCCCAGGTAAGAGGAATTGCATTTTTGGTCACAAATCGCGCCGTATTCGGGTTCTACCAAGAGAAATCTATTATAACGGTAAGGCGCTAGCCGCTGCGCTTGCTTATAGGCGGGGATCGCAACATCCTCTATGCTAACCTTGGCTTTCGAAGCAATATTGAGTGATGGTGTTCACCCTGCGTTTACTGAATCCTTGGCTTTTGCCCTTACTGACTTATCTCACCTTGGTGGTGATA
>CAZKHT010000067.1:0-11937 GCA_964552595.1 uncultured Burkholderiales bacterium
GACATCGCCCTTTCACGGCGGTAACAGGGGTTCGAATCCCCTTGGGGACGCCAATTCATAAAGAGGTTACGCATTGCGTGTAACCTCTTTTTTCTTTTTGGCCCGGCTTATGTGATCTCGCTCAAAGCCCGCGGTGGTTTTATCGGGAATGCCGCTTGTGCAATCCAAAGATAATTCAGTACACTGATTTTTTCGCGCCCATTAGCGCATACACAATATTAGCCCTCGTCATAAAAACAAACGGGTTTGAGCGCGCGAGGTAAGCCATGAATTCTATTCCCACGCCCGAAGCAGGTTTGCCGCAAAGCTATTGGCGGCGCATTCGATTGGCTTCGTATCTACTTGCCGGCGGCGCTTTGCTTTTTATTTTGCAAGTGCACTTAGTGCCGGCGCTGATATCCGCGTTACTGGTACATGAGTTGGTGCATGTGCTGGCGGCTCGCTTGCCCAAAAAAATTATCATCAATCAAAAGGCGACGCTGATGGCGGTGTTGCTCTTAGCTGCGGTGATCGTCGGCGGCTTAACCGCGCTGACTTTAGGCCTGCTCGCGTTTTTGCATTCGGACGCCGGCAGCGTGCCGGCCTTGATGGCCAAGCTGGCGGAAATTCTGGACCGTTCGCGCGATGCCATGCCTAACGCCATCCGCGATTTACTCCCCGTGGATACCGAAAACATGCGTAAGGACGTGGTCACCTGGCTACGCACGCACGCCGAGGAGATGCAACATTTCGGGCGCGCGGCTTTACATATCGCGGCGCAAATTATCATAGGCATTATTTTGGGAGTGATCGCGGCGATCCAAGAAATCAGCAACGGCAAGGGCGGACCTTTAACCCGTGCCTTGGGCGAACGCTTACTCAATTTCACCACGGCTTTTCGGCAAGTGGTATTTGCCCAGGCAAAAATTTCGGCAATCAATGCGGCCGCGACAGGCGTGTATTTGGGCATCGTATTGCCTCTGCTAGGCGTACATCTGCCCTTCGTCAAAACCATGATAGTCCTGACTTTCTTTTTTAGTTTGATCCCGGTGGTGGGCAATTTAATTTCCAACACCATGATAGTTTTGATCAGCCTGGGCCATTCCGCGGTGGTGGCGGTGGGCTCTTTGATTTATCTGGTGGCGATACACAAAATAGAATATTTTCTGAATGCGCGTATCGTGGGCAGCGCCATACGCGCCCGCGCTATCGAATTGCTGATCGCGATGTTGGCCTTGGAAGCAGCGTTTGGTTTGGCGGGCGTGGTCTTGGCGCCCATCTTGTATGCCTATCTAAAAATCGAATTGAGTTTGGCCGGCTTGGTCTAAATCATTTTTGTAGTGGCCGGTGTCTATCGAGGCATGCAAAGTCTTTTCGCATCAATACAAATTTTTCGCCATCGGGCGTTCGCGTTTTTCTGGTTCGGCCGGCTCTTCGCCACCTTGGCCACGCTCACGCAAAGCGTGACTTTGGGTTGGCAGGTGTATTCCATCGCCCGCCTCAGCCACAGCATAGAACAAAGCGCTTTTTTGGTCGGCATGGTGGGCCTGGCGCAATTTTTACCCTTATTCGCTCTGACCTTGCTGGCGGGTCAAACCTCCGACCGTCACGATAGACGCAAAATCATTCTGGTCTCGCTAACGTTGCAAACGCTGTGTGCGCTGAGCTTGGTGGTTTTATCTTTATCACCGCATCCTAGCTTGCTGGGTCTATTCACCGTGGCCGCTTTATTCGGCGTCGCGCGCGCTTTTACCATGCCGGCTTCGGGCGCCTTGGGTCCGATGCTGGTGCCCGCGTATATCTTGCCCCGCGCAATCGCCTGGAACTCTCTCAGCATACAAGCCGGCATGGTTTTCGGTCCATGGCTGGGCGGGGTTCTCAGTGCAGTGTCGACGCGGACCGCGTACGGCGTTTCGGCGGGTTTGTATTTAGTGGCGGTCCTCGCCTTTGCCTTGATACGCGGCAACACACGGCCACCCGCGCAAAGCGCATCTCGGCGCACCATGATCATCGAGGGGCTCCGGTATATCTGGCGCAGCAAAGTTGTTTTCGGCGCAATTTCCCTAGACTTATTCGCGGTTTTGCTTGGCGGTGTGACCGCGTTATTGCCGGTGTATGCGCGCGATATTTTGCAAATCGGTCCGGAAGGATTTGGGCTGCTGCGCTCAGGCCCGGCGATCGGCGGCGGGGTAATGGCGCTGGTCCTTAGCGTGCGCCCGATACAACGCC
The DNA here is from genome assembly GCA_964552595.1 of uncultured Burkholderiales bacterium. Classification (GTDB taxonomy): domain Bacteria; phylum Pseudomonadota; class Gammaproteobacteria; order Burkholderiales; family Thiobacteraceae; genus RBG-16-58-11. Next base: position 2,209 of record CAZKHT010000067.1, read on the forward strand.
ATGCCGGTTCCTGGATGCTGGGCGCGGTAGCGGTCTACGGTGTCGCCACCGTGGTGTTCGCGCTATCGCATTGGCTGGCGTTATCCATGGCCGCGCTCATCATCTTAGGCGCGGCGGATGTGATCTCGGTTTTCGTGCGGCAAAGCTTGGTGCAAATCGTCACCCCCGATGCCATGCGCGGCAGAGTCTCTGCTGTCTCCGGTTTATTCATTAGCGCTTCCAATGAATTAGGCGAATTTGAAAGTGGGGTAGCGGCGCGTTTCCTAGGCCCGGTGGGGGCCGCGATTTTCGGAGGCTTAGGCGCGCTTTGCATCACCTATGCCTGGAGTAAATTGTTCCCCGAGTTAAAACGCGCCGATCGCATCGTCGCACCGCAGTTGTAAGCGCCAGCGGCGAAAATAAAAAAGGCCGAGCAGTGCTCGGCCCTTTGAGATGTGCCCGATTTGTTTTTAGGCAGCGTGTTGATAGCGCTCTTTCGCGGCCCGCGCTTCGCGTGCTTGGTCCGGATCATAAGCTTTGCCGGACCACAGCATTTGATACGCGATTTCTTCATTGCCGTTTTCGCACAAGTCCAACACTTTCTGGAACAATGGCTGGAAGGTCGGGCTGCGATGCGATTCTTCGTGGTGCTCCATGGTTTGCCAGAAGGTTACGATCAAGGCTTCGCGGCCTTTCAGCGGACTTTCCACCGCTTTCCCTATGGTGGAACCTTCATTGGAAACAGCACCGGTATTCATCATCACAAATCCGCCGACGAAGCCGGTTTCGGAATGATAGGTTTTAACGTTTTCGCAAAGCTCGGCTACACGCTCTTCCAAATCTTCCACGGTGTATTCCGGCTTCAAAATAACCCGGTTAACGGTCACGATACCGTCGGGGGCAAATCCAGTAATTAATGCGCCGCTCATGATGATCTCCTTAAGCAAATTAGTAAAAACTAATATATAAGTCCTTAAAAAAGCTGAGAAATCGGTCTTTTTAAAGTTGACTAATTTACTCAGGCTATAAGTTATATTATCACTGCCATAAAAAATTTCAAGGAGCAATATGAAGAAAAACTCAGAGCAGGCGCAGAAAAACTTGAGCGAAGTCCAGCTTGCTAGCGAAAAAGTATTTACCGGCAAGCTCTTACAAGTTTATCGAGATGAGGTGTCCTTGCCCAACGGCCATACCTCTGCGCGCGAATACATACGGCATCCCGGAGCGGTGGTGATTTTGGCGATGACGGATGATGGGCAGGTGGTCTTGGAGCGCCAATACCGCTATCCCTTACAACGCGACTTTATCGAATTGCCTGCAGGCAAAATCGACTCCGGTGAAGACGACTTGAGTTGCGCGAAACGGGAGCTGTTGGAAGAGACGGGTTACACCGCGCGCGAATGGCAATACGTTACCACGCTTTATCCCTGTATCGGTTACGCGGATGAGAGATTGGTGTATTACTTAGCGCGCGGCTTAACCCAGATGGGCCATGCGCCCGATGAAGATGAGTTTCTTGAAGTATTTCATTTGCCGCTGCAAGACGCCTTAAATCAAATCCAAAGCGGACATATCAATGAAGCAAAAACCGTGGCGGGTTTATTCTGGCTAGAAAAAATTCTGCAACAAAATTGGCAGGCGACGCCGCCCGGCGATTAGATGTGAACGCGGCTTGCATTGCGGGAGCAATGGTGAGAAATTACGTATCGCGCCTATCCATTCAGCTTCCTTCCTCGGCGCGACACTAAGGCTGGCTTTTTTTCTCGCAACATTTTCGATACCTATGTAAAGAAAGGGACGCAGAATGACCAGAATGATTCCCGAACTGTCACCTGAGTATGATAAGAACCGCATCATAGAGCGTCCGGATGGATGTTATTGGGTGCATCAAGATTCCGGCGCGGAATACGGACCTTTTGCGTCGGTCATGGAGGCCGTCGCCGATATGCAATTTGGTGCGTCGGGCGATGCCACGGACGATGTGGCCGAGGCCCTGCATGAAGCCGAAGATGAGATCGGCATCAATGACTGGATAGATCCCGACACCGGCGAGCCGGCCGAAGAGACCTACACCCATATCGAAGACCATTGATTGCCCAGGCCATACCGGCGCTGGATTCTCGGTGCAGAGGCGCTATTGAATACGCCGGCGATTAGCGATGGATTAAACGGTCCGCGAGCAGCGCGGCGGCTTGGTCTATGCCCGCAGGTGTAACAGGCGCACGCGTAGGTGCCGCCAATAAATTTTCCAAAGCGGGGGCGTAATTCGCCTCGTCAAATTCCGCGCGCGAAATCCCGTGCGCCACATTATTCGCATGCAGCCATTCCTTTAAAACTGGCTCTTCCGCCCAGTCGGGACGTTCCACATACATGACTTTGGTGGCGCAAGCGCTCGCCTCCACAAAAGACCCATACCCTGTTTTGGTAAACAAGACATCGCAAGAAGCAATCACGTCAATAAAATCCATGGTAAAACTTTCCAAGGCAATGACGTCGGGGCCTTTCAAACCGCTATCGGCGCTGGCTATCCACTTCGTTTTGGGTAAATTCGGCAAAGCATAATTCGGCAAAGTCAGGGGCAGGCCGCCCATGGCGAACAAGATTAAGCGCGTGTCCTGGCTTAAGCCCAAAGCAGGTTTAAGAAAACGACGTTTATCGCGACCGACTCGGGCGATAGGGTCTATCACCTTGAGCTTGGGAATATCGGCCATGGGCAGGCCGGGAGTGATACGCAGAAAGCATTCGGTGTCGCCATAAGCTTGGCGCATTTGTTCTTGCATCGCTTCCGCGCCGTGCGTACCGCGACCATAGGGCTCGAATATTTCCGCCCAATTCAAAGAACCCATAGCCCAAGCCGGGATTTTCGCCCGCGCCGCGGCGGCCAAGGTGAGATAGGAAATATTCGACAACACCACATGCGGACGGCGCTGCGCCATCAACAGCGCGTCTTCCGTCACCCGCTTTTCCCAGGTCGCGTGAAAAGCGCGATAGCGGGCCAGACTCGCTTCCACATCGACCTCTAGGGCATTGCGCATAATCAATCCGAAATCGCTGGTATGCGGAATGTGGGTAAAGCGGCCGTTCAGACGCCGTTTGATCTGCGCCCGGCTCAAACCGCTGCGCACCGTCAACCGCAAATCAGGCACCCGCGGCCGCAATGCGTTTAAGACCGGCGCGGTTTGCGCGAGATGACCGTAACCATGGGAGGAAATATCAACGAATAAATGAGGTGTCACAACTCAATTCTACAGCAAGACTTGGCTTCCTAATTCAATGACCCGGTTCGGAGGGAGGTTAAAGAAATCGGCCATACTCCCGGCATTACGAAACATGGCGATGAATAATTTTTCTCGCCACAGCGGCATGCCCGAGCCCAAGCTGGGAATCAAAGTCTCGCGGCCTAGAAAGAAAGAGGTTTGCGCTGTGTCGAATGATCCGCCGCAGGCCTCGCATAAAGCCAAGGCGTGCGGCAAATTCGGTTCGTCCTTGAATCCAAAACGCACTTGCACGCGATAAAAATTTTGCGGCAATGCTTCTACCGTTATGCGTTCAGCCTCCGCCAAATGCGGCACATCTTCAATGCGCACCGTCGTCAATACGATGCGTTGATGCAAAACCCGATTGTGCTTAATGTTATGTAGTAGCGCGTGCGGCACAGCATTTGGATCAGAGCTTAGAAAAACCGCCGTGCCGGGCACTCGACTCATTTGGCTGGTGGCCAAGCCATCGACGAAGGGCAATAGCGGTATTGCCTGATCTTCCAAACGGGCGCGCAGTAATTGCCGCCCCCGTTTCCAGGTGCTCATGAGGCCAAACACGCCGGCGCCGAATACCAAGGGAAACCAACCTCCGTCTTCTATCTTGATGGCGTTCGCGGCGAAAAAAGCGATATCAATGACTAAAAACACCGAAATTAAAATCCCGGTTTTGAATACACTCCACTGCCATAAACGCCGGACGACGATTAGGGCAAGCACCGTGGTGATGACCATGGTGCCGGTCACCGCGATGCCATACGCTGCGCCTAAGGCGGAAGAACTGCGGAACCCCAAGACCAAAACCACGACCGCTAGCAATAAAGCCCAATTGATGCCCGGCATATAAATTTGCCCCATTTCTTGGTCGGAGGTGTGTTGCACTTCCATGCGCGGCGAATAGCCGAGTTGCATGGCTTCGCGCGTCATCGAAAAAGCGCCCGAGATAACGGCTTGCGAGGCGATGATAGTGGCGGCGGTCGCGAGTATCACCATGGGATAGAGTGCCCATTGAGGTGCTAAAAAATAAAACGGATTTTGTATGGCTTGGGGTTGGTGTAAAAGCAAAGCGCCTTGCCCGAAGTAGTTCAATACCAAAGCCGGGAGCACCAAAGCGAACCAAGCGAGTTGCACGGGCTTGCGACCGAAGTGCCCCATATCGGCGTATAAAGCCTCGGTCCCGGTTACCACTAAGACCACGCCGCCGAGCGCGAGAAATCCCAGTTTTGGATGCGCCCGCATAAAATGGAATGCGGCTAAGGGATTCAAGCACGCTAGCACCGAGGGCGCGTGCAAAATGTTCACTAGCCCCAGCAACGCCAACACCGCGAACCATAACAACATCACCGGGCCGAAGAGGGCGCCTATGCGGGCCGTGCCCTTGCGTTGAAACGCGAATAAGACGATGAGCACGCCTATGGTCAAAGGCACTACATAGGATTTAAACGCCGGGCTCGCGACTTCCAAACCTTCTACTGCGGACAGTACTGAAATCGCCGGGGTGATCACGCCGTCGCCATAAAACAGCGCGGCGCCGGCTATGCCGGCAAGCGTGAGCCAAGCGCGCTGGCGCGGGCTTTCGACTTTGCGCAGGGCGAGCGCGGTTAAGGCCATGATGCCGCCTTCGCCCCGGTTATCCGCGCGCATGATCAGCATCACATATTTGACGGATACGATTAAAGTCAACGACCAAAATACCAAGGACAAAATGCCGTTTACATTCGCCGCCGTGATAGGCACGGGATGGGCGCCCGCGAAGACTTCTTTTAAAGCGTATAAGGGGCTGGTCCCAATATCGCCATAGACTATGCCTAGGGCACCTAAGGCCAAGGCGGATTTGCGAGAGGGCGCGGCGGATGGCATGGCGGACCTAAATTTGAAAACGGTAACCGACGCCGGTTTCGGTTAAAAGGTATTTGGGTTGCGCCGGATCACGCTCTAACTTTTGGCGCAAGTGGCCTACATACACCCGCAGATAATGACTGCTCTCGACAAAGCTCGGGCCCCAGATTTCGCGCAATAAAAATCGGTGGGTTAATACGCGTCCGGGATGGGCCAGCAACAAACTCAATAGCCGGTATTCGATCTGAGTGAGATGTACCGGCACGCCGGCGCGATTCAGTATACGCCGCGACAAATCGACGCTGATATCGCCGAATTGAATCAGCGGTCCGGTTTCCGCAACGCCATTGCGCCGCCGCAGTAAAGCGCGCACTCTGGCCAGTAATTCGCCCACACCAAAAGGTTTAGTCAAATAATCGTCGGCGCCCGCATCTAAAGCGCGAATCTTGTCGTCTTCAGTGGAGCGGGCGGACAAAATTAAAATCGGCAAGGCCGACCATGCGCGCACATCTTGGATGAATTGCACGCCATCCATATCCGGCAAACCCAAATCCAAAATCACCATCTCTGGCTTGCGTGTCCCTGTTTCGCTCAAGCCTTGTTTACCGGTCTCCGCTTCAAATACGCGGCAGCCTTCGTCTTCCAAAGCCGCGCGCACAAAGCGCCGTATTTGCTTTTCGTCCTCCACGATCAGGATGGATGCACTCAGCGTGTTCATGCGTCCTCACGCTTATCGAGATCGGGTTCCAGGCATACACTCGGCGGCACTCCCAAGGGCAAAGTAAAGCTCACGCAAGCGCCACCGCCTTCGCGATTCACCGCGTTGATGCGGCCGGCGTGGGCTTCCACCACGGCGCGGCAAATCGCTAAGCCTAAGCCTGCGCCTGCGATCGCTGATTCCGGCTCGCCGCGCACGAACATATCAAACAGCTCGCGCTCGTTATTCCTGGGAAATCCCGGTCCCTCATCGCAGACGCTGATGGCGACCTCTTTGTCGGCCAAGCGCGCCTGTATCGTGATCGTGGTTTGCGCCGGCGCGTATTTGGCGGCGTTTTCCAATAGATTGCAAAGGACCCGTTCCATCAATACCGCATCAAATTCCAATAGCGGCAAGTTCGCCGCTAAATCCGTTTGTATCCTATGGGCATGCAAGCCGGATCCTAAAATTTGCAAACTGGCGCCGACCACTTCTTCCAAGGGCTGCCATTCTTTGCGCAGGCGCACGCGTCCCGCGTGCAAGCGCGCCAGGTCGAGCAAGTTACCGACCAAGCTGCTCAAGCCTAAGGCATGTTCGCGTATCGCTTGTGCGGTTTCTAAGGAGGCAGCGGGCAGCGCCGTTTTAGCCAAGGTTAAAGATTCCGCCAGGCCCACCAGCACGGTCAGCGGCGTACGCACATCATGCGATAGCGCGGACAGAATCGAACTACGCAAACGCTCGGACGCGGTTTCCAGCTGCGCCGCCTGGGCCACCTCAACATAGTGCAGACGCTCCACAACGATAGCGACTAAAGAGGCGAGGGTGGACAACAAGGGCTTTTGTTCATGCAGCGTGGAACGACGATCTTGCGCCGCGACGATGAACACCCCGCGCACGCGCATCGACGAGCGCAAGGGAAAATAAATCGCTCCTTGGCCGAAGGCGGAAACGTCATTGTCTTCTATCACCTGGCCTTGCTCATAAGCCATGAGTGCGTACTGCATATCGATTTGAAAATCCGACGCGACGACGGCGCGCAGTGTTCCCTGCTTGTCCGGGGTGAGGAGCGTGGCGTTCAGTTGCAGTTGGGACTGCAAAAATTGATTCAAGATGTCGCTGACTTGTCCCAGCGCGAGTGCGCCGGCTAAGTCTTTGGCCATTTCGTAAAGGGCTTGGGTTTGCTGATGTTTGTGTTTTGCGAGGGCGGCTTGGCTGCGCAAGCCCGCGGTAAGTTGCCCCGTGATTAAAGCCACTGCCAGCATCACCAGAAAGGTAATCAAATATTGAATATCGCTGACCGCGAAAGAAAACCGGGGCGGGACAAAAAAGAAGTCGAACAGCGCCACGCTCACAAATGCCGCCACTACCGCGGGGCCACGCCCCCAACGCACCGCCACCAAAAGCACCGCGAGCAAAAATAACATCACCGTATTGCTCAGCTCAAGATGAAGGCGCAAAGGCGCGGCGACCGCGGCGGCGATGGCACAAGCGGCTAAGGCGCCCAAATAGGCGCGGCACTGTTTAGATCTTAGGGAAGCGGGGAGTGACATAGGGGCAGCTTAGCCTGCACGGTGTCAATTTTGCGTACAGTCTGCCCGCGCCCGCGTAAAAAAAGCGTAAAAAAAATGGCCTAGCCGGCCATGCCCGGTTTAATCAGGTTCGCGAATTTTTGTCGGAACTTGGCGACTTTAGGCGCCACCACCACCTGGCAATAGGGCTGGTTTTCATGACCGCGAAAATACGCTTGGTGATAAGTCTCGGCGGGATAGAAATGTTCCAAGGGCTGAAGCTGCGTGACCAAGGGGCCATCCCAAATCGCGGCCTGGGTGATCTCCTGCATCACTTGCTGGGCCGTGGTTTTTTGCGATTCATCGTGATAAAAAATAATCGAGCGGTATTGCGTGCCTCTATCGTTGCCTTGGCGATTCAAGGTCGTGGGGTCGTGTATGGTGAAAAAGATTTCCAGCAAGGTTCGATAGGAGATCACTTGCGGGTCGAAAGTAATTTGCACGACCTCGGCGTGGCCGGTCACGCCGGTACAGATTTGCTCATAGGTGGGATTAGGACGGGCACCGCCAGCATAGCCCGAGACCACCGTGCTCACGCCTTGCGCTTGCTCATACACCGCTTCAAGACACCAGAAGCAACCGCCGCCAAAGGTTGCTTGTTCCAGACCTAAACGATTGCCCGTCATGGTTCTTCCCTTCAAATAACCCATTTTAGTGCCAGCCTCGCGAAACCGCCATGAGACCTCCGTCGGTTAGGAATGGACGCAACTGGTCAAGCGCAAAGAAGGTTAGTACTATGCTGGCTCACGCACGCTATGCCACATACCATTCCTCTTCCTATGCAAGCCTTTTTCAATAGCCGCGGCTATGTCCCCGGCGGCATCGTTACCAATAGCAAAAATGAAGCCTTGCATATGGAACGTTTACCGCCTTTCTTGCGTACCCTGTTGGTCGCGGATGGAACGGTGACGAAAAGTTTGGAGGCATATTTCTGGGAACGCGTGGAGGTCGAAAATTTAGGCCAAGCACCTATACGCTTGCAGCAAGGCGTGCCGGCTTTACAGCTAGCGGCGGGCAGTTCCGTATTGGAGCGCAAGGTGTGTTTACGCGGCGCGGAGACAGGGCAAATTTATACCTGGGCGCATTCCCTAATCAAGAGCGAAGCCTTGCCCGAACATTTGCGTGAAGACTTACAGCAAGGCCGCATAGGCATAGGCGAGTTATTGCGGGAGCGCGGTCTGGAGAGCTATCGGGAGATTCTCGACGTCGGCAATGTGCTCTCCGCGCAGAGCGGCGGCGAAGCCATATATCGCACTTATCGCATTATGTTGCAGCATCAACCGGCGATTTTAATTACTGAGACTTTCCCATGCAGCGTATATCGATAATTGTGGTGTTTTGGATTTTGAGCGCCAGCGCTTTCGCTTTTGAGGTGGATGCGTTTAAAAGCGGCATGACCAAGGATCAAGTGAAAGAGGCCTTGAAGACCTATAGCTTCGATAAAGTGCAAGACTATTCCGCGCAAACCTTGATCGCTTATGATCAACCGGAAAAAGGCAGTAATCGGCAATTCGTGTTTGATTTTTGCAATGACAAATTAGCCGGCTTGCAACAAGACGTGGCGCCCACCAACCGCAACCTGGTGATTATCATCAATGCCTATAACACCAAATATGGTCAGCCCATGCGGGTCAATGCCAATAGTAGCGTCACCAGCATAGGCGATAAAAATGAGCTGGCCTTGTATTGGCGCAAAGGCTTGGACGTGCTGGGCGTACGCTATAGCGTGATCGCGCCCTTGGAGCAACTGCAATTGCAATACGACACGCCGAATAACTGCTGGCAAACACCGCGCTAGCGCATGCAAGCGCGTCCCCCGACTGCCGCGTTTTTTATTCGTTCTTGTTTGGTTGTACTCGCGCTGTTTTTCAGCGCACCGGCCAGCGCGCGGGCGGCGCTTGCCAACGCCGCCATCGCCAGTGCCCATCCCCTCGCCACTGCCGCCGGTAAAACTATCTTGCAGCAAGGCGGCAATGCCTTCGACGCCGCGGTCGCGGTCGCTGCCACGCTGGCCGTGGTCGAACCTTACAGCTCGGGCTTGGGTGGTGGCGGTTTTTTCTTATTACAACGTACCCGCGACGCGAAACCGAGCATGCTGGATGCGCGCGAAACCGCACCCCGCGCGGCGACAGCGAATATGTATTTAGATGCCGCCGGGACGCCGATTGCCAATGCTTCTTTGATAGGAGCGCGCGCCGCTGCGATTCCCGGCTTGCCTGCGGGTTTGGTGTATCTCGCGCAACACTATGGCCACCTGCCCTTGCGAGCCAGTCTGGCGCCGGCGATTAAACTCGCCGCAGAAGGCAACACGGTGGATGCGCGCTTCGCCGCGATGTTGCAACTACGCGTCGATTTATTGCGGGCGCAGCAGGATGCCGCCGCGCAATTT
>CAZKHT010000068.1:0-10575 GCA_964552595.1 uncultured Burkholderiales bacterium
CCTGTTTCCCTGCTACGGCCTTCGTTGTTCGTCTCGCCCGTGCCGCGTAATCCACCGGGTAAACTCCCACGCTCGGCCTTATCGGAGTTGCAACAAGCCCACGCGGTAAACGAAAACTAGTATGCCGCGTTTAAATCTCTGCTTTGCGGCCCAGCATCCCAGCGGCGCCGGGCATTTCGCGGGTAATCCGATTATTCCCGGCGCTTTGCTGTTGGCGGAGGTGTGGACCGCCATGCTGAGCACGGGCGTGCCCGATCAATGCAGTTTGAAATCCGCCAAATTTACCCATCCCTTGCGCCCGGGTGAAGCCTATGTCCTAGATTTTGAGCGGACACAAAATGAAATCAAATTCCAATGCGCAACGGCGGAACATGTCGTACTCAGTGGTGTATTCAAATGCGTAGCCCCAACGACAGCCAATTAGAGAATGCGGGAGTGGCCGGCCCAAGCACCCGGGTGCCGCAATGGGTGGCGCGCCCGGAGCTGGGCAGCGCCCGTGTCATGCGTTGGGTGGTGCCCTTGGCGCTGCGTCTGGGACGCGCGCCGGTGCGTTTGCTGTTGTATCCGGTGTGTGTTTATTTTTTATTGTTCTCGGCGCCTGCGCGCAAAGCTTCGCGCGAATACCTGGCGCAGGTTCTGGGGCGTACACCCAAGGCCGCCGATTTATTTCGGCACTTCCATTTTTTTGCCTCCACGGTCTTGGACCGGATATTTTTATTGAACAATAGATTCGAAGAATTCGAAGTCGAAACCTTCGGCAAAGCCTTAGTCGATAGCATGAACGCGCATGGTGAAGGCTGCTTATTACTAGGTGCGCATTTAGGCAGCTTTGAAATTATCCGATCCTTGGGGCGCGCGACACGAGTCCCCCCTATGAATCTGGTGATGTACGAAGACAATGCGCAGAAAATTAATGCCGTCTTGTATGCGATCAATCCTCAGCTTAAGCAGCAGATCATAGGCCTGGGTAAAGTGGATTCCATGTTGAAAGTGGAAGCAGCTCTAGAGCGCGGTGAATTTGTGGGTATGTTGGCCGATCGGACCATACGCGAGGAAGGGGTGGTCAGGCGCCCCTTCTTGGGACGTGAAGCGCCCTGGCCATTGGGACCTTTTCGGATTGCCTTGATGTTGAAACGGCCGATATTTCTCATGCTAGGAATTTATCGCGGGGGCAAGCGCTATGAAATTCATTTCATACAATTAGCCGATATGCGGAATGTGCCCCGCCCCGAGCGCGAGGCCGCGGTGGAAGCGGCTATGCAAAATTACATCGCGCACTTGGAAAGCTTTTGCCGCAAGCATCCTTTTAACTGGTTCAACTTCTATGACTTCTGGCATTAAGGTGTTACGTGCTTGGGCTTGGCTTGTTATATTCATGCCGCTGCTGGCTGCCCCCCATCTCGCTCTGGCCGCGGGCGTAGCGACTTCGGCACCGGCAGAATGGGGTTTGCCGCAACTCATGCAGAGTCTGGCGCAAGTAAAAAGCGCTAAAAATAAATTTACCGAGCGCAAATACCTGGGCATGCTAGATCAACCTCTGGTCTCCAGCGGCAAGCTCGCTTACACCGCGCCCGCGCATTTGGAAAAACTCACGCTCGCGCCTAAATCCGAAACCATGATTTTGGATGGCGATACATTGAGCGTCGATGTCAAAGGCAAACGTCGCACGCTGAGCCTAAAGCAATACCCGCTCCTCTGGGCCTTCGTCGAGAGCATACGCGCCACACTGGCGGGAGACCTGCCGGCCCTGCAACAATTTTATCGAGTGACGCTGGAAGGCGAGGCCGGGCAATGGCAATTGCTTTTAATGCCCACTGATCCCGAGGTGCGCGATGTGGTGCGCGAAATCCGCATCGCCGGCAAACGCAATCGCCTGACGCGGGTAGAGGTCATGGAAACTCAAGGCGATCATTCCGTCATGACCATTAGCGAGAGCGATACATGAGGCGAGCGCCACGGCGGGCGCTTGTTGTATGGTTGCTTGTGGTTGCGCTGTCGATATTCGTTGTGCTGCGCGCGCCGGTCGATACCGATATGTCGGCTTTTCTTCCGCGCTCCCCGACGCCGGCGCAACGCGTGCTGGTGGAGCAATTACGCGATGGGGTGGTGTCGCGTTTGATTTTAGTAGGCCTGGAAGGTGCGCCATCCGAAAACTTGGCGCGCGTCAGCCAGGCCATGGCACAGCAATTACGAACGGCCCCCGAATTCGCGTCTGTCCAAAATGGCGCGACACAAAATAATGAGCGGGACCAAACCTTTCTTTGGCGCAATCGTTATCTACTCAGTCCCGCCATCGCGCCCGCACATTTTTCTGTCGCCGCGCTGCGCGATGCCCTGGAAGACGATTTGCAATTACTGAGCTCGCCCGCCGGGGCTTTGCTTAAAGGCGTTTTACCCGAAGATCCTAGCGGCGAATTGTTGCGCTTAATCGATCAATTCCAAGGCCAGGCCCAGCCCAATTTACACCATGGCGTGTGGTTCGCGCCCGACGGCAAGCGGGCTTTAATGGTGGCTCAAACGCAGGCACCGGGTTCCGATATGGATGCGCAACAGCGGGCGGTGCAAAAAATTCAACAGGCGTTTGCGCAAGCCGTCGCGGGCATGAGCCCAGCGCCACGTTTAATTCTGACCGGTCCCGGCGTGTTCGCGGTGGAAGCGCGCGCGCATATCGCTGGCGATGCCTGGCGGATTTCGCTGATTGCGACTGCGCTGATTACCTCTTTGCTCTTGGCGCTTTATCGCTCCCCCCGGGTGCTCATACTGGGGCTCTTGCCGGTGGCTAGCGGCGCGCTCGCCGGGATCGCCGCCGTGAGCTTGGCTTTCGGCTCTGTGCATGGATTGACGCTGGGCTTCGGCGTCACCTTGATAGGCGAGGGTGTGGATTACGCAATTTATTTATTCACTCAAATCACCCGCGACAAAAGCGCCGAGACCACCTTGCGACGCATTTGGCCTACGCTGCGCTTAGGCGTGTTGACCTCGATTTGCGGCTTTAGCGCACTCTTGTTTTCGGGCTTCTCCGGGCTCGCGCAACTGGGATGGTTTTCCATCGTTGGCCTCATCGTCGCCGTCCTCACCGCGCGCTGGGTGTTGCCGGTGTTATTGCCTCAGAATTTTGTCGCCCCCAGCGTAGGCGTGATCGCTCCTAGCATACTCGGCGCCGTGCGTCTGGCGCCGCGCCTAGCGAAGCCGACCATGGTGTTGTTATTCCTCGTTGGCGCAGGCTTATTGCTGCATCGCGGGGCGTATTGGAATGATCAATTATCCAGCCTCAGCCCCGTGCCTTTGCACCAACAAAAACAAGATGAGTCTATGCGTCAGGCCCTAGGCGCGCCCGACGTCCGGCATCTCGTCGTCATTCATGCGCCTAACCAAGAAGCAGCGTTGCGCGCCAGCGAGAAAGTGGAAGCGCGTTTACAGCCGCTGCTGAGCCAGGGCATGTTGGCGGGAATAGATGCCGCCAGCCATTATTTGCCTAGCCGCGCGATGCAAACCGCGCGCCAACAAGCCTTGCCCGAGGAGGATGTGCTGCGCGCGAATTTACAAGCGGCGCAACGCGGTTTGCCGTTTCGCGCCGATTTATTCGCGCCTTTTTACGCCGCCGTGGCTACGGCAAAAACACAGGCCGCGGTCACGCGCGAAGATTTGCGCGGGACCAATTTAGCTTTGAAAGTCGATTCTTTGCTGGTGCGGCGCGGGTCGGATTGGGTGGCCATGCTGCCCTTACGCGGCGTGCGCGCGCCGGTAGAGATTGCGCGACAAGTTTCCGACGGCGACGCGAACGCGGTCTTGCTGGATTTGAAAACCGAATCGGATGCACTCTACCGCAGCTATTTGCGTAATGCCTTAAGCTCGGCTTGGATAGGGTTCGCGGTGATAGTGTTTTTATTGCTCTTGAGTCTGCGTGCTATCGTCCGCGTGCTGCGCGTTCTACTGCCCCTGGCCGCGGCGGTGCTGGTGGTGAGCGCGGGCCTGGTCTTAAGCGGACAAGTGTTGACGCTGTTTCACTTAGTGGGTCTACTCCTGGTGGTGGCCATAGGATCCAATTACGCTTTGTTTTTTGATAGACGCGAAGACGCCGCGGATGAGCGCGGGCGCATGCTGGCGTCTCTTGTCTTCGCCAATCTCTCTACCGTCATCGGTTTCGGCTTATTGGGTTTTTCACATGCGCCCGTGCTGCAAGCAATAGGCATCACCGTCGCCGCCGGCACGGTGCTCAGTTTAATTTTCTCCGCGATTTTTTTAGCGGCGCCAGGCGTTGCGGGAAAGCATCCAAGCACATGAAGCCGGAATTGGTTGCCACCCGCGCGCCGATCAGCGCACGCTTCGATTACGCGTACACCGAGCCCGCACCTACGCTATTGCTGATGTTGCCGGGCGCGCGCGATACCGCGCAAGATTTTTTCCGGCATGGCTTTATTGACGCGCTGCGGCAGCGTGGTGCGGCTTGCGATGTGGGGGCGCTGGATACCCATGTCGATCATTATCTGGAGCACAGCATAGTTGAGCGCTTGCACCATGATGTCATCGCGCCCCTACACGCGAAATCTGGGCAATCGATTTGGCTTTTAGGTATTTCTTTAGGCGCGCTGGGCTGTTTGCGTTACGCGCGTGTTTATCCCGAGCACATCGCCGGCATCATCGTACTGGCGCCTTTTCTCGCGACGCGCGGCTTGATTGCGGAAGTGCATGCGGCGGGTGGCCTGGCGGCATGGGAGGCGGGCGATATCGCCTCTGATCATGAGCGCGAATTTTTGCATTGGTTAAAATCCGTCCCCTTGGGTCAGCCGCCGTTTAATCAATTTTATTTGGGCTATGGCGTGGATGATCGCTTTGTCCTCGCCAGTAAAATTCTGGCCCAGCGTCTGCCGCCGCAACGCAGCCTTGCGCTCGCCGGCGGACATGATTGGCCAAGTTGGAGAGGCTTATGGCAAGCCTGGCTGGCGCGGGGAAATTTCTGGGGGGCGGCGTCGTGAATCGCAACGCACCTACGCCCGCGATTCCGGGCAAGCGCCACTGGGCTTTGCCTTGGGCCTTTCAATTTTCATTCGCGCTTCACGCCCTAGTGCTTTTATTCTGGTTGCTGAGTCCCGCGCTGTCGCCGTGGTTACTCGCGGCGGTGGTACTGAATCATTTTTTATTATCAGCAGCGGTACTCTGGCCACGGGGCAAGGTCTTGGGCCCTAGCCTGACGCGGCTTCCGTCCAGCGCGTGCGCGCGGGGAGAAATCGCGCTGACTTTTGACGATGGCCCTGATCCCCTTATTACGCCCCAAGTCTTAGACTTGCTCGATGCCTATCAAGCGCGCGCGAGTTTTTTCGTGATAGGCCGCAAAGCCGAAGCCCATCCCAATTTATTGCGTGAAATCGCGCGCCGCGGCCACAGCGTGGAGAATCACAGCTATCGCCACGCCTATGCTTTTCCCTTTTTTGGGATGGCGTATTTGAAACGCGAAGTCGATAAGGCGCAGGGGGCGATTCAGAATATTATCGGCCGCGCGCCGGCGTATTTCCGCGCGCCGGCGGGCTTGCGCAGTCCACTTTTAGATGATGTTTTAGCCCGGCGTAATCTGGGCTATGTGTCCTGGACCCGTCGCGGCTACGACGGGGTGGCGAATAATCCAGAACGGGTGCTGCAACGTTTGCTGCGCGACTTGGCGGCGGGCGATATTTTGTTGCTACACGATGGCGCACATCATCCCGCCCAGCCGCCGTCCGTGCTCAGCGTATTGCCTGAACTATTGGCTGCCTTGCAACAGCGGGGCTTAAAGGCCGTGTCCTTACCCATGGCCTTGCAGCCGGCGCGCTGAAGAGGCCACGCGCCGCTTTCTTCGGGTTAAACTTTCGCCGGCTTTACTCTATACTGCAAGACCTCGTTCCCATTCGTTGATTACAGCTAATTCTGCTTGCAACCACTTCTGATTCGCCATTTCTCTTTAGTGAATAGCTTAGGCGCCGGCGCCGCAGCCAATCTTGAGGCTTTGCGCCAACGCCGCTCGGGCTTGCGCGCCTGTCATTTTTACGATGTGGCCTTGGAAACTTTCGTCGGCGAAGTGCCGGGCTTGGACGAGGCCAGGGTGCGTGCCGATTTAAGCGATTACGATTGCCGCAATAATCGTTTAGCACAGTGGGGCTTGGAACAAGATGGCTTTGCGCACGCCGTGGCGCTAGCAGCCGAAAAATACGGTGCGCAACGCGTAGGCGTATTCATGGGGACCAGCACCTCGGGCCTATTGCACACCGAGTTGGCCTATCGCCAGCGCGACCCAGAGACAGGCGCCTTACCCGCACATTTTCATTATCGGCAAACCCATAACACTTATTCGCTGGCGGATTTCGTGCAACGTTATTTAGGCTTAAGGGGCCCGGCGGTGGTGGTGTCCTCGGCTTGTTCGTCCACCGCGAAAGTGTTTGGCAATGCTTCGCGCATGATAGCCGCCGGGCTATGCGATGCGGCGGTGGTCGGTGGGGTAGATAGTCTGTGCCTGACGACCTTGTATGGATTCAATTCCCTGGGCTTGGTATCGCGCGCGCCTTGCCGGCCCTTCGATGCGCGGCGTGATGGCATTTCCTTGGGCGAAGGCGCGGGCTTTGCATTGGTGGAAAAAGATGAGGCGCAGACACCCGACGCCATACGCGTATTAGGCGTGGGCGAGAGTTGCGATGCTTATCACATGTCCACGCCCCATCCGCAAGGCTTGGGCGCGCAGCTCGCAATGCAGCGCGCGCTAGACGCGGCGGACCTAGCGGCGGCTGATATTGATTACATTAATTTGCACGGCACTTCCACCAAGACCAATGATGCCAGCGAGGATCAAGCGGTTTGTGCCTTGTTTGGAGATGCGGTCCCTTGCAGTTCCACCAAGGGCTGGACCGGCCATTTGCTGGGCGCCGCCGGCATCACCGAAGCTTTGCTGTCGGTATTGGCAATGCAAAATAATATGCGCCCCGGCAGCTTGCATACCGAAGTTCGCGATCCTGCCCTACGCTGTGATTATCAAATTGAAAACAGCACCGCTGCACTGCGCCGCGTGTTGAGTAATTCGTTCGGCTTCGGCGGGAGTAATTGCAGCTTGGTCTTGGGGCGCGGCTGATGCGCGTGTATATCGAAGGCGTGGAAGTGCTAGGGCCGGGCTTGGCGAATTGGGCGGAGGCGCAAGCCGTATTACGCGGCGCGCAGCCTTATATCTCGGCACCGACGGTATTAAGTGCCAGCGATTTATTGCCGGCGGCGGAACGGCGCCGCACCGGAGTGCCGGTGAAGCTGGCGCTGGCCGTGGGCAGCGGCGCTTTTCGTCACGCCCAACGCGACCCGGGACAAACCGCCAGCGTCTTCACTTCCTCCGGCGGTGACGGCGATAATGTGCATCAGATTTGCGAGACCTTGGCCGTTGCCGCGGCGGAGGTTTCGCCCACGCGCTTTCATAATTCAGTACACAACGCGGCGGCAGGTTACTGGAGCATCGCCACGGGCGCGCAACAAGCTTCCACCAGTATTTGCGCCCACGATATGAGTTTCGTCGCGGGTTTAGTCGAGGCTGCGACGCAGGCAGTGGTCGGTCACTGCACCGTGGGTTTGATTGCTTATGATCATGCTTATCCTGAGCCCCTACATACTGTGCGTCCCATAGGGGGTCATTTCGCAGTGGCCTTGGTCTTAAGCGCGGTGCAAACAGCACAGGCCATCGCCAGTTTAGATTTAGAAATCTTGAGCGCCGGTATCGCGCCGAGCGTGATGGCGCAAGCGGAATTAGAAAATTTGCGTAAGACCATACCGGCGGCGCGTGCCTTGCCTTTATTGCAAGTCTTGGCGCGGGAGAGTTCAGAGACCGTGGGGTTTAAATATATGGCCGATAGCGTAGTGGGAGTGCGAGTCAGCCCATGCGCCTAGATCACGCCGCCATCGCCGCAAAAATTCCGCACAGCGGCAGCATGTGTTTATTGCACGGCGTGCTGGAATGGGATGCTACGACGATACGCTGTATTGCGCGCAGCCATCGATCTAGCGATAACCCTTTACGCGTAGGCGATCAATTGCCGGTCTTATGCGGTATCGAATACGCCGCGCAGGCGATGGCGATCCATGGCGCACTCAGCGGCCTGGTCGGCGATAAGCCACGGGCAGGCTATTTGGCCGGCTTGCGAGATATTCAATGGCGACGCGCGCGCTTGGATGCGGTGGAGGAAGATTTGATCATTGTGGCGGAACAAGTCATGGGCGCCGCCAGTTTGGCGGTATATCAATTCACCTTGTCTTTTAACACGGATCCGGTTTTGCAAGGTCGCGCCACCGTGGTGTTGGACGCGGAGCGTGCACCGTGAAACGCGCTTTGGTCACGGGCGGCAGCGGTAGTCTGGGCGCGGCCATCGCGCGCCAGCTGGCAGCGGATGGGTATTACGTTTATGTGCATGCGCACAGCAAATTGGCGCAAGCCGAGCAAGTCGCGGAGCAGATTACGGCTACGGGTGGCGCGGCGCGCGCATTGGCTTTCGACGTGGCCGATGCGGAAGCCAGCGCGACGGCGCTGCACAAGCTATTGGAAGAGGGCGCGATCCAAATCGTGGTCAACAATGCCGGCATCCACGACGACGCCGTAATGCCAGGCATGCGCGCGGAGCAATGGTCGCGGGTGATCGCGGTATCCTTGAATGGTTTTTTCAATGTCACGCAACCGCTGCTCATGCCTATGATCACCACGCGCTGGGGCCGCATTATCAATATCTCATCGGTGGCGGCGATTGCCGGTAATCGTGGGCAAACCAATTACGCCGCGGCGAAAGCCGGCTTGCATGGCGCGACTAAATCCTTAGCGCTGGAAGTCGCCAGCCGCGGCATCACGGTCAACGCCATCGCGCCCGGCATTATTACTTCGGCCATGACCGAAGGTGTATTCAGCAAAGAAGTCATAGACCGTTTGGTACCCATGAAGCGCGCCGGGCAACCGCAAGAAGTCGCCGATCTCGTGAGTTTCTTGGCCTCGGAAAAAGCCGGCTATATCTCCGGTCAGATTTTATCTATTAATGGCGGCATGATTTAGTTTCCAAGTTCTGCGGTCATGCAGTGGATTTCATAAAGCACGATCAATCACTCCTAGGCGAGCGTTTATTATTCTCAAAAATACTTTCAGGCGTCTAAGCGTGTGGCTATGCGTAGGCGCTTTTGCGACGCTGGGCGCAGGCTGCTCCGCACTCTCCGCAGTTAATCTCATCGCCGGCGAAGGCCAATATACAGTCGAACGCGACATTCCCTACGGCGCCGGTGCGCGGCAAACTTTGGATGTGTACACGCCGGACGCGGTGCAAGCCAATGCCGATGTGGTCGTTTTCTTTTACGGCGGGGGATGGCGCAGCGGTGAAAAAAACGAATACCGTTTCGCGGCGGAGGCACTGACCTCACAGGGATACATCACTGTCATTCCCAATTATCGCTTGTATCCAGAGGTCCAATGGCCGGCCTTCAACGCCGATGGCGCGGCGGCTTATCAGTGGGTGGAAACGCATATAGGCGCCAAGGGCGGCAACCCGCGCCGGATCTTTGTCATGGGCCATTCGGCCGGGGCTTACATCGCGGCTATGGTCGCGATGGACAGCTCACTGCGGCGCGCGGCGGGCAGCAAGATCAAGCCCTGCGGTTTCGTCGGTTTGGCGGGGCCGTACGATTTCTTACCCTTCGCGGCCGATATTCAACCCATATTCAGCAACGCCGGCGATCCCATGCTCACGCAACCGATTTTCTATGCCGAGGGCGACGCCCCGCCGATGTTGCTCCTCACCGGTGACAGCGATACTCGCGTCAATCCGCGTAACAGTGCCCGCCTGGCTGAAGCGATCAACAAGAAGGGCGGTCATGCGCAAGTAATGGTCTTCCCCGGCGCGGGACATTCCAGTATGCTGATTTCCCTGGCCAGAGGCTTGCGTTTTATTACGCCCATATTGGCGGACAGCGTTTTGTTTATGAGAAATACGGAATGCTCCTGACGCGGGGCATTAACCCTCTATCGTTTTCTTGAGCGATTCCAAAATCTCGGTCCAGCCGCCGATATGGCCCGCCTGAACTTCCTCGGGTAGGTGCTCGTGTGTGATGATGACTTCGGTAGTGTCACCGTCCGCACGCAATTCTACCGTCACCAACGAGTCATGCTGCCCGGCGTGTCGAGAATTCCAAGTGAAGATGAGAAGCGTGGGTGGGCTGATGGTTTGGTAGATGCCACTATGGCTTATCGGACCGGAATCCACGTGCATGATGATTTCAAAAGCGCCGCCCACGCGCGCATCGACTTTGACGGTAGAGAGCGTGGACACACTGCAAGGGCGCATCCACTGCGCGAGGGAAGCGGGGTTCAGCCAGGCGTCGAAGATTTGTTGTGCAGGTGCGGCGATCTTGCGTTTAACGGTAATACTGGGAACGTTGGCGACGGCATTCATTTGCGTATTCCTTTCTTTGCGCGCTTGCGCTGGTTGATGACAAAAGTTTCAAGAGACGCCAATTGGTCTTCCCAAAACTGGCGGTAGTACGTTATCCATTCAACGACTTCGGCCATGGGCTCAGCGTTAAGCGCAAGCATATGGTCGCGTC
>CAZKHT010000068.1:10585-11880 GCA_964552595.1 uncultured Burkholderiales bacterium
CGCCGTACCAGGTCCGCGCGCTCCAATATCTTGATGTGCTTGGACACGGCATTCAGCGATACCGGAAAATCACCGGCGATATCGGTAACGCGCGCGTCACCTTGGGCGAGCCGAGCAAGTATCGCGCGCCGGGTCGGATCGGCCATGGCCGTAAAGGCGGCGTCTAAGCGAGCGACGCTTTTTTGGTCGCCTGCGGATTTATATTCAACCATAAGGTTGAATATAGGAGGTTAGGAAAAGGAAGTCAAGCCTTGACGACTTAAAGCTTCAATTTTCTAAAAGCTGCTCCGGAGTAATTCGGTGATCGAAAATGTGATGCAAGCTAATTACCAGCCTAGGGGCTCTCAAGAGGTAAGCGGGGTACTGCACTTATAGCAAGCATCCGGCTTCAAATTCTCGCCGTGCGAATAACTCATAATTGGTGCTTCGCATATAGGACAGCGATACCATTTATTTCCTGCGTAGAGGTTATAACTCACGGTACCTAGTCCTAGGGAGATAGCTACAAAAGCCCAAAGGGTGGAACGACCGGTGTCAAATAGCACGAGAAGAAGAATCAAGACTAGGAATATACCCGCGATAGATATAGCCCCGCCGCCGGCGTGCGAACTCCGTCAACATTGCGGGGTAGCAGGTTTTCCAATTACGTTCATATTGATTTCGCCCATTTGAAACAGCGCCGGAGGG
The DNA here is from genome assembly GCA_964552595.1 of uncultured Burkholderiales bacterium. Classification (GTDB taxonomy): domain Bacteria; phylum Pseudomonadota; class Gammaproteobacteria; order Burkholderiales; family Thiobacteraceae; genus RBG-16-58-11. The sequence goes on from CAZKHT010000068.1 coordinate 11,273, forward strand.
CAATAATAGGCAGAGATACCGTTTATCCTGCGCCCATCTTAAATGTCTTGCTTAAGCCATCGATTCATGCGGTGCGGGACGCTCAATCTGATTGCGGTACAAGTCGATCACAGGGAAGCATGCATCGTAGTCATCCCAAACCAGTTCGCCGTATTCCAGGCTATAAGTCGGAAATCGCAAGGGGTTTAGCCAGGCGCGAATGTCAGGATGGTGAGCATGGGTAAGAAAGGATCCAAAGTCTACCGTTTGCTCCGTGCCGTCATCGAACTTTAGATGGATGCGGAAGTCTCCACTTGTTCGGCAGAAACGATATTGATGACGGGTGGCGTCACTTGAGTCTTTTCGTTATACGTTCCGGGGTGATAGATTTATGGAGTACAAAAACATCAATCTACTCGGCAATAATGCCGAATAAATGATGTTAAACACCATTGTGTTACCCGCTTCATCGCAATTTCCTTCGCAAAAATAAGGTGTCTGATTCCCATTTACGCCGGGTTTGATGGGCTAGGCTGGGCACGCCGCAAGCGGCTTATGACGCATTGTCATATTTACCTATATTTCGAGAATTGACGCAGGGTCAGTTTTTAAGTCCGATTTAAAAGCTT
>CAZKHT010000069.1:0-11842 GCA_964552595.1 uncultured Burkholderiales bacterium
AATCACTATTTTTCCGAACCTCGTTATATCAGCGCGCTCCAAGAATTACATGCACAAAGCGGCTGATCATTGAGATGGCATTCTCACGGACGCGGGCGCCGCGCCACGCTCAGCGGATGCGGTAGGAATGAAAGTGGAAAGAGCAGGGATGCAGTACAGTAAAATAAAACTCGGAAAGTTTGAAGTGATGCAAATCACGGCTCAAGCCTTGGCAGCCCATCTGCTTGAGAGCATGACACGTAAACAGGAGCGGGTTTTATTCTTCGCCAACTCTAATTTTGTGGTGAAATGCGATGCACTCGCGCCGCAAATGCGAGATGAATCCGTGCTGGTGGTCAATGACGGGGTGGCCTTGGATATCGCGGCCTGGTTGATACGCCGCCAGCGCTTTACCGAGAATTTGAATGGCACGGATTTCACGCCGTATTTATTAGGGCAAGCCAGCCGCCCATTGCGAATTTTTTTATTAGGCGCGAAGCCCCAAGTGGTGGTGCAGGCTGCACAGTACGCGCGCCAGGTCCTTGGGCAAGAAGTCGTGGGTTGGATAGACGGCTATAGCGGGATGAGTGACTTGCATTTATGTGAACGCATTACGTGCTGTGAACCTGATTTATTGCTGGTCGCCTTGGGTAATCCCATACAAGAACGCTGGGTCTTGCAACATCGGTCGGTCTTGCGCGTCCCCCTGATCCTGGGCGTGGGTGCCTTGTTTGACTTTTGGGCGGGCGCCAAACCGCGCGCGCCGGCATTCGTGCGGCGCCTGCGCATGGAATGGTTTTATCGATTGTGTTTGGAACCGCGTCGCTTGGCAAGGCGTTACACGCTGGATATTGCACGTTTTCTTTTATATTGTTATCGCTATCGTTAAGCGGCTAAACATGATTCTGATTTGGATAAAAACGTATGAGTACGATGGTCAGTTTTCTGCTTTCCGATCCCCGAGCACAGCGTGAGACACGGGTAGGTCGATAGCGTCCCTATGCCTTTCATCTTGGTTCATCCCGCCGCCGCGCTGCCATTGCAGCGTTATATGGGTCGTCATGCCGTGGTGTCGGCCCTCATCATAGGCAGCATGACGCCCGATATGCATTATTTCTTGCCGCTGGGGATTACTCGGGGCGAAGCGCATAGTTTGGATGGCTTGTTGTGGTTTTGCCTGCCGGTGGGTGTCGCGCTCTATCTTTTATATCATTTCGTTCTCAAATATCCGCTGAGTCTTTTATTGCCAGCGTCTTTACGCGCGCGCTTGTTGCCTTGGATTAATTCGCGGCTGCCTAGCAGGAGTTGGAAGGCCGTGATCCTGTCGCTGCTTCTGGGCGCTATCACGCATCTCATATGGGATGCGTTCACGCATCAATATGCGACCGGTACTTTGGCGTTGCCCGCATTGCGCGCAACTTGGTTTACGGTGGGACAATTTCCCGTTCCGGGCTATGAGGCCTTACAGCAATTAAGTAATTTATTGGGCTTTCTGATTTTGGGTTTGTGGGCGAGACGCTGGATAATTGACCGGGCGCCCTCGACGCCGATAGGGCCTCAGCACAACTTGCCACCGTTGCTGCGCGGAGTGATTCTCGTCAGCATTGTGCTTATCGCCTCGGGATTTGCTTTCATTAGAATCCATTTTAGCGCGCCGCTCTTGGATCCGACGTTTTTGAGATTGCACATTAGAATTAAAGACGCCACGGTGGCCGCGATGTCTAGCGCTGGCCTAGCCTTGCTGATCTATAGTCTTCTTTGGCAAGCCCAAACACACTGGCGCCGCATGGCAGGCGCTAAATAATTTCCACTTTGACTGATTACTATCACAAGCGCTTGAGGTATTAAATTGAAAGCTATGATTTTGGCGGCAGGCAAAGGCACCCGCGTTCGTCCTTTAACTTATGATTTACCCAAACCCATGATTCCGATTCTCGGCAAGCCCGTCATGGAATATTTGGTGGAGCACTTGGCCAAATACGGCGTAAAAAAAATTATGGTGAATGTGAGTTATTTACACGAAAAGATCGAAAGCTATTTTGGCGATGGGCGGCGTTTCGGCGTCGAGATTGGTTATTCATTTGAAGGTGAAATGCGCGATGGCGAAATGCTGCCGCAGCCTATCGGTTCCGCCGGTGGAATGCGCAAAATCCAAGACTTCGGCGGATTTTTCGACGAGACCACCCTGGTCATGTGCGGCGATGCCTTGGTGGATTTGGATCTGGGCGCGGCCTTGTTTGAGCATAAGGCCAAAGGCGCCATTGCCAGCATCGTGACCAAGCAAGTCGCGCCCGATGAGGTCTCCAATTACGGCATCATCGTCGCAGACAGTAATCATCGCGTCTTGTCCTTTCAAGAAAAACCCAGCCGCGAAGAGGCAAAGTCCGACCTCGCCAGTACCGGGATTTATTTATTCGAACCCGAGGCGCTGGATCTCATCCCCTCCGGCCAAGCCTTCGATATAGGCAGCGAGTTATTTCCCTTGCTGGTTCAACGCGGCCTGCCCTTGTACGCGCAGAAGCGTTTTTTTAATTGGGTAGATATAGGACAAATCTCGGATTACTGGGCGGCCTTGCAACGGGTCATGATGGGCGAGGTCGCGGAAATGGATATTCCCGGAACGCAAGTACGCGAAGGCGTTTGGGTGGGGTTAAATACCCAAATCGCTTGGGATGCATGCACGATCCAAGGACCCGTCTATATAGGCTCCAACTGCAAGATTGCGCCCGGATGTGAAATCGTGGGCCCGACCTGGATAGGGCATGGCTGCACGCTAGAGGACAACGCGCGGGTGGTGAAAAGCATCTTATTCGAATACGCGCGGGTAGAAGAGGGCAGTCAATTGATAGAGGTCATACGCTCAGGCAGTTATTGCGTAGACCGACATGGCCGCGCCCTGGATTAATGCCCCCGGTTTTTGTCGCGGCATTCCCAGGCCCAAGCATGACGAATTATGGTTTCGAGGTCTGCGTATTGCGGCTGCCAATTTAATGCTCGAACGGCCAAACGTGCATCCGCTACCAAACGCGGCGGATCACCTTCACGTCGAGACTTGATCACATAGGGTATTTCTTTACCGGTGACCCGTTGCGCGGCGCTTAAGACTTCCTTCACCGAAAAACCGGCGCCATTCCCAAGATTAAAGGTAGCGCTATTTTCCCCACGCAATAATTTGCGCAAGGCGAGCAAGTGGGCCTGGCAGAGATCGGCGATGTGAACATAATCCCGAATGCAACTGCCATCCGGCGTATCGTAGTCATCACCAAACACCGCGAGTTCGGCAGAGCCACCCATGGCGGCTTGCAGCACTAAAGGGATGAGATGGGTCTCAGGCTGATGGCGTTCGCCGAGTTGACCTTCCGGGTCGGCGCCGGCGGCATTGAAATAGCGCAGGCTGATTGATTTCAGTCCATAGGCGCGGTCGTAATCGGCGAGAATTTGCTCGACTATCCATTTACTGCGTCCGTAGGGGTTGATGGGGGATTTGGCATGCTCTTCGTTTATGAGCGGCGTCTGTGGATTGCCATAGACCGCAGCACTGGAAGAAAAAATAAATCGCTTCAGCCCATATTCCCGCATGACATCGAGCAAAACCAGGGTAGCGCTGACATTGTTAGCGTAATACTTCGCTGGCGCGGTAATGGACTCTCCCACTTGGATAGAGGACGCGAAATGCATGACCGCGGCAATGGTATGCGTGCCGAATATGCCCCTTAATAAGACATGATCGGATAGCTCACCTTGTACGAATTCACCGGCCAATACGGCATCTCTGTGGCCCGTGGATAAATTATCTAAAGTAATAACTTGATAGCCTTCCCGTGCCAGCAGCTTCACCATGTGAGATCCAATATAGCCGGCGCCGCCTATGACGAGTATTGTTTCTGAGGTATTAATCGAAGTCTTTCCAAGAAAATTAAAAGGACACTCTAAAGCTTAATTTTTGCGAAACGAAGACGTTATTGAATTCTAATCTGTCTTCGGTATGGGAAGAAACATGAATGGAAAAACCAAGCAAGACATGAGTCATGAAGAGAAAGCGTTTTTATGCCGGCTTTTGGCCATGAACACGCTTTTTGAAGCGGCCCGAGCGGGGGAGGCTGGCCGTAGCTTAGTCCCCGCAACCCAAGCGAACGCGGAAATTTTGCAACGCATGTTAGTCGAATCAGAACAAACCTAGTGAGACAACGATAAGCAAATAAAAAGGGCGTAAACGCCCTTTTTATTTTTTATTTTCTGAAAGATTTAAGCGGTTTTGCGCAGGCGCATCCAGCCTATCATCCCGGCGCCCATCAGCAGTAAGCTGGACGGCACAGGCGTTGCGGTACGAGGCGGGGTAACATTGCCGGTCAAGGCGAACACCTTTTCATAGTCATTGCCCGTGGTCAGGGACCCACCGTAGGTCGAGTTATAGGCACTGATGAGCCAATAGCTGGAAGACACATTCGTGCTATTCACCGTCATAGTGGAAACCAATGCCGTATCAGCGTAATTGCCAACGACGGACCAACCGCTGGTGAGTAAAGAAGAATAGGTTTTCCCCGCCATCGTGGGGGCTCCGGCACCGGTATAAGCTAACAGGGAAATGTCGGAATCCGTGGAATACCAGCCGATTTTGACACCAGTTAAGCTCACCGCGCTCGAGAAGCTGAATAAAATCGAATCAATGCGCTGATCGTTATCCATCGCATGTTCAGGGCTAACGCCTTCGCTCGTATCCGTTCCATTGGCACCGTCCCGATTGGTGACCCCTAAACCGCCACCCGAATACACCCCTAAATAAGCGTTCTCGAGAACGGTATTCCCCGTGCTCACCGTATTAGACCAAGCACTTGCGGTAACCGTTGTGCTACCGGAACTTGCCCCGTAAGTGCGGGTATTGCCATAACAAGTGGTGACGTCGGCACAATTTGAGCCGCCGTCCATTTGCCAAGTTACCGCCGAATACGCTACTGGATTGCAGCTGATGCCGCCAAGGATAAGTGCAAATTGCACTATTTTTGTTTTCATTGCTCCCGCCCCATTAAAACTATTTGTCCAGCTTTAAAAGCAATTTACATACCATTAATTATTTTCTTTTAAAACAATGACTAGCGCAAAAAAATTATTCTCTTTGTAAATTTATTCGACATATACGTGAATTACTTACCAAGATTGCTCATTAATTCCCTAGCCTGCACTTGCTCGGGAAAAGGCGGCATTTCCAGAGCAGCGGCCAATTCAGTTTTAGCCTCTTCTTTTCGGTTCAGGCGCTGCAGAACATAAGCCAGATGGTATCGAATTTCACCATTCTGCGGATCCCGCAAGCGGGCTTCGCGCAGGTAAAGAAGGGCTTTACCGGGCTGGTTTTGGGTGGACAAAATCCATCCATAGGTATCGTTGACGGCCGCATTTTCCGGTGCCAGGCGGTAAGCGCGCTCGATATAACTCAAAGCACTGGCTTCTTGGCTTTGATTAAGCAGGGCGGCCAAATTATTCAAGGCACCGACATCGTTCGGATTGGTCTTGAGTATATTTTCATAGGATAGGCGGGCGGCCTGATTCAAGCCGGCACGCATTTGGGTTTCGGCCAGCGCGCGCCGCAACCATTCGTCTTGGCTGTGGGTTTTAATCCCTTGCTCCAAAGTGGCAATCGCGGCGGCGGTGTTTCCCGCCTTCACTTGCGCGCGGGCGAGCCGGATCAAGGTATTGGCGTCGGCGCGCTTGGCGTAGGCCGCGCGGTAAGCCGCGATGGCCTCGGGAAAATTGTTTTTTGCGAACGCGATATCGCCTTGCAATTCCAAAACAATGGCGTCCCCGGGAAAACGGGCGCTTAATTCCTTCACCCGTGTTTCCGCCTTAGCGCGATCGCCTTGATTCAGATCGAGCGCGGTCAATTGCGCTTGTGCCGGCAAGAAATTCGGATTGCCCGCAATCGCCCGCGTTAACAGCGTGCGAGCGCCGGCGACATTACCGGCCGCACTTTGCAGCGTGGCGGTTTCCGTTAAAAAGCCCGGATTATTCCCCGCTGCGGTCGCCATCCGGTCAAAAGTGGCGGCGGCTTTTTTGTTTTCGCCTAAGCCAAGATAAGCGCGCCCTAAAGCAGCCAGGCCGCTGTAACTCCCGCTCGCGTCGGACTCCAAGGCGGCGGCGAGTTGTATCACCTTGTCCCAATTTTTACGTGTGAGGTAGATGTCCATCAACGCCCCGGCGATTTCCATATTGCGTGGCGCCAAGGCACGGGCTTTTTCCAAATCGCGGGCGGCCTCCGCATATCGCCCGGCCGCATTTTGTACGCGCGCCAATTCGAAAAGAACTTGCACGTTTTTCGGGTCGCGCTTGAGGAGGGCGCTCAATCGGGTTTGCGCGGCCTCTAATTTTCCGCGCGCCAAATCGCCACGCGCCAGGTTTAACTGCGGCGCCGCATAGGCTGGATTGATAGCCGCCGCTTTTTCGTAAGCCGCGCGGCTGGCCGGGACGTTGCCCAAGACGCCCTGTATGGCACCCAGTAAATTTTGATAAAGTGCATTATCCGGCTGTTTCTGCACCAGCTTATTCGCGATCGCCAAAGCCGCTTTAGGCTGATTACGCTTTAACTCCAAGATCGCTACGGCCATGCCGGCTTGCACTTGGTTCGGATCCGTTTCGAAGGCCTGGCGCAAGCGCGTGATGCCATTATCGATATCCCCGCCGCTCAGCAGAGTGAACCCCAGAGAGCTTTCCATGGCGGGATTGTTTTGACTCGAAGCCACCGCTTGTTCCATCAATTTTTCCGCAGTGTCGCGTTGATTTAAACCGAGATAGGCGGTGGTTAAGAGAGACAGCGTGTAAGTGTCGTTCGGCGTAGCCTCACGCACGGGCTGCAAGATATCAATGGCTTTTACGAAATTGCGCTCGCTCAATAATATCGATGCCAGCACTTTGCGAACGCCAATGTGCTTGGGATCTAAAATCAAGAACCGCTGCAAGTACTGCTGCGCTTTTTCACGATGGTCCAAGCTGTAGTGCGCCATACCGCCTATGAGCAATAACTGAAGATGCCGATTCAAGACGTCCGAGGGAATGGCATCCACGCTGCGTATTACTTCATCTAAGGACTGTTGTACTCGTACTGAATCGCGCCGCTTGGCATAGATAACAGCGCGCAAGTAAGCACGGCGTGGATCACTCGCGGCACGGCCCTTGACCTGATCCAAATCCTCCAAGGCCTCTTTGTCACGACCTAAATCCAATAGTAGGGCGGCGCGGGCGATGCGTGGCTCGCTATAGTTGGGATCTAGCTGTATCGCCCGACCATATTCTTTTAACGCATTGTTGGCGTCGCCCATCGCGTGGGTAATGGTTGCCTTCAAATTCCAGCCTTTGCTGCTATCTGGCGTCGCCGCCAAGGCGTAATCAATAAATTTTTTCGCCTCGGCCGGTTTATTCTGACGCAGCAATACCACGGCTTGCGCTTGCGCGATGGAAGCAGAATTGGGGTTGACGCGTCGCGCCTCGTCCAAAGCGGCTTGCGCATTCGCCAGATTGCCTAGTTCCAAGTAGGAATACGCTCTGAGGACTAAAACCTCGACTTTGGTTTTTGCGGGCAAGCCAGTGGGATCGATTTCATTTACCGCGGCATATTTGTCCTGGTTGAAATAAGCTTCACCCAAGGCGGCGGCCACTTCGGAGCGATCCACGCCGAGCTGTAGCGCGGTTTTAAAGGAACGCTCCGCGTCCGCGGATTTTCCTAATTGAAGTTGGATACGACCCAGCAATACTTGCGCGGGTAGATATCTGGGATTGGTTTGCAGAACATTTTTGGTTTGGATTTCCGCGCCCGCATAATCCTTGCGATTAAAGCGTGCCAAGGCGTCTTCATAAAAACGGGAAATACGCTCCTCGGATTCGGCGGCGTGCAGGCAGGGGATGAGTGCCGCGTTCATGAGCAGACTCAATAAAACAAACCGGCTTAAGGCGCGCCGCCACCGCAAAGGATAATTTGACATAATATACATTATACGAACAGTCGGCATAGAATCGCGGAACTCAGTCGAACCGGGCTTGATTTAAATTACCGTGCGCGGGCGTTCCCCCGCGCGCGTCCGGGTCGGATGATGCCATAAGCAGCGTAAATTCAGAAATGCAGGAGGACAGATAGCCGCAATGGCGCGACGAGAATGTTCTATTCGGGCCGATCAGAATATAAATAACTGATACATCGCCGACAAGCGCCAGCAGCTAGGTCTAAATCGCGCGATCGCGAGTGCAGAAAATATTAAGCGGAGCCGGTTTTGCTATCTCGCAACAGCCGCATTTGCGCCAGCACTTTTTCCGCGATGCGCGGCAAGGTCTGATTCAAGTAAATAATTTCCGCCTGCGCCGGTGGCATGGCGGTCATACGCGAATTCGCCTGGGCTAAACGCGCCAATGTCGCTGGCAGCTTGCTACCCAATACCTTATGCTCGGCGTACTTCAGTGAAACTTCCATTTCCTGATAATCATCGGCGGGAATTAAATGGGTATGCGTGCTACACATATGCTCGAAATCAGTCGCATAGGTCTTAGGGTCCAAATTATCAACGTGGTAGGCGCATAAAAGGACGAAAGGGATTTCCTTATTCAAGCTATTCCAAAATCCTTCTAAGCGTATGGCGGCACTGCGTTCGCCGGCTTGCCACAGCAGATTTACCATATCGCCATAGACGCGTATCGCGGCGCGTTGTTTCAACATATCCCGCACGATGCCGCCTACCACTTGCGCAAACACCGGCCATGCCAACTCGCCGCTCGGGCGTAAACGCGCTAAGGCGGCTGCGGAATCGAGGATAGTCACCAGACCGTTACGATCCCAGGCATTTAAATCGAAACCTTGAAGCGCGAGCTGCCGGGAGATTAGTTCGCGTTGCTCGAGTGAAACAATCAGAAGCACGCCCTCTTCGGCGATCACACCATCTCTTACAAAATGGGCGGTCACTTCAGCCAAGGCATGGGGATCGTGCGAAATTTGGACTAAATGTTGCGAGGGCGCGACTTGCGCTAAATTTTCCTTCCAGTTTTTTGCTGTAGCCATATGAGCTGAAACGATCTGCGAGAACTTAAATGTAAATTCAGTATAGCCGCTCTCACGCCTAGCGTTTGCTATTGCGGATCAAATCCGCAATATGTGTGTTGCCTTTACTAAGCGCATGGTCAACCGCGTCTTTGCCATTACCGTCTCGCGTATTCAGTGCGCCTTTGCGTAGCAACAGACGCACCGCTTCGTCATGGCCATTCATGGCCGCCAAACTTAAGGGCGTTAAGCCGTTAGCCGTAGCCGCGTTGACGTTTATGCCCAACTTACTGAAACGTTCGATTAAGGGTAAGTTGCCGATAAAAGCCGCGTAATGCAGCGGTGTCCAACCGTCGCGGTTCGCTTCCGCGACCGCGCCTTTAGCGAGCAGCAGATCCACGATGTCCTCGCGCCCGGCAAAGGTCGCCAAGAGCAAGGCATCATCGCCATACATATTGCGTTGGTACACCTTGGCGCCGTTTGCCAATAACAGATTGACGCTATTCTTGCTGCCGGTGCGCGCGGCCAGCATTAATAGGGAATACCCGGTAGAGTCGGCATAATTCACGTCCAGGCCGCGCTTCAGTTGTTCGTTCAGCGCCGAGGCATTGTCTAATTGCACGGCTTTCAAGGCGTCGTCAATAATATCCCCGGCGAATCCAGCCGAAGAAAAAATTAAGGCCGCTATAATAAAAATTAGTTTTATATTATTCAGTAGCATATTTAAATAAGTTGAAGAAGTTTCTAGTTGTAAACGCGCCGACTTCCGCGCTTGTTTCATTGCGTAATATGGCGATTTCTGTGGCCACATGTTTCACCCAGGCCGGCTCATTGGTCTTGCCGCGATAAGGCACAGGCGCTAAATAAGGCGAGTCGGTTTCTATCAGCATGCGCTCTTTCGGCAAACGGGCAGCGACGTCTTTTAACCCCAGCGCGTTTTTGAAAGTCACTATGCCGGAAAAAGAAATATAAAATCCCAAATCCATGGCAGCTGCGGCGACTTCCCAACTTTCGGTAAAACAATGCATCACCCCGCCCGCCTCGTTCGCTTTCTCCTCACGCATGATTTTTAACGTGTCAGCGGCGGCCTCCCGGGTGTGAATGATGAGCGGTTTATTCAGCGCCCGGGCCGCGCGTATATGGGTGCGAAAACGTTCGCGCTGCCACTCTAAGTCGCCTTTTAAACGGAAGTAATCCAAGCCGGTCTCCCCTATCGCCACTACTTTGGGATGGCTGCCCAGCGCTGAGAGTTGATCAACCGTGGGCTCCGGCGTGTCCTGGTAATCCGGATGTACACCAACGGATGCAAATAAATGGTCGTGGCTTTCGGCGAGGGCGCGCACGCGCGGAAAATCCGGCAAGTCGACAGACACGCAAAGCGCGTGCGTGACTTGGTTTTCCGCCATGCGCTCGAGTACTTCGGGAAGATTTTGCGCCAGCTCCGGGAAATCCAAGTGGCAGTGTGAATCGACGAACATAGAATAAAGCCGGGAAAGCTCAGATTATAGGCCTTACTCGCCTTACATGGTATGCGTGGGTCGAGTCGATTTTAGCGACCCACCGAGCAATCCCTCAATTTTATTACGCGCCGCAGAGCCGCTTTCATTTGCCGCGAACTCCACGCCTATGCCTTGCGTCTTGCCCCCTTGCGCGCCCGCTGGGGTAATCCACACCACTTTACCAGCCACCGGCAATTTATTGGGGTCGGTCATCAGGGTCAGTAACATAAACACTTCATCGCCTATGCGATAGGTTTTATTGGTCGGAATAAAAATTCCGCCGTATTTTAGGTAAGGCATATAGGCCGCGTATAAGGCGGATTTTTCTTTGATATTCAGCGACAGCACGCCCGGACGCGCGCCGCCGCTGGGGCTTGGGGCATTTGGAGTTTCAGCCATTATTCACCGCCGCCAAATAACTAAGCAGCACACTCTCTAAGAGCAGCTGCGGATTTAAAGGATGTTGCAGTCTTCGCTTTATTTGCGCCACTTCGCGCGCGAACTGAAGCACGCGCAGTAAATTAACCCGCCCCGCCAAATCCTGCAAGCCGCGGGCGTAGTCTAAATTGTAACGCAGGCGCCCCACTTGTCCCTGGGTCACCAAATCATGCAACCAGGTTTGCAGCCACGTCACCCGCGCATTTAAGTCTTCGCGCGCATGCGCCTCGGCGAGGCTGACCCAGTTCAATTTTTCGGGGCTGGATAAGGCCGTTAGAAATTCACGCCGCGCCGCTAAATAGCCAGGTTGTGCGTACTCCTGCGCCAGCAGAGGCGCTCCCCCGGCCAGCGCCAAGGCCAGTCCCGGTTCTTGCACGCCCGCCGCGAGTAGCCATTGCTTGGCCGCTTGCGCCGGCGGCAGTGCCAGGCTTAAACGCTGGCATCGGCTTTTAATCGTGGGCAGCAAAGCTTGCATTTGGTGGCTTACTAAAATCAAGCGCACTTGCGGATTGGGTTCTTCCAGCGTTTTCAAGAGCGCGTTCGCGGCGGCTGTGTTCATGGCTTCCGCCGGACAGATCACGATTAAGCGCTCGCCCGCGCGCACACTGGATAAACTCACGAAATCAGACAAGCCACGTACTTGCGCGATGCTGATTTCACGTTTGCGGCGCGGCCCCTCCTCCTCCGCATCCGCATCTTCTGAATAAGGTTCCAGCAGACGAAAGTCGGGATGACTGCCTTGCGCCAGCCAATGGCAAGAAGCGCATTTCCCACAAGCGCGGCCTGTGTCATCCGGTGTTTCACATAAGCGCGCGGCGGCCAGCGCCAGCGCGAAATCGCGCTTACCTATGCCCTTAGGGCGGACCAAAACAAGCGCATGCGCCCAATGTCGTTGCGCATTTGATCTTTGCCAAAA
>CAZKHT010000070.1:0-11833 GCA_964552595.1 uncultured Burkholderiales bacterium
TGATAATGTATTTTTGTTATTCGTTCGGCGATTGGGATTGGATCACCTGTTCAAGACCGTAGAGTTAGCGATGACCTGGGTCGTGACTTTCTGGCGCAAGCGCGAAGTCCAGCGCTATCTGCGTGCCTTGCAAGTGGATGAGGTATTTAAATGGTTGGCTAAGGGTGTGCGGGAAGTGGCAGCGCTGGTGAACGTCAAAACATTGCTGACAGCCTTTGATAGAGGCATCCAGGTATTGGAAGCGCTGGCAAAAAAAGCGCAATGGGTACCCTCACTAGGCACCCGTATTCGCGCGTCTTTGGACCAAGTTAAAAGCGTGCGTAAAATTGCAGATAAACATCTCGCACGCGTATTGGAGCCCGTACAAAAAATTCTTGATCGCATTGCCCAGCGCTTAGACTATGAACATATGTTGCAACGCCAAGCTATTGTGAACGCCAATAACGTACATTTCGTGGGAGCACTACCGGAAGCAAGCGCGGTGAGTTTGATGCGGCGGCAAAATCCGCCGCCAGCTTGGTTGAGTAAGGGGCCGATGAAACACCCTCCAATGAAACTACAGGAGGGCAAGGATCGCCTCGCAGACAATCCGAATCACCCAAGGCTAAGTGACAAAACCATCGAAACGTTTCATAAAATGGAGGCTGGCGAAATCAAAGGGCCTGCTAAGCTCTACCGGGTCATCGCGCCGAACACTCGCGCAATGGGCGAGAGTTGGGTCAGCGAAGAGATATTTCTAAAAATAAAAAACTCTCCTGATCCTCGCGCGACTTGGCGTAAATATTTAGGCGTATGGCCGCAATGGAATACGAACGGACAATTTGCGATATACGAAATCAAATCAGGGGAAAGCCTTAAAGTGTGGCGCGGCCCGGCCGCCAGTCAGGATCTGGATAAAGGGGTGCTTGATGGTTACCATCTCGAGGGTGGGTGGGAGCAAGTGGTGTTTAACCTTGATCGCAAAGACCAACGTAACGACACGATGCGCTATTACAAATTGGGTGGAGGAAAAGGCACTCGCTTGCAACGTCCCGTAAGTGAAACCGAATACAAAAACTTACCTTCCGATAAAAAGGCCGAATACACTGCATACCGCGAGAGGGTCAACCATCCGGATATCCGTGCCCCGTTTGAGACAGGCTGGGGCTACACCGATTTCGATGAGCAAATACTCAACGGTAAAATTGGGCTGCCTGAATTACCCGGCCAAATCACGAATCGCTAAGGAAGAAAATGGAGCTTATTCTGCGACAAAAGAAGCAAGCGACGCTGTTGTATCACTATGCATCGTTTGAATATCTCAAGCCTTTGCAAAGAATGGTCAGTGATGTCATCAAAGGCATTGATATCACCTTGCAACTCGCCAGCGATGAAGGACGCGATCGCATATATATAAATGAGCAGTGGGGGATGCGTGACACCAGTGCGAATTGGTCTACCTATGGATTTCCGGCACTATTAGATTTGCAAAAAAGTGTCGCACGACAGATTTCTAATGTTGCGTTTGAGGTTTATGGGATTACAGGGGTTAACAATTGCGCACGTACCCTACAAGAACTATCCATGATTTGGGCCACCCCGGATGAAGAGGATCGGTTCGAAAAACAAATGGAGGCGTTGGCAACTTACGCGCGACCTATCGACTACATCATGCGACGTGCTCCGCAATGGGACGATGACATATTCAACGAGTATTGGCAGAGAACCAAAGCAAACTTCCCACGCATTCCAAAGTTTCGCTTGCGGGAAGATGTCTTGGGCGAATCCAACAAAAGACCTCCGCGCACCGGTGTTTATGCACCAATTAATGATCCCTATGGCGCGCTGCAATTTGCGTGGACTGGCGACGCTTATGGTGAGTTATGTGACTGCACTACTTTTAACGAAATAGGTGTAAATGCAGCGCGCGCCATAGGGCAGGAAAATATTTGGAACGATAGCCCTCTGCTTCTGGCTTATCTTCTCAATTCAAAGTATTTAAGTGAGTTCAAAAAAGAGAGCTATTTCAAAGAACACGATGCTCATGCGGCAAACCGTTTTCTGCGCAATAAAGGGTTTACCACCGTCCCTTGCAAATGGGTCTATGTCGAAATGCTCGCCGATACCTATGAAGACCTACCTTCAGAAGAATCTGCCGGTTTCGCGTCTTCCGGTCGCTTGCGCGGTCAACCCAACGAGGTCGTGCCCAAAACCGGCTGGTGGCATAGCCCCGCCAAGCCTAATGGTGAGTACGCGCATTGGTTCGAAGCGGGGCAACGCTTTCCGGATATACACAGCACAAGTTACGGCAATGTGATTTGGGGCTATGAACCGCAAGAACAAGCTGCACCGCCAAAAAATTAGACCTGGCAAATCGTCGCCGGCTTTGCGCATGGCAGGTCCGCCTTAACCATTCACCATGGTGAAGCATTAATGCAAACTAACGCGGAGAGTTGGACCAAGCGTGGCAATTGCAATATCGTTTTTCAAGATACTCCCATCCAATTCAAATTAGCGGGGAAGGACGGCGGCGGCGACGCGACTGTTCCCGAGCCATCGAGTGCAATTGTTGAGCAACACGGGCTGAAAGCAACTTTCCGAATGCAAGGATTCGTCCACGCGGACAGCTATAACAACGCGCATGTGCTGGACAATACCTGTTATTGCATAGGCCGTTTTGTGCAAGACGCGATTCCGGCGCGCGATCTGCCGCAAACCAAAAAGGGAAACACCGTATGCACCACCGAATCAGATTCATCACAAAATGCGGACTCTTCATCTCCATCCTCGGCTGGCTCGCAGCCGGATACGCGGAAAGTAGCGGCACTGTGAACGAACGTAAAACCTATTGCTTTGGTCGTTTCTTAATCGATCTGCCCAAGGATGCGGAAATCAATGGTCAGGCCTATGAATACATGTTCGGTAAGATTGAGTCCGAGCGTTTCACGGGAGGCGAAACAGCTTTTGAGAAGAAAATGAAAGAGCGCGAAGAAGCTCTAACGAAAATTAAGCGTGATGATGGTCAGTCGTTTCAGGAAGTCCGACAACAAGGCTCTCGAAATATACGCCTATTTAAAACTTCAGAAATGGTTTTTAAAGAACTCGATTTTGGGTTCGAAGCTTATCGCTTAAGTGGTGAGAGGCTGTTTTCGATGAAAGAAAGTAGCTTCGATCAAACTAAAATCGATTCCGTTCTACAACGATTAGAAACCCACCTACTTCCCAAACTGCGCTTCCGCCGCCCAGACGAAATACCTAATGAACCAGGATTTTGTATCAAAGATGGATTCATCGCAGATGATGGTAAGACGCCGCAATTTGAAGATGCAGGGATTAGCTTCAAATTTAAACAATGGCCAGATGTGTCAATTGTGGTGAGCACCCGGACCAATCGCGATAAGCTAGAAGAATCTTTATTGACGCGCATAAAGAAGCCTATTCCGGCCGTTTTTGCCGAAGTGGAAAAAGAAATTAAGCATTTTCGCGAAGGCTCACATAACGTTGGTTCACTTCGCGGGGAAGAGAGCTTGATCACGCTGCCAACGGACAATGGCTACGGCGTTCATCATTTTGTATGGGAAGCGCAGGGCGAACCTCGCACCACCCTTGCGCCGCTTATCCATTTAGATTTCAATACGGGCGAGGGTAGAAGCATTAATCAACGCTATATGCGTCCTTCTCTCACCGACAAACAAGCCATCGAACTTTTTGACGCCATCGTCAATTCCATTCGTTTACGTCCTACCGCGCCAGGTAAATCCAGCGATGCGGGCAATCCTTCGGGCTTCGACAACGGTGATGCGCGACGCCTGCCACTTGGCGCCCGAGTCAGCAGTTTTCGCTCTTGCCCTGAGACAGGTGTCTACGAATGCGCGGCTGATACACCAGGCGTGAGCGCGCATCGACTGTTCATCCAAGCGGGCAGACCTATGCCTGGCGCGTTTATAGCGCAGACGAAACAAGGTATTGCCGGCTTGCTAAGAGCGCAAGAAAGCAAAGAAGTGGAAGCGATATGGACTTTGGTCGCATATAGCGAAGGGGCATGAGGACTGCGTGACGTTTACACCAAAGGTGACTTTTCAATCCTAGTCTTAATGCACCTCAGATCCTCCAAAGCCGATAACGTGTCGCACCGTACCTGCGCGAATGGAAAATCGTCGACATAGCGAGCGGCGCTATGTCGACCGCAGAAAAATTTCATAAGTGCCGTCTTAACTTCACAAGGAATGATATGGGTTTGTTCGCACGGTAAGGTCAACGATGAAGGGAAGGAATACATCGCCAAGATTCGGCCTTAGGAAATTTTGCGTCTGGACCTACCGCTTCAATCCATGGGCGGTGGGACAGGTGAAAAGTGCACCAAGATTAAGTTTTTCGAGACTCAAACCGAAGCACGCAAAAAGACTAACCACTTACGGTATCCACTGCTCAGAGGTCATCTCGAAGTAAGCAAGCTAGACGATCACCCATCGCTCGTCTTACAGCGGCAACAACGGCGTGATCCCGGTGGCTTACCAGCTCGTCATTTGCAATCCCAGTTGCTGGATAAAGCTCTGTAAATCCGAATTACCTTGCGTTGGATTGGTTTTTACCGATTACACCACGGAGCGAAAGGAATCCACAAAGACCAGGCTAGGCGCAAAGGCTTGCACCTCCTCCGCGATGCGAGCCAGGACGCGATCAAAATTGCCCTCTGCGAGCTCCGCGGAAAAATTGACGAAGCGTATGCAGCCCTGCATTTTATCGACATCAAAGAAACTAAATTGCCGCTGATAGCGCAACATCTTCAGCGCCGGTTCGCCCAACACCGTGAAAAACAAAGCACGATTATCCGGAGTCGCAGGCTCATCGAATATAGGCGCTTTCCTCGCGAACATATGTTTTATATTTTCGGCGAAAAAAAAACCAGTGTATTGAAGCGCCTAGCGGAAAAGAAAGACACAAGGGTGAGGCGATTTGCCGGTTGGCGCGCAAGGAATTATTTTGCGCTGAGCGCTACCCTGCTTCGCGGTCAGTCCTAGCCTGTCCACTCAGCGGTGGCGATGCGGTCGTTTATGCGACGCTTGCTGGCAGGGCTATTAATTGACTACAAGACCGACTCTTATGCGCCAACTCGGATCTTAGAAATGGGATGTTGAGCTTGCGCATACATTTATTTCGCTGCGTCTAAATCCAAAATACGTCCGGGTGTGGGCGTAGCGAGCTCGCCTTGTTCCTTCATGGCTTGCTTTACTAGATCAAATTGGGCGGGCCCTTCTTTTTTATCTTTTCCTTCGAGGAAGGTCTTATAGTTGTGGCCACCCTCGGCGAGTAAGGAATTCGTGGTGACGGTGTATATTTTTTCGGGGGCCAGCGGCGCGCCGTCCACGCTGATAGCCACCATGCGCTGTGGATATCGTCCGTTCTTGTGATAGCGGAAAGTCATGCCACTAATCTGCACCAAGCCGCCGACTTTTTTGTGCGGATCGTCGGTGTAAGTGTTTTCCAGCGATTGTTCCAGAATTTGTTTGATTTGCAGTCCGCTTAATTTCATCGTCACGACTTTGCTTTCGTGCGGAATCAAGTTACGCAAAGCGGCGGCATCGAAGGCACCAGGCGTAATCGCCGTGCCATAACCGACGCCGGGCAGAATGACGATGTCCGCGCCGGTACGCGATTTAATCAAATCGGCGAATAAAGAGTCCGCCGGCGACTCTTGATCGCGCTTAGCCGGTTCTTGCCCGGCGATGGTTTGTGCTCGCGCGATGGTGGCTTTCGCCCGCGCTACGGGAGCTTGCATTTGCTCGCGGTAAGGGGCCATATCTTTTTCCATCACAGCCGTGACCGCCGCGTCCGCAGGCAGGCTCGCGTTGTCCAAAGTAATTAATTTGTGCGTACTCGCGCTAATCTTTCCTTGCGCAAGCTGAACATCCAAACGCCCGAGGTCGGAACCGTGCGCACCTGCTTGAACAATCAGCGTATTGCCTTCACGCGCGGCTTCCGCCATGCGGTTATGGCTATGCCCGCCGACGATAATATCGATACCCGGCACTTCCTTGGCCAACTTTTTATCCGCGGACAGGCCGTAGTGAGAGAGCACGATAATCAACTGCGCGCCCTGCGCACGCAATTTCGGAATATATTCGCGCGCCACTTCCGGCGCCGGACGGTAATTCAACCCCACGACATTTTTCTTGGCTGTGGTGAGCGGCGTATTGGGATAAGCCAGGCCCAAGATGCCGACTTTAATGCCCGCCACTTGTTTGATTACGAAAGGCTGGGCAAATAATTTCCCGCCTTCCGTGATATTGGCCGCGATCACCGGAAATTTTGCCTCGGCGATGCGTGCTTTTAAGGTCTCGGCAGTGAAGTCGGGTTCGTGATTGCCTATGACCATGGCGTCGTACGCCATCAAATTCATGGCATCTATGATGGCGCGTCCTTTCGTCTCATCCGCGATCATGGAATCGCCCAGCGTATCGCCGGCGTCCAAAAGTAAAACATTACTCGCGCCGGCATCTGCGCGCGCTTGTTTAATGGCGGTGGCCAAGCGGTCCATCCCGCCCACGGTTTTACCCGCGAGTTCACCCTCCCAACCTTGCCAAGCATTGAGATGGCCGTGTATATCGTTGGTGTGCAATATGGTCAACGTTTGCGCAGAAAGGTTTTGCGCGGCAAACATCGTGGTGGCGATCAGCAGTTGCCCGGCAAAGCCAGGCAAAAAAGAAAACAGACGCACGTGCGTACTCCCAAATAAAAAGCGAGCCCCCTGGGGCTCGCTTAAGATCAAAAATTATTTGCTGGCGTGGCTAGAACGTTGTCCGCGTCCTTTGGGCGGCGGTGTGCTGCCGCTTAAGCTGAGCGGTTCGCCCATCAATTCCTGCTTGCGCTCGGCCATGCTTGTTCCTAAAGAGGCGGTGTCAAGTTTGGCTTTTTTCAGCTTGGGAAACATTTCGCCTTCTTCTTCCTTCACGTGATGGTCTATGTATTCGCCTAGCACGGTGACTTTTGCATCGTAGTGATCATCGCCCGGTTCCATGCCTTGCAATTGCGCGATGAGTTCCTTGGCGCCCGCGTGCTCGACATCGGCTTCGTCCAAGAGATCTTCATCATCTTCGGAAAGGGCTTCGCGTGCCGCGGGATAAAAAATTTCTTCTTCCACGGTGGTGTGCACAATCAGCTCTTGGCAAATTTGTGCGACCAGCTCCGATTTCTCGCCGTCATCACCGTCTTCTTTCAGCTTCTCAAAATCTTTGAACATCTTTTTCACTTTTTTGTGGTCTTCCATCAGCAATGCAATCGCGTCGGTGGAAGCCGCCGTGGTTTTGCTTCGTTCCATTTGTGGTTCTCCAAATTCGGTTAAAAAGTCGGCCACGCTTAGCGTGGCCGAGCCTTCATCAATAATTTATCGAGCTTGCGGACGATAGCCTTCAGCGCGATCCGAGCTACTTACGCTGGCTTCGCTGGTCGTGGAAATATCATCTGCATTGGCCTGCTCGTAGATATCTTTCACGATTTTGGCTTCATCGCTATTTAGCACATGCACCGAAATCAAGATATTGCCGTCTTTGATTTTGGTTTCATATTGCTTAGCTTCATACTCGGGTATGCCCATGCCGACTAAGGCACCCGCGATGCCGCCCAGGGTGGCGCCGACTGCCGCGCCGCTGAGTGCCGCCATGATAGGACCGGCGGCAATGAAAGGGCCTACGCCAGGGATGGCAAGTAAACCTATGCCGGCGAGCCAGCCCAATACACCCCCGGTGACGCCGCCGGCGCTACCGCCCATGGTGGCACCTTCGGGCGCTTTGGTATGCTGCTCGTGTGCAAAATCACGGGTCGCGGTTTTGTCCGGAAACAATACTGAGATATCGTTTTCCATGACGCCCACTTCTTTCAAGCGATTGACGATGTTACCGGCTTGAACTTCGGTTTTTGCGATACACATAACGGCTTTAGACATGATGTACTCCTAGTAGATTATAAAATTTAGTACGTGGTATTCGCTTTAACGTCTAACTGATTGTCCACGGCGCTCGCGCCCGCCGCAGCTTTTGCCAAGGCCTCAATACGCGCCTTTTCCGCTTCGGTTTTCACCGGGCCACGTAACGTCACACGGCCATTGGTCGTAATGATTTTGATATTGCGCGCGGTGGTGGACATATCACTTTTCACCAAGGCGCGGCGCACCGCACTGGTGGTGGTGACGTCCGCGCGGTTATTCCCTTGATCACCCGGCGTTAAGGTTTGATGACCCCGATCGCGCGCATTAATACGCGTGTTGTCGGGAGCCGTGCCCGAGGTCGTGGTATTCGGCGTGCCCGTGGTCGTTGTGGTAGTCGTTACCGTAGGCGCCGAGCCTTGCAGCGTTCCGGTAGTGCTGCTGACATTGCCCGCGTCGGTGCTAGAGCGGGTCGTGGTGTCCACAGTGCTATTACGCGGATTAGCCGTAGTTTGGTTATTCATCGTAGCTGCTGGTGTCGTGCTATAGCCCTGGGAATTCACAGTAGCGCCGCTACCGGTATTACTGGAACCATTCATCGTTGCCGATGTGCCACCGACCGGATTTTGCATCGGGGTGGTATTGGTTCCGGTTGGGCTGGGCGTGCCACCGGTAAGACTGGATGAAGTGCCGCTAGGGCTCACGCTCGTACTGCCACTCACCCCTGCGCCACCCATGGTATCGGCGGCTTGCGCCGTGAACGCGGTTAAAAGCAAAGACATCGCGAAATAGGATGATTTACGCATCTTGGTTTCCTTTAAAAAATGAGGTCGCTGCACAAAAATGCGGTCATACATTACGAAGCAACCGGTGTTCAATGTACAAAAAGATAAATGATGACTAAGACAATGGCGGGAACGCCCAAAAGCCAGCCAATAACATACTTACCCATAATGACCTCCTACTTAGTTAAATGAAATGTGACACCCTAAGGTGATAGCGGATATAACGCAAAATCCGCACCACTTAGAAAACCCCTTATTTCATAGGACTTAGGCGTCATACTTGGAGGCAAGTTTGCGGTAAGGATTACAAATGCCAAGTAGACTTTACATCCCGCGACATCAATTCGCGGGGTCCACCACATAGTGTTTTTTCGCTTGCAAATAGGCCACTTCGGCGAAGCCGGAGGGCACGATGTTTTCCTCACGCACCTTGTATAAAGAATGGAAATCCAAGTTTTGTTCGCGCAAGGTGTTATTGCAGACTTCGAAGCGCACACCGCGTTTTTCCAACGCTTCTATCTTGTCCCGCGTTCCTTGATCAGGTGCTTTCAATTGGGACACACCCTTGGCATACAACACCACCGCGCTGTGGGCGGTGCCGCCCCATTGCTGCAAGACATTGAGGGTATTTTCCAAATTACGTAATTTCATACCTTGCACCGCCTTATCATCGGTGGTGAGCGGCACCACGATATTTACCTCGCCATAAGGCTCATGATGCATGGTCGGCTGCACATAACTCCCGCTGGAATTGTTGGTGGCATTGATTGCTAAACCGGCCTGAGGCAAAGCCGCCATCGCGGCGGCACCGGCGCCCAATGCAAAAAGCACATAGGAAGATTTCATGACACTCTCCTCGCTAAGATAAAAAAATAAAAAAGGAAAACCCCTCACGGACGTTAGGGGATAGATAGCTAAGCTAAGTGAAGTATGGGATGAGAAACAGCAATAGTCTGTTCGCGAGCGAACATAAGCGGGTACTATCGTGCGTTGAAATATTGAGCGAGCCAGTTTTTATAAAAAGGATCGTCCGGCCAAGCCGAGGGTGTGATATTGCTTGCGAGTAAGATCTGCAAAATCCCGGTGTGCATTGCCGTGCAGGCGCTTAAATCTAGCGCGAGATTGGGTGTTTGAGTTAGTGCCTCGCGCAAGGCTTCCGCCTCCTCCAGACGACACTTGCCTTGAAGCCGCAGGGTATCGTGGTCTAACTCAAGTGGCATCGCTCAGCACTTCGCGTAGGTCCAAGATTAAAAGGATGGCGCCGTCAGGCAATAAGGCGTTGCCGGCATAGTGGGTGAGCCCGCGCAAGATGCCGGCCATGGGTTTAACCACCACATCAATCGGCTCGGCAAAGCCATCCACGGCCACCGCCAAGGGCCCGCGCGCACTGTCCAAAATCAGCACGCAAGCTTCGGCCGCGTTTTGTTCCGCAGTTGCGACGTTCAATACATCGCGCAAAAACACCAAGGGGAAAATTTGCTCTTTTAGGGCCAAGGCATGTTTTTTCTTGACACGGCGCAGCGCCGTGCGCGGCACCCGTAAAGTTTGGCGTACATGCGGCATGGGGATGCCGAACAACTGTTCACCCACTTTCACTGCCATGATCTTGGTGAGACTAATGTCTAAAGGCAGACTGAGGGTGACCGTGGTGCCTTGACCGAGTTGACTTGCAATCGCCACCCGCCCGCCCACGCTTTCTATCACCGATTTCACGACATCCATGCCCACGCCGCGCCCCGCGACTTCGGAAACCTCCGACGCGGTGGAAAAGCCAGGGAGAAAAACCATTTGTAGCAAGTCGTCCGCGCTTAATTTATCGGCCGTGGTTTTTTTCATCAGCTTATGCGCAATGGCTTTTTTCTTGACCGCTTCGACATCTATGCCACGGCCGTCATCATGCACTTCTATGACCGCCTGCTCGCCGCGTTGAAAAGCCCTGAGGCGTATGAGACCTTCCGCTTGCTTGCCCGCCGCTAGGCGCTCGGCCACCGACTCTATGCCATGCCCTATGCTATTGCGCACGATATGCAGCAAGGGCTCGGCGAGATTTTCGACGACTTTTTTGTCGGCCTCGGTGTCCTCGCCTTCTATCGCCAGCCGGACTTTTTTGTCCATGCGCTGGGCCAAATCACGCGTTAAGCGCGGTAGTCTTTGCAGCACTTGCGATAGCGGTAACATGCGTATGCCCAGCCCGACCTCCTGCAAGGCTTGCACGGTGCGCTGCATGCGGCCATGCCGCTCGCGCAATTGCAGCATGAGCGCGGCGGCGTTCCCGCCATCCAGTTTGTGTAAGAGGCCATTGTGAGCAACGGTCAACTCGTTCAACAAATCTAAAAGCTGATCGATTTTTGCCTGCTCGACTTTAATCCATTGCGTGGCCAGACGCCGCTCCGGGTTACTCGCCGCCTCAGCGTTGCCCGCATCCGCGCTCATGCCATCTTGCTTAGCAGAGGCAAACGAGAGCGTTGCCGGCTCTGTCGTCGACGCCAAATTTTGCGTCGCCTGATCTGCCGCCGGGTGGCGCGCTTCTGGTGGTGACGCTAGCAGTCTTTGCAATAGATTTTTGAGCGGCGCGAGATCGGCGCGCTGCGTCGCGGCCTCTGCAGCCAAGTCCAAGGCCTGCTCGGTAGAGGCATCTTGGAGATAGCGCAGCGCATTTTTCAGGATATGGATGACGCCCGCGATGCGTGCCGGTGCCGTCGCGGCCGGCGGCAATTGCAAGATGTGGAGTTGCGCGTCAATCACTTGGCGAAATGAAGCTTGGACGTCGGGCGTACCGGTAGAAGCTGTCGGGAGCGGCGTCAATACCATTTGCTCGGCCCAAGGCCGGCAATAGGCTTCCAGTTCCGAAGGCGGCGCCTCTGAAAGCGCGAAAAATTTGAGATAGCACTGATAGCTGTCTAATGTATCCAAATTCGGCAAAGGTTGCTGGTAACCGAGTTGCAATGCCAGCAATCCAGGCAAGCCGCGCATGATATTCAGCGGATCTTCGCCGCTGAAAAAGCAGCCTTGGTCTGGGGTGTAATTGATGGCGATGCGCGGGCCGGCATTCGGGAGATCGGGTTTTAGCCAAGCCTCTGCCGGCAACTGCCCCGCCCAAGAAATATCGGCTGCGGACGGTGCTTTACTAGGCTGCGCTGCCTCCTCG
>CAZKHT010000071.1:0-11789 GCA_964552595.1 uncultured Burkholderiales bacterium
GATAATTTTAAAAACCTGAATGACACTCTGGGCCATTACACAGGCGATATCCTGCTGCAGAATGTGGCGCAGCGCTTGCAGGCTTGTATTCGGGACGGCGATACGGTGGCACGTCTGGGCGGCGATGAGTTCGTCGTGATGTTAATTGGTTTAAGCGAGCAGCCCTTGGAGGCGGCCGCGCAAACCGAAGCGATCTGCGAAAAAATTCTGGCTGTCTTGGGTCAACCCTGCCAGCTGGAAAGCACGCGCTATCACTGCACCGCAAGCATAGGCGTGGTCTTATTGCATGGACGTGAACAAACGCCTGAAGGTTTAATGAAGCAAGCGGACATCGCCATGTATCAGGCTAAGAAAACCGGGCGCAACACCTTGCGTTTTTTCGATCCGCAAATGCAAACCAATATCACTGCGCGCGTATTGTTAGAAGAAGAATTGCGCAAAGCCATAAGCGAGCAACACTTCGAGCTGTATTATCAAATTCAAGTCGATAGCGAGATGCGCCCGCAGGGGGCCGAAGCCTTGATACGCTGGACGCATCCCTTGCGTGGCGTCATCCCGCCGGCGCAATTTATTCCTTTGTCGGAAGAGACTGGGCTGATCGTCCGCATAGGCCTCTGGGTATTGGAAACCGCTTGTGCTCAGTTGAAATCTTGGGAAGCCCATCCCCAGACGCGGGACTTGACCTTAGCGGTGAACGTAAGTGCACAAGAGTTTTGCCAGAAAGATTTTGCCGCGCAATTGCAAAATATGATTCAGCGGTTTGCCATCAACCCTAAATTACTCAAACTGGAATTAACCGAAAGCTTATTGCAAAAAAATTTCGAAGATACCATCGCCGCGATGAATGCTTTAAACGAAATCGGTGTGCAATTTTCATTGGATGATTTCGGCACCGGCTATTCCTCCTTGCAATATTTAAAGCAATTGCCTTTGGACCAATTGAAAATTGACCAGTCCTTCGTGCGTGATATCACCGTGGATACCAGCGACAAGGAAATCGTGCGCACCATCATCGCCATGGCGCAAAATTTAAATTTAGAAGTCATCGCCGAAGGGGTGGAAACGGAACAGCAGAGACAACAGCTGATAGAAAGCGGCTGTTATCGCCATCAGGGCTATTTATTCGGTAAGCCCGTGCCCATAGGCGAATTTGAACTCCTGCTTAAGCGGGCTTAGCACCGCGCAGGGACGACGCGCAGGCAATAAAAAAGCAGCTCGCGCTGCTTTTTTTTGGAGGTGCACTTCATTTATTTTATTTTGCGCAGCTTTTGTATCGCGGCCAATTGCGCCACGGCTTCGGCGAACTCAGCCTGGGCGCGCGCAATTTCCATGGCGCCGGTTTTATTGCGCATAGCTTCTTCGGCCGCACGTTTGGCTTCTTCCGCCTTGGCTTCGTCCAGGTCTTTACCGCGTATGCCGGTGTCGGACATGATGGTGATCACATCGGGTTGAATTTCCACCAAGCCACCGGAAACATAAATCAATTCTTCCTCGGCTTGATCCGGCACTTTCACTCGCACCGACCCGGGCTTCAAACGCGTGACTAAGGGCGCGTGGCGGGGATATACACCCAGCTCGCCGCGCTCGCCCGGCACGATTACGTATTCCGCGACGCCGGAGTAAAGCAAGGCTTCCGCGCTAACGACGTCGACATGTATGGTCATGGCCATTCCTAATTCCTAGTGGTCCAGCATAGTGTGTAAACACTGAGGCGGCCGTTCGCCGCCCCGCACTGCATTACTGTATGGTTTTGGCTTTTTCTACCGCTTCTTCTATGGTGCCTACCATGTAGAACGCTTGCTCCGGCAAGTGATCGTATTCGCCGGTGACGATGGCTTTAAAGCCTTTGATCGTATCTTTCAGCGACACATATTTGCCTGGCGAGCCGGTGAATACTTCCGCGACGAAGAAAGGCTGAGATAGGAAGCGCTGTATCTTACGCGCGCGAGCCACCACCAATTTATCCTCGGGCGACAATTCATCCATGCCCAGAATCGCGATAATGTCGCGCAATTCTTTATAGCGCTGCAGCGTCTGTTGTACCGCGCGCGCCGTGTTGTAGTGATCTTCGCCCACCACTAAAGGATCGAGCTGACGCGAAGTGGAATCCAGCGGATCGACTGCGGGATAAATACCCAAGGAGGCGATGTCGCGCGATAACACCACAGTCGCATCTAAGTGACCGAAGGTGGTCGCGGGCGAAGGATCGGTCAAATCGTCCGCCGGCACGTACACGGCTTGGATCGAGGTGATCGAACCGGTCTTGGTCGAGGTGATGCGCTCTTGCAAGCGGCCCATTTCTTCCGCCAATGTCGGCTGATAACCCACGGCGGAGGGCATACGACCCAGGAGCGCGGAGACTTCGGTACCCGCCAAGGTGTAGCGGTAAATATTATCGACGAAGAACAAGACATCGCGGCCTTCGTCGCGGAAATATTCCGCCATGGTCAAACCGGTGAGCGCGACGCGCAGTCGGTTCCCAGGAGGCTCGTTCATCTGACCATAGACCAGCGCGACTTTATCCAACACGCCGCCTTCTTTCATCTCGTGATAGAAGTCATTGCCTTCACGGGTACGCTCGCCCACGCCGGCAAACACGGAATAGCCCGAGTGTTCCACCGCGATGTTACGAATTAATTCCATCATGTTCACGGTCTTGCCCACGCCGGCGCCGCCGAACAATCCGACCTTACCGCCCTTGGCGAAAGGGCACACTAAGTCGATCACCTTGATGCCGGTTTCGAGTAATTCATTCGAAGCCGCCAGTTCATCGAATTTAGGCGCATGTCTATGAATAGACGCGCTGCCTTCAGCGCCTATGGGACCTTTTTCATCAATAGGTGAACCCAATACGTCCATGATGCGGCCCAAGGTTTTGGGGCCCACGGGGACCGAAATGGGTTTGCCGGTATTTTGTACCGCTAGGCCGCGACGCAAGCCGTCGGTAGAGCCCAGCGCAATCGTGCGCACCACGCCGTCACCGAGTTGTTGTTGCACTTCTAGGGTGAGCGCAATACCGTCCACGGTGAGTGCGTCATACACTTTCGGCATGCCTTCGCGCGGAAATTCCACGTCTATCACCGCGCCTATGCATTGAACGATGGTTCCTGGATTCATGGTCGATTCCTAAATAGTCAATTCAAATTCTGGTAAATACTTAAATTCAAAATCTGTGCTTGCCCTCTCTCCTACTCTCTCCCAGAGGACTTCCTGCGCTCGCCGCCGCGGAGAAAGGGATGGGGGCTTGCTTCGCAAGTCTCTATTACACTGCAGCCGCACCGCCGACGATTTCGGACAGCTCTTTGGTGATCGCCGCTTGCCGGGTTTTGTTGTAAACCAGGGTCAGTTCGTCTATCAGCGTGCCGGCATTATCCGAGGCGGCTTTCATCGCCACCATACGCGCGCTTTGCTCCGACGCCATATGCTCGGCTACTGCTTGAAACACCGTGTATTCGATATACCTGCGTAACAAGGTGTCGAGAATTTCTTTGGCATCGGGCTCGTAAATATAATCCCAATGATGTTCCCAAATGCCGCGCGTCTCATCCGCGCCCATGGTGGATAAAGCATCCGGCTGATCGACGATGGGAGCGAGCTGCATCATCACCGGCTCTTGCTTCATGGTGTTCATGAACACCGTGGAACACAAATAAATCTCGTCGACTTCGCCTGCCAAAAATTTGTTCAGCATCACGGTCACGGGCGGCAGCAATTTTTCCATATGCGGCGTATCGCCCATCTGGGTGAAATACGACGCGATATTGGCGTTCAAGCGTTGCATGAAGCCGAAACCTTTGGTGCCTAAGGTCGTGACTTGCACGCCCTTGCCCTGTGCATCCCATTCTTTGATTTTATTCAGCGCGAGACGCAAGACATTGGTGTTCAAACCACCGCACAGACCTTTATCCGAGGTCACGACGATGAGCCCGACGTTTTTAATCTGCTCGCGCTTTTGCAACAGCGGATGGCGATACTCGGTTTTGGCATAGCTCATGCGGCGCATCACGGCGCGTATCTTGGCGCCATAGGGACGCGCGGCGCGCATGCGTTCTTGCGCCTTACGCATCTTGGATGCGGCCACCATTTCCATGGCCTTGGTGATTTTCTTCGTGTTCTTGACGCTATTGATCTTGACACGAATTTCGCGACTACTCGGCATGGCCGTAAACCTCTTTAATAGGTGCCGGTTTTCTTAAAGTCTTCCAATGCGGCGACCAATTCTTTTTCGGTATCCGCATCCAGATCTTTGCTGCTGGTGATCTTGTCCAGAATGCTGCCGTACTTGCTCTTCACGAACGCGTACAGCGCGGATTCATAGGCCAGCACTTTTTTCACTTCCACCGCGTCTATATAGCCTTTGTTCACCGCGAATAAAGACAGCGCCATTTGCGCGATGCCCATGGGCGAAAACTGCGCTTGCTTCATCAATTCGGTCACGCGTTTGCCGCGCTCTAATTGATTACGCGTGGCTTCATCCAAGTCCGAAGCGAATTGCGCGAAGGCGGCTAATTCGCGATATTGCGCCAGTGCTAAACGCACACCACCGCCCAGCTTTTTAATCACCTTAGTTTGCGCGGCGCCACCGACGCGCGACACCGAGATACCGGCGTTGATCGCGGGACGTATGCCGGCGTTGAATAAATCGGTTTCCAAGAAAATCTGACCATCGGTAATCGAAATCACATTGGTCGGCACGAAAGCAGTCACGTCACCGGCTTGGGTTTCAATCACGGGCAATGCGGTTAAAGAACCGGTCTTGCCTTTGACTTCACCCTTGGTGAATTTTTCGACGTAATCTTCGTTCACGCGCGCGGCACGTTCCAACAATCGGCTGTGTAAATAGAACACGTCGCCCGGATAAGCTTCGCGACCCGGCGGACGGCGCAAGAGCAAAGAAATTTGACGATAAGCCCAGGCTTGCTTAGTCAAGTCGTCATAAATAATCAAAGCGTCTTGGCCGCGATCACGGAAATATTCGCCCATGGCGCAACCGGCATAAGGCGCGATGTATTGCATGGCGGCGGAATCCGATGCCGTTGCCGCAACGACGATGGTGTATTCCATCGCGCCGTATTGTTCTAGCTTGCGCACCACGTTGGCGACGGTAGAGGCTTTTTGCCCTATCGCGACGTAGATGCACATCATGTCCTGGCCTTTTTGATTAATGATGGCGTCCACCGCGACCGCCGTCTTGCCGGTCTGTCTGTCACCAATAATCAATTCGCGTTGACCGCGACCTATAGGCACCATGGCGTCAATCGCTTTCAAACCGGTTTGCACGGGTTGCGATACCGATTTACGTTCGATCACGCCCGGGGCAATTTTTTCTACCGGCGAAGTCACCTTGGCGTTGATCGCACCCTTGCCGTCTATAGGCTGACCCAAGGCGTTGACCACGCGGCCGGCGAGTTCGGGACCGACCGGCACTTCCAAAATGCGACCGGTGCACTTCACCGTATCGCCCTCTGTGATGTGCTCGTACTCACCCAGCACCACGGCGCCTACGGAGTCGCGCTCTAAGTTCAGCGCGAGGCCGAAAGTGTTACCGGGGAATTCCAACATTTCCATGGCCATGACATCGGACAAACCGTGCACACGCACGATGCCGTCGGTCACGGATACGATAGAGCCTTGAGTGCGCGTATCTGCACCCGTGGACAGGCCCTGGATTTTAGTTTTAATCAGCTCACTGATTTCAGATGGATTGAGTTGCATGAACCTCTCCTAAGATTTAAGCGCGAACGCCATTTTTTGCAGCTGACCGGAGACGGAACCGTCTATCACCACATCACCCACGGTGATGCGCGCGCCGCCTATGAGGCTGGGGTCAAGGAGCGTGCTGGCCTTTACTTTGCGGCTGAAACGTTTTTCTAGCCCGGCCACCAGCGCACTGGTTTGTGCATCGCTCAAAGGCAAGGCCGAAGCGATCACCGCTTCGACTTCACCTTGATGCGTACGTTTGAGATCTTCGTAAAGCGCGGCCACTTGCGGCAACACTGCGACGCGGTCGTTTTCGATTAGCAGGCTGACGAAATTTTTACCCTGCTCATCCAATTCGGCACCGCATACCGCCAGAAACACCCGCGCAATGGTCTGCGTATCGGTGTTCGGATCGGCGATCAAGGCCGACATTTGCGGATCTTGCGCCACGCTGGCCGCGAGTTGCAGCATGCGCGACCAAGCATCAAAGTGATTCGCATCTTGCGCTAAGCGAAATACGGCTTCGGCGTAAGGGCGCGCAATAGTGACCGATTCCGCCATTACAGTTCCTTCTTAATGGCGTCTAGCAAATCCGCGTGGGCCTTGGCATCGATTTCGCGGCGCAGAATTTTTTCCGCACCGGCAACGGCGAGTTGCGCGACATTCTCACGCAAGGTCTCGCGCGCACGCGTGGCTTCTTGATCGATTTCGGCCTTAGCACCCGCCACTAAACGGTCGCCCTCGGCCTTAGCGGTGATCTTCGCTTCTTCGATGATTTCCGCCGCGCGCTTTTCCGCTTGGGCAATGACTTCAGCGGCCTTTTCCTTGGCTTCGCGCAGATTGTCGGCGGCACGGCGGGAGGCGAGCTCCAACTCGTTTTTACCGCGCTCACCGGCGGCGAGGCCATCGGCGATCTGCTGCTTACGCGTGGCCAAGGCGCTCATGATAGGCGGCCACACGTATTTCATGCAGAACCAGACGAAGAGGAAAAAAGTCAGCGTCTGGCCGATGAGGGTCGCATTGATATTCATGCTTTACCTTTCGACTATAGGGACGTGGCTTACTTCAATACCGCCAACAGCACGTACATGGCGATACCGACGGCAATCATAGGAACGGCGTCGACTAGACCCATGACGATGAAGAATTGGGTACGCAACATGGGGATCAATTCCGGCTGACGCGCCGCGCCTTCCAAAAACCGGCCACCGAGTATGCCGATACCGACCGCCGCGCCCAATGCGCCCAAGCCCATCATCAGCGCGCCGGCGATGTAAAGCAGTGCAGTTGCCATTTCCATTTGAAGCTCTCCTTAAGAGTGTATTAACTTGAAGACGAAAATCGATTAATGATGTTCCTGATGCGCCATGTCCATATAGACGATAGTCAGCGTCATGAAGATGAAGGCTTGCAGCGTGATAATCAAAATATGAAACACCGCCCAGGCCCATTGCAATGCGCCGGCGAAAACGCCGAAACCGATACCGGCGCCGAACATGATGGCGATCAAAATAAATATCATCTCGCCCGCATACATATTGCCGAATAAGCGCAGCGCCAACGAGATCGGCTTGGCGATGAGGTTCACGCCCTCCAACAGCAGATTCACCGGAAATAAAAATTTCGGGAAAGGCTGAAACGCCAATTCGCTAAAGAAGCCTCCTGGGCCTTTCATCTTTATGCTGTAAAACAGGATCAATAAAAATACCGCGATGGCCATGCCGAAAGTCATATTCGGGTCAGTCGTGGGGACCACTTTGAAGAATGGCAACCCCAGCGCCCCGGCCAATTGCGGGATATGGTCCACTGCCAGCAGATCCATGAAGTTCATCAGGAATATCCACAAAAACACCGTCAGCGCCAAGGGCGCGACCAGCGGATTCTGGCCGCTGAAAGAGCCGCGCACGCTACTGTCTATAAACTCCACGACCCACTCGACAAAGTTTTGCACCCCACCCGGCACACCCGTGGTGGCGCGTTTTGCAACGCGGCTGAAGAGCCACAAAAATAATGCGCCCAAGACCAAGGCCACACCCATGGAATCGACATTAATCGCCCAAAAGCCCATGTCTTTGGCTTCTTGCGCCGTGTGCGCCACCCCCCACGTGCCGTCTGGCTTTTGGCCATAGGTAAGGTTTTGCAAATGGTGTTTAATGTAGTCCGACGAGGAATGTACTTCGTGTGTTTCAGCAGCCATAGCTAGGTTTCTTTACTCATTAACGGCGCGGCTATCCACAGCGCTTGACCCAAAATAAATCCGCCCAATAAAGCCAGCGGCAGGAATTTCAAGACGCCTAAACTCACTGCGAATAAGCCAGCAACGAGGAGATAACGTTCTAATGCCGAGCGGTAAAACTGTTTCAGATGTCCGTGCGCGCCAAGCGTCGCCGTATCGTTTTGTATTGCCTTTGCCGAGGCAGTATGGCGCCCCGGGGCTTTCCCCAAATTTTCCTGAGCGCTAATGCGTCTAGCGATGAACGCGGTATTGACCAAAGCGATGAGGACACCAACTGCGGCACTGGCCATCGCCACATGGGACGCGTCCCAAATTCGATACGCGCCTAGCGGCGCGACCAAAACGCCTACGGATTGCGCGCTGAGGACTCCCCGTATACGCCTATCCATATCTCGCCTATCGCCTGCTCTAATGCCCGACAAGGCTTCTGGCTTCAGCCCAGCAAGCTCAAGAAAAGCCTGCGATTATAGATTGAAACCGTAGTTTAGGTCAAACCTGACCGCTTCGTGTCAGACCTATTTGGTTTTGGGCCTATGTTCGAATGCGCCGGGCATAGGGCTGGTGGGTTCGCGGCTGGCGCCGGCTTCTTGCAGACGCGCGAGATAGCGATCCCACAAGGCATTTTGTTCGCGGCCCAATTGATATAAATAGTCCCAGGAATAAATCCCGGAATCAGGCCCATACGAAAAAGTCAGATTAATGGCGTAAGTGCCCACGGGTTCGATATGGGTGATTTCGGCGTTGATTTTGCCGACTTGCAGCACCTCTTGGCCGGGGCCATGGCCGCGCACTTCCGCGGAGGGCGAGTGCACTCTGAGAAATTCCGCGCTTAAATTAAAGCGGCTGCCGTCGGCAAAAGCGATTTCCAAGGTCTTGGACTTTTGGTGCAGCTTGATTTCGGTGGGTTGAGGGGTTTGGTATTCAGACATAGCGCTTCCTTGGAACAGCAAACACGTAATGATACGCTAGCCCCCGCTTCCCAAGGAAATCCTGCGGAAAAATTAGCGCGGGAGCCCGACTCCGGGCTTCCCACCTTTGTCACGCGAACGTCACAATAAGGTCATAATATGGCGGCGCGCTAACGATGAGGAGTTCCGCGATGCCCGCTACCGTATTAGTGATAGAAGATGAGCCTGCGATTCAGGAGCTCATCGCTTTTAATCTCAAACAAGCCGGCCATATTGTGGTTGCCGCGCCCAGCGCGGAACTGGCCGGCCGCATGATTAAACACGCGCTGCCGGATTTGATTTTGCTCGACTGGATGTTGCCGGGCATGAGCGGCATAGACTTTGCGCGCAAATTAAAGGGCGACGGCTATACCAAGGCGATCCCGGTCATCATGCTGACCGCGCGCGGCGAGGAGCACGACAAAATCAAAGGTCTGGAAACCGGCGCCGACGACTATGTCACCAAGCCATTTTCACCGCGCGAACTCAACGCCAGAATTAAAGCCGTGCTGCGTCGGCGCGCCCCACAAATGACCGATGAGCGGGTGGAAATGGGCGGGCTCGCCCTGGATCCGGTGACGCACCGCGTCAGCGGCAGCGGCACCTCTTTAGAACTCGGCCCCACCGAATTTCGCCTCCTGCATTTCTTAATGACACATCCCGAGCGCGTGCATACCCGGGCGCAGTTGCTGGACAGCGTTTGGGGCAATCAAGTGTATGTCGAAGAACGTACGGTGGATGTCCACATACGCCGCTTACGCCGCGCCTTGGAGCCCACTCAGCATGATGCCTTGGTGCAAACCGTGCGCGGCGCCGGCTATCGCTTCTCGCAGCGTTTATAGCCAATTTAGCCGGCATAGAGCGCAGGCATCGCCCAGGTTAGCGTCGACCTGCAAGGCCACTAAATCGTGCCATAATTAGTTTTTTGCCCGTACTCCTTTATGCCGGAATTCTGGTCGCGTCTGTTAGGTAGCCTCGCGCTTATTGCCTTCAGCGCTTTGATCACCTGGCCCATTGCCGGTGGGAGCTGGGCTCTGGCTGTGTTCAGCGCCGGTTTACTCGGCCAACTCGTGTTTCATCTCTGGCAATTGCAAAAACTCAATCTCTGGCTGGCCAATCCACAGGTGCGGGCCGTGCCCGAAGGACGCGGGGTGTGGGCGGATAGTTTTGTCGCGCTCTATCATTTGGCACGGCGCCAATCGGCGAGCCAGCAACAGCTGTCCAAGGCTCTGGCCCGCTTTCAGCGCGCCGGCGAAGCCATGCCCGATGGTGTCATCATGCTGGATGCGCAGGATCAAATCGAATGGTTTAATCCTATCGCCGCTCAGCAATTCGGGCTGAATCTGGAAACCGATATCGGGAATCCCATCACCTATTTGCTACGGCAAAGCCAGTTCAATGAATACTTGAGCGCGCACAATTACGGCGAGCCCTTGGTGATGAAATCGGCACGCCGCCCGGACGCTACTTTATCCATCCAGTTAGTGCCCTTTGGCGATGACTTGAAACTGCTGATCTCGCGCGATATCACCCGCTTCGAGCAAGTCGAAACCATGCGCCGGGATTTTATCGCCAATGTATCGCATGAATTACGGACGCCGCTGACCGTGGTCGGAGGCTTTCTGGAATCACTGCAGGATGTTCGCGATTTAAACGAACAAGACCGCACGCATTTCTTTGCCCTGATGCGCGATCAGACGCTGCGCATGCAACGCTTGGTCGAGGATTTATTGACCTTATCCCGGCTGGAAAGCGCAGCCTATCCGCTACAGGAAGAACCGGTGGACGTGCCGAAATTACTGGAGCAATTGTATAAAGAGGCGCAAGGCTTAAGCCAAGGCCGGCACCGCATACGCTTGGAAATCGAAACCGATTTAGGCTTACTGGGCAGTGAAAATGAATTGCGCAGTGCCTTTAGCAATTTAATCAGCAATGCCGTGCGCTATACCCCGCAAGACGGCGAAATCATATTGCGCTGGCAAAGCATCAATGGAGAACTGCGGTTTGCGGTGCAGGACAGCGGGATAGGCATAGAGTCGCAGCACATAGCGCGCTTAACGGAACGTTTCTATCGCGTGGATCGCAGCCGCTCGCGCGAAACCGGCGGCACGGGTTTGGGCTTATCCATCGTCAAGCATGTCTTGACTCGGCATCAATCTCGTCTGGAAATCGCCAGCGAATTGGAGCACGGCAGCACTTTTAGCGCGGTGTTTCCACCGACGCGGGTCGTGCGTAAAGCGGCCGCGGCCTAATTATTTCCCAAATTATTTTAGGTTGAAGGTGACGCGTTCGAAATCGGCGCCGCGCTCTAGCACTTGTCCCAAGCGCACGATCAAAGTGGTGTCTATATGCAGCTCGAGTTGTTTATTGGCGCCGAACCAACCATGGGGTAGGACCAGGGTCGCGGGCTCTTTAAGGGCGGGAATTTCCGGAAGCAAGAAAGCCTGTAAAAATTTATTTTGCAAAGACGCGATCAATACCGGCGCCCGTATGCCGACCGCCATAGGAATGCCCGGAAACGCGCGCACACCTATATTCAAATCGCCGTTGGCATCGAAACGCATCCAGCGTATGGTGCCGATGGCGAAATGCTTGGCCTCGGGATGACGTATCGCGACCAGCTGATTTAAATTCACCCGCGCGGCGTGCAGGCCGTCCGCCGCAAGCTTAAAGCCCAAGGCGGATTCATCGCGGATTTGCCAGTTCTCGGCGGCAAATCCGATTTGCGAGGCACTGAGTTTTTTTGTCTGATCGGAGATATGGCCGAACAGCTGCAGGTCTTGCGCCTCGCGCCAGCCTAGGTCCGGGACTTGGGATTCGCCGGGCTGGCGAAAGGGTTTGCTGCCGTTGCAGAAGAAATGAATCGCGGCGATGCTAAAAAAAACCTTGGCTTTTTCCACCGAGGG
>CAZKHT010000072.1:0-11744 GCA_964552595.1 uncultured Burkholderiales bacterium
CCGCTGGCGCTTGGGACCCGGGATTACCCGGGGCCGGTGGGTTGTAAGCCCTTGATTTTCCTTTTGGCATAATCGCGCATGGCTTGCGCATCCTGGTCGCCGCAGGAAGCCGAGCCGTCATCGCGTTGATTGGTGCAGAAAAATACGTGGTGTTTGTAATATGCCATGCATGAAGCCGAGGTAAAAAGAAGAGGCGACAGTTTAGTCTAATGCGGTATCACTTGCGCTACGATCCCTTACCCGCTCGGATATTTTTGGGGCCGGCTCAGGATATTTTCGGGCGTTCAACTGCATTTTGTCGAAAGCGGCTTGTACTGGATCGATGCCCAAGGTATCAGCCAGTCGGGTCAGATAAATTA
The DNA here is from genome assembly GCA_964552595.1 of uncultured Burkholderiales bacterium. GTDB lineage: Bacteria > Pseudomonadota > Gammaproteobacteria > Burkholderiales > Thiobacteraceae > RBG-16-58-11. The sequence goes on from CAZKHT010000072.1 coordinate 360, forward strand.
AAACATCGCCGATTTCCTGGGCGACTTGCTCGCGCACAGCGGGTTCCAGGTGCGTGCTTTGTTCGGGGTCTAACCATTGAAAGTGCTCCAGCAATTCGGCGACTTCCACGCTTAAAGCCATGACCAAATTTTTTGGGGTATGAAAAGGCTGCCAGTCGCGGGCGGCGGAAAAAGCGCGTACCGCGTCGCGCAACTCATTCATATCTGATTTAGGCATAAGGGCTTTTATTCAAAGGTGAAAACATAAATAATAGCGCAAAGATTCAGCGCCACCGCCCTGGGCCTCGAGGAGTTGGGACTTCATCAAAGACGGCGGGCTTTGGCCGCGGCCGATTCCCGTTTCAAGGCCGCATTCGATAAAATACAGCGTGTTACACTGCATTACCGGATGGCGCAGTTTTTGCCTTTTAATCGTTGGTCTCGCCCCAGGTTTAGGGCCAACGCAAACATTCATCTTGGCCAAAAAGCATAACAATGCCCTAGGCTTATGTGCAATAATTAAAGTTACGCATTACTTTGGGAGGTTGTCGTGAACAGTTTAAAGTCTTTTACGATACGAGGATTTTTTGTTGCAGTAGTCGCGCTTTTAGCTGCATGCGCCACGTCCTATCCACCTGCGCCTGGCGCGGTCAATTTACCGGCACAATCTGATTACGTCATTGGACCCGGGGATAGCCTGAATATTCAAGTCTGGCGGAATCCGGATGTCTCCATCACGCTGCCGGTGCGTCCGGATGGGAAAATTTCTACGCCGCTGGTCGAGGATTTGGTTGCGGCAAACAAAACCCCTAGCCAATTAGCGCGAGACATCGAAAAAGCACTGGCGAAATATATTCAAGACCCCGTTGTCACCGTCATGGTAATGAATTTCGGCGGACCGTTCAGTCGCCAGGTTCGCGTCATCGGCCAAGCGGCGAAACCGCAAGCATTGCAATATCGCGAAAAAATGACTTTGATGGATGTCATGATTGCGGTGGGTGGTATTACCGATTTCGCGGCCGGGAATAAAGCCAGCATAGTGCGTATGGTCGATGGCAAACAACAACAGTTTCGCGTTCGCTTAGAAGATTTAATACGCGGGGGCGATATTTCCGCCAACGTGGATATTCTTCCGGGCGATATTTTGATTATTCCAGAAAGCTTCTTCTAAGCGCCTACAGGGGCGCGCCATTGGGGATAGTGCAATATGCATGAAGTCATAGATCAACTGCTTACGCAGCTTCGCGGCGTTTGGCTGCGCCGTTGGCACGCTATCACCGCCGCCTGGATTATCGCGCTCATAGGTTGGACGGTCGTTTATTTGACCCCCATGCGCTATGAGGCCAGCGCCCGCGTCTACATTGACACCCAGTCTATTTTGAAACCTCTGATGTCGGGACTGGCGGTGAACGCGCCTATAGAGCAAAAAGTAAACGTCATGACGCGCACGCTTTTAAGCCGTCCGAATATGGAAAAAGTAGCGCGCATGACGGACATGGATTTAAAGGCCAAAACCAGTAAAGACATGGAAGCCATCATCACTGGCTTGATGAATGGCGTGCGTATGTCGGTTGCGGGCCAGGAAAATTTGTACATGATTAGCTACCGCAATCGTGATCCGGAAGCAGCGAAGAAAGTAGTTCAGTCTTTATTGACCATCTTGGTCGAAGGCAGCCTAGGTAGCAAGCGCAAGGACACCGACAGCGCCAAGCGTTTTATTGACGACCAGTTAAAAAGCTATGAGCAAAAGTTAATTACCTCTGAAAACGCCTTAAAAGAGTTTAAACAAAAGCACATCGGTTTAATGCCTGGCCAGGGCGGCGATTATTTCTCAAAGTTTTCCCAAACCTCTAGCGCGCTCAATGAAGCGCAATTAGCCTTGCGCGAAGCGGAAAACAAGCGCGATTCCTTAAAGCGGCAATTGGCCGGTGATGACCCCCTGCTGCTCACCGATAACACCTCCGCAATCAGCAATCCCGAACTGGACTCGCGTATTCAAGATTTAGAAAAACGCTTGGATCAAATGCGTTTGAATTTCACTGAAGAGCATCCTGACATCGTTGGGACCAAGCGCATCATCGCGCAACTCCAAGAACAAAAAAAACAAGAAGCCAAAACAAAAAAACCGTCTAGTGCTAGTGGCTTAGGGCAAAACGTTTACTATCAGCAACTGAGCCTGTCCTTATCGCAAGCGGAAGCAGACGTCGCTTCCTTGCGCGCTCGCGTGGCGGAATATAGCTCCCGCTATAACCAACTCAAAGGCGCAGCCAACATGGTGCCGCAAGTCGAAGCCGAATACACGGCATTGACCCGCGACTATGAAGTGAACCGCAAGAATTATGACGCGCTGCTCACACGCAGCCAGTCGGCACAGATGTCAGAAGATATGGAATCCAAAACCGACGTGATCGACTTTAAAGTCATAGACCCGCCTTACGTACCGCCCGTGCCCTCCTTCCCGAATCGGCCTTTGCTGTATTCCGTGGTCTTATTAATTGCCCTATTAGGCGGCGCCCTAGTCGGCTTTATAGTGAGCCAGATTCGTCCGACGATTGCTGATCGCAATAGCTTGGCGGAGGTCACCGAATATCCGGTCTTGGGCACGATTACGATGGTTTGGAACAATGCGCAAAAGCGTAATCGGCGTAAGAAATTATTTACTTGGGGCGCGACTGTGGGTGCCTTATTGAGTGCATACGCAATGGTAATGGGACTGACGCTAATCGCCGCGCGGTCCGCGACTTAAAATGGGGAGCGCATGAGCATAATCGAAAAAGCATTGAATAAATCTGGCGTCCCGGCTGACGGGCAGCCTGTTCAAGCACCCGCGGCGGCCGAAGAACCATCCGCAGGCTTAATCGAGCGCGCGGTAACCCGCAATTCGGCTAGCGCGAGCGCGGCCTCCGCGTCTGAACCCGTACTGCGTAACGAACCATCCCGGGGCAGCGCCGCCATAGATGACCAAATATCCCGCCAAATCAGTTTTGATCTGGCGAAATTACGGGCACGGGGTTTATTAACGGCAGACGATGAACGCACGCAATTAGCCGAAGAATATCGTTTAATAAAGCGGCCGCTATTAGCCAACGCCTTTGGCGCGAATCCCATTCCCAAAGGCAATATGGTGATGGTCACGAGTTCGCTACCGGGAGAAGGCAAGTCCTTCACCGCCATTAATCTGGCGATTAGCATCGCTATGGAACTCGATCGAACCGTACTCTTAGTGGATGCGGATGTAGCGAAACCGCGCCTGCCTGAATATTTAGGATTCCGCGCCGAACATGGGCTGTTGGATATTTTGCAACAAAGCAGTCACGATTTATCCAAGGCGATCTTGCGTACTAGCATCCAAAATCTTGCCATCCTTCCCGCGGGAAAAACCTATGCCCGTGCCACGGAATTGCTCGCGAGTGAAGCCATGTATCGCTTAATCGACGATCTGGCCAATCGCTATCCCGATCGTTTAGTGTTGTTCGATTCTCCTCCTTTGCTTTCCACCAGTGAATCCAGCGTACTTGCCAGCCATATGGGGCAAATCGCTATGGTGGTGGAAGTGGATAAAACCCCTAAATCGGCAGTGAAAGAAGCATTGTCCCGCATCGAAGGCGCCTGCGACGTCGTGGGGGTGATTCTGAATAAATCCACCGGTCGGCGCGCCGACGGCTATTACGGATACTACGGATATGGGGGTTACGCCAAGCAAGCGTAGATACTGCATACACTTGAAGCGGCCATATATAAAAATGCGAAATGGGGAGAAACTACCAAGCTTGAGTTTCGCGCTAATCCTTGCGTGCTGTGGCAGCGCGCACGCGGCGGATTGGAAATTCAAAGCCGGAATCAATGCCGGAGAAACTTATACAGACAATGTGACCCTCGCGCCCGCCGATGCCAAGCAAAGCGACTGGATCACCGAAATAACACCCAATTTTTCCGCAGCGAAAACCGGGGCGCGTTTTAAGGCCGATATTCGCTACTCCATGCAAAATTTGTTTTATGCGCGATCCAGTAGCCGCAATCAGATTTATCACCAGCTCGATGCCACCTCCACTACAGTATTGTGGGAGAGGGAGGTTTTTTTTGATGCCAACGCTTCCATGCAGCAAGTCGCGAAATCGCTGCTCGGCGCACGCAGCGTGGACAACACCAACGCCACAGGGAATACCGCGACGCAAAGCATAGTGACGCTTTCACCGTATTGGATACATCGGTTTGGATCAACCGCCACGTTGAACGCCAGATACACGGTAGCGAATGTAGGGTATGCAGACAGTGACGCCGCGAAAAGCCTTAACACGACGACCGCGGTGTCGCTCGCGAGTGGTTCCCAGTTTATTAAAACGCCCTGGTCGCTGCGCTATTTCGATCAGAAGATAGATTATTCGGTGCAGCCGGATGTGGAATTCACGACCGTTTCGGGAAGCTTAGGCTATCTGATAACCCATAAGCTTATGCTCACGGGCGTCCTAGGGTATGAACGCAATGATTATCAATATACGGGCAGGAAACCCGAGGGCCGTTTCTGGAATGCTAATTTAAGTTGGGCGGTTTCCTCGCGCACCAAGATCGAAGGTGGATTTGGCAATCACTATTACGGCAACACCAAGTTTTTCGCGTTAAGCAGTCGAGGTGGGCATTCAGATTGGCGGGTGGATTACAACGAAGCGCTCACTACTTCCAACAGCCAGTATGAGCGAACTCAGAATTTGGGACTGGGAACCACTGATTTTGGGCAAACTTATGATCAATATTATTTGACCACCGCTTCTTTGACCAACACAGTGTTTTTGAGTAAACGTTTTGGTACAACGTTCAACTGGAAAAAGGGCAGAAACGAACTCAATATATCGGCTTATCACGCTATACAGTCCATACGTATTGGAGGTAATAACACTGCCGATATAGGTTCCACAAGTACTTCGCTTGCAAAGAAATCCAGCGACTTCGAAATTTCGGACACTATCAGAAGCCTAGGCTTTAACGCGAATTGGCGGCACGCTTTAACCCCCTTAATGAGCGGCACTATGGGCATACATTTTGCGCGGGTGCATTTCAACAGCACCGGCCGCGAAGATAAGGACAGCAGTGTCGCCCTTGGCTTAGAGCGTAAACTTTCCCCGCATATGGTCGGCCGCCTTTCGGTCCGTCACCAATCCCGCCAAAGCGATCAAGGCGGTGAGGACTACAGCGAAAACGCTATTTCCGGTTCCGTTAACTACTCCTTTTAAATCGAGCGGCGATGTACGAATCTTTCTATCATCTGCGCGCTAAACCTTTCGCGCTCAATCCTGATCCGCGTTTCTTTTTTGGCAGCAAAGGGCACAAGCGCGCGATGGCTTATCTGGAGTACGGCCTGTCGTTGAGCGAAGGCTTTATCGTCATCACCGGTGAAGTCGGTGCCGGCAAAACCATGCTGGTGCGTTATTTATTTAAAAAACTAGAAAACGAAAATGTGATCGCGGCGCAACTGGTATCGACACAGCTCGATGCGGACGATATGTTGCGCGCAGTGGCCGCCGCCTTCGGTTTAGAGCAAGAAGGCCTGAGCAAGGCCTCGGTGCTTAAGAAACTCGAGGGCTATTTGCTGTATGTAGTCAAGCAGGGTAAACGTCCCTTGCTAGTGGTGGACGAAGCGCAAAATCTCTCACCGCGTGCGGTGGAGGAATTGCGCATGCTATCGAATTTCCAGCACGCCGATAAGCCGCTATTGCAAAGCTTCTTGCTCGGGCAACCGGAATTTCGCATCACCTTGCAAAGCGAGGAAATGCAGCAACTCAAGCAACGCGTCATCGCTTCCTATCATTTAGGTGCGATGGATTTGTCCGAAACGCGCGCCTATATTCTGCATCGCCTGGACTTGGTGGGCTGGAAAAATGATCCGGCGATTAGCGATGCCGCGTTCGAGCGCATCTATGACTACACCAGCGGTATTCCACGCAAAATTAATACGCTCAGCGACAGGCTGTTGTTGCTGGGATTTTTATCCGAGAAGCACGAGTTCACGGAAGCGGAAGTCCAAGAAGTCATAGACGACCTGGGGCAAGAGGTGGCCTATAGCAACGCGAACGGCATTAAGCCTGGTTTAGCGCAGCAAAAACCCGCGCCTTCCAGCACGGAAACAGATGCCGCTATCGCTGCCCTCTCCGAAAAAGTGGAGAGCGTGGAGCGCACTTTGAATCGGATGTTGGCCATGATGCGCAAATTGCTCCACGCCATGAGCGATTCCAAAAGCAAAGGCGACACACCATGAGCACGCGCGGCATTTTATGCATCGTCGGTGCCCGGCCTAACTTCATGAAGATCGCGCCTATCATGCAGGCCTTGAGCGCGGGCAGCCAGCCTATTCCCGCGAAAATTGTGCACACCGGCCAGCATTACGACGAAGCGATGAATAAGCAATTCTTCGACGATTTAGGGATACCCAAGCCCGACATCAATTTGGAAGTGGGTTCGGGTAGCCATGCGCAACAGACGGCCGAAGTCATGCGACGTTTCGAACCGGTATTAGACCAGGAACAGCCGGCCGCGATATTGGTCGTCGGCGACGTGAATTCCACGATTGCTTGCGCCCTGGTCGCGGCAAAAAAAAATGTGGCCATCATCCATGTTGAGGCGGGACTGCGCAGTTTTGATCGCGGTATGCCGGAAGAAATTAACCGCGTTTTGACCGACCAAATTTCGGATCTCTTGTACACCACGGAGCGCGCAGCGTTGGAAAATTTACGCCGAGAAGGCATAGACCCGGCACGGGTCCACTTTGTCGGCAATGTGATGATAGACACCTTACATCATCATTTGAAACAAGCCATTCCCGCGCAAACCACTTTGCGTGATGCAGGCGTGGAGGCGCAGCATGGCTACGCCTTATTAACCCTGCATAGACCCTCGAACGTGGATGACAAATCGGCCCTGCGCGATTTATTGGAGACCATCGCCACCGTCAGTCAAAAACTGCCTGTGGTATTTCCCTTGCATCCGCGCACCAAAGGTCGGATACAAGAATTTGGTTTAGAAGGTCTATTGGCGCAGGCCAACATCGCCTTGATGCCACCCTTGGGCTATCTGCCTATGCTGGGTTTGATGCGCGACGCGAAGTTGGTCTTCACCGACTCCGGCGGCATACAAGAAGAAACCACTGCATTAGGCGTACCCTGTTTAACGCTGCGCGAAAATACCGAACGGCCCATCACGGTGGAGCAGGGCACCAATCTTATTGTCGGCCAATCGCGGGCAAAAATTCTTTCGGCCGCCGACGATATTTTGCAGAACGGCGGCAAAGCCGGACGCATTCCCGAGTATTGGGATGGTCACGCAGCGGAGCGTATCGCCGCGCATTTGCATACCTGGCTAGCGGATAGAGCACAGCGGGCGGCGGCATGATAAAAAATGCCATGACCATAGACGTCGAAGACTATTTTCAAGTCTCGGCTTTTGCCCCGCATATCGCGCGCAATAAATGGGATAGCCTGCCTTGCCGCATAGACGCCAATATCATGCGTATCCTGGATTTGCTGGATACGCGCAATGCCAAAGCGACTTTTTTCACCCTAGGCTGGATCGCCGAACGCTACCCCCATCTGGTACGCGAAATGGTGGTGCGAGGCCACGAAGTCGCCAGCCATGGCTACGGCCATTTGCGCGCGAGCGATCAAAGCGAAGTCGAGTTTCGTACCGATGTCAGCCACGCAAAAAAATTATTGGAAGATATCGCCGGCACACCGGTAATTGGTTATCGCGCGCCCAGTTTTTCCATAGGCACGCGTAATCTCTGGGCCTTTGATGTCTTGCACGACGCTGGTTACCGTTATAGCTCTAGCGTGTACCCCATTAAGCACGACCACTATGGCATGCCCGAGGCGCCGCGCTTCGCGTTTCAACCGCGCGCGCACAATCTCATTGAACTGCCCGCGACCACCATAAAATTCATGGGGCGCAATGTACCGGCGTCCGGCGGCGGCTACTTTCGTTTATTTCCCTATCGCATCTCTTCTTGGATGATGCGCAAAGTGCATCGCCAAGACGGCAAAGCCTGTATTTTTTATTTCCACCCCTGGGAACTCGATCCGGAGCAGCCACGGCCGGCCGGGCTGCGCTGGAAAACCCGGTTTCGCCACTACGTCAATTTATCGCGCATGGAACAGCGTTTGACGCGCTTGTTGGATGACTTTCAATGGGACCGGATGGACCGTATCTTTCTGGATGATGTCAGGTGACGTCCGCGCCCCTACGCGTGCGCGCCATGCAAATGCAAGATGCGGCGCGCTGGGATGAATTTGTTTTCAATTGCCCGCAAGCCACATTTTTTCACCGTGCCGGCTGGCGTAGCGTCATCGAACAAGCTTTTGGCCACCGCACTCACTATCTCTTCGCCGAGCGCGACGGAGCCATCGTCGGCGTCCTGCCGCTGACCGAAGTCAAAAGCCGATTATTCGGCCACGCTTTAATTTCCAATTTGTTTTGCGTGTATGGTGGTATCGCCGCCGCCGATGAGCTTGCGCGCAATGCCTTAGATGCGGCCGCGCAAACCCTGGCCCGGGAACTGCAAGTCGGGCATTTGGAGTATCGGCAGTTACAGCCTTTCCATGCTAATTGGCCCCAACAAGATTTGTATTTTACTTTTCGTAAAGCCATAGACCCGGACGTGGAAGCCAATATGCTGGCTATCCCGCGTAAGCAGCGCGCCATGGTGCGCAAGGGCATTAAAAACGCATTGAGCGCGGAAATCGACCAAGATGTCGATCGTTTTTTTACTTTGTTTGCCGATAACGTCAAACGCCACGGCACGCCGGCTTTGCCTAAGCGCTATTTTGCTTTACTTAAACAAGCTTTCGGCGCCGACTGCGAAGTGCTTACAGTACGCCACGACGGGCGCAGCATCAGCAGCGTGTTGACTTTTTATTTTCGCGACGAAGTCTTGCCCTATTACGCGGGTGACAGCGTAGATGCGCGCCAGCTGGCGGCCAATGATTTCAAGTATTGGGAATTGATGCGCCGTGCTTGCGAGCGCGGCTATCGCTTATTCGATTATGGCCGCAGCAAGCGCGGCACCGGGCAATTCGATTTTAAAAAGAATTGGGGATTTGAACCCCAGCCCCTGTACTACGAATATTTTCTGGTCACCGCGCCCAGCGTTCCCGAACATAATCCCACCAACCCTAAATACCGCTTATTCATCGAAATGTGGAAGCGCCTGCCCACGCCGGTGGCGAATATCTTAGGCCCGCATATCGTGAAGCATTTGGGTTAGCGATGGAAGAATTACTTTACTTGGTACATCGCATTCCGTATCCACCGGATAAGGGCGACAAGATACGCTCGTATCATTTGCTCAAGCACTTGGCGCGGCGCTACACCGTGCACGTGGGCGCATTTATTGATGACGCGGCGGATTGGCAGCACGCTTCTGCCTTGGCCCGCTTATGTGGAGGCGAACTGAAATTGCTGGCGCTCAAACCCCGGCTGGCGACTTTGCGCAGTGCGTATGGATTGCTCAGTGGCGAACCCTTGAGCCTGCCGTATTATCGGGATAAACACATGCAAGCCTGGGTGGACCGCCTTCTGCGCGCGCGTCCGGTGATGCGGGCCTTGGTGTACTCCTCCAGCATGGCGCAATATTTAATGCAGTACCGCGATCTGCACCGCGTCATCGACTTCGTCGACATCGACTCCGATAAATGGCGGCAATATGCCGAAAAAAAATCCGGCGTGATGCGCTGGGTATACCAGCGTGAAGCCCGCACCTTGTTTGATTTTGAGCAGCGGGTGGCGAGCGAATTCTCCGCCAGTACTTTTGTTTCTGAAGCCGAAGCGGCCTTGTTTAAGCGCATGGCGCCTGCAGTGGCAACGCGTGTGTTCGGGTTTAGTAATGGCGTGGATACGGATTATTTTTTACCCGCCCATTCTTGGCCTTCGCCTTACGCGGCGGAGGAACAAGTTTTGGTATTCACCGGCGCCATGGATTATTGGGCGAATGTCTAAGCCGTGCATTGGTTTGCACGCGAAGTCTTTCCCAGTGTGCACGCCCGTTGTCCGAATGCGCGCTTTTATATCGTGGGCGCGCGGCCGAGCGCGGCGGTAAGCGCTTTAAGTGCCATCGCCGGGGTGAAAGTCACCGGCGCCGTGCCCGACACGCGGCCTTATCTCGCCCACGCGGCGGCGGCGGTTGCCCCTTTGCGCATCGCGCGCGGCATACAAAATAAAGTGCTGGAAGCCATGGCCATGGGCAAGCTCACTATCGTCTCGCCTCAAGCTTTGGAAGGGCTGAGCGCCCAGCCCGGCTTGCAGCTGCAACTCGCAGAATCCGTAAAGGCTTATGTAGACCATTGCGTGGCAGCTGTGACTCAGCCGGATCTTGCCTTGGCGCAAGCGGCTCGCGATTACGTCGTGGCCAACTATAGCTGGGCGCAGCACTTGAGCGGCATAGATGAGGTAATGGCGAACATCCCCGATGTCGGGACTCATTTCGAATTAAAAGGTGCGGCATGAATCCTGCCTTGCGCGCTTGGCGTTTACCACTTGCAATTACCTTCATCGCCATCGCGATGATGCTGGGTTTGTACGCCACTACCTTTTTGTCCATGGTCGCGATCTGGCAGCGCTCGGAAACCTACACCCACGGCTTTCTGATTTTTCCGATTAGTCTTTATTTGATTTGGCGTAACCGCACAGCGGTCACAACGCTGACGCCCCAACCTCATTTTTGGATCGCATTATTGCTCTTGGGTTTGGGATTTTTGTGGTTTCTATCGCATCTGGCGGGCGTCTTGGTCACCGCGCAATACGCCTTGGTGATCGCGATCCCTTTATTCGTCGCGGCGATTTTGGGGCCGCGCGTTGTGCGGCGCTTCGCATTTCCATTTGTGTTTATGTTGCTGGCGGTGCCCTTTGGCGAAGTATTTTTGCCGGTGCTGATTAATTTCACCGCGGATTTCACCGTGCTGGCTTTGAAATTGACCGGGATACCGGTGTTCCGCGAGGGTAATCTTTTTTCCCTGCCGACAGGCAACTGGTCGGTGGTGGAAGCCTGCAGTGGGCTGCGCTATCTCATCGCATCGTTTACGCTGGGCACGCTGTACGCTTATCTGAGTTATCGCTCAACCGCGCGCAAATTAATTTTCGTGCTCGCTTCAGTGGTCGTGCCCATTATCGCCAATGGCTTGCGCGCTTATATGATCGTCATGATAGGTCACTTAAGCGGCATGAAATACGCAGTGGGTGTGGATCACCTAATTTATGGCTGGGTGTTTTTCGGTGTGGTCATGTTGCTGCTGTTTTGGCTCGGTGGTTTATGGCGGGAAGATCTCACACCGGCGCCGGCCGGCGCCCAGGCCGCGGAAACAGATCGGAAGAGCACAACCCTGAACTCCCGGCCCCGTCCGCAATCTCCTATGCCGTCTTCCGCGTTAA
>CAZKHT010000073.1:0-11720 GCA_964552595.1 uncultured Burkholderiales bacterium
AAAGGCGGGTTTAGCCGCGATACGCGCATCGCGTTATACGCGTGCCGAGCGCATCGCCGACGAGCTCGCCAAAGCCGGCATTCCGAATAGCTTAGAAGGCGCGCACAAATACGCTAGCGAAGGCATTATCAGCCGCACGCACTTCGCGCGCTTTTTAATCGCGGCAGGTCATGCCAAAGATATGCGCTCCGTGTTCAAGCGTTATTTAGTCAAGGGTAAACCCGGCTATGTCGCGCACACTTGGGCGACACTGGAAGAAGCGGTGGGTTGGATAGTCAATGCCGGCGGCACGGCGGTAATCGCCCATCCCGGACGCTATGATTTAGGCCGCACTTTACTTGACGCTTTATTTGAAGAATTTAAAGCCGCCGGCGGCATCGGTGTGGAAGTGGTGTGCGGCAGTCACAAGCCCGACCATTACGGCCAATTCGCGCAATTAGCGCAGAAGTTCGGCTTACGCGCTTCCCGTGGGTCCGATTATCACGGGCCGGGCCACAGCTATTTAGATATGCATCAATTACCCGATCTGCCGCCGCAATGTGTGCCTATTTGGCAAGACTGGGAAGAGGTCAAACAGCGCGCAGCGTAATAAGCGGCGCTAGGCCGCGCTAGTCTTCTCCTTATGGCTCAGTTCTTCACTATCCATCCCGAAAACCCGCAGCCGCGCTTGATTCGGCACGCTGCCGAAATCCTGCGCGCCGGCGGGCTTATCGTGTATCCCACGGATTCTTGCTATGCCTTAGGCTGCCACATAGGTGATAAGGACGCGGAGCGGCGCATGCGCGAGATCCGCGATTTAGGCCCTGATCATCATTTCACTTTGCTCTGTCGGGATTTTTCAGAGATCGCGCATTATGCGCGGGTGGATAACCAGCAATTTCGTTTGCTGAAAGCGGCCACCCCGGGTTGCTACACCTTTATATTGGAAACCACGCGCGAAGTGCCGCGTCGCTTGCAGCATCCCAAGCGCGCCACCATAGGCATACGCGTGCCTCAGCATCCGGTGGCGCAAGCATTACTGGCCGAATTACGCGAACCCATACTCAGCTCTACTTTAATCATGCCCGGCGAAGAGCAACCCTTGAACGACCCCGATGAAATCCGCGAGCGTTTGCAAAAACTCGTCGCGTTGATTATTGATTCCGGTTCTTGCGGACTGGAGCCCACCACCGTCATCGATCTGACGACGGAGCCGCTGACGGTCTTACGCAAAGGCCGCGGGGAGCTCGGGCCTTTTGGTTTGGAGCATTAGGCAAACAGAATGGATATGAGCGCGATCATAGTGCAAATTTCGATTTTGGCCCTGCCGGTCATTTTCGCGATTACCTTGCACGAAGCGGCGCACGGCTATGTCGCGCGGCATTTTGGCGATCTCACCGCCTATCAAGCCGGAAGGATAAGCTTAAATCCACTGCGCCATATCGATCCCGTAGGCACGGTGCTGGTCCCGCTGGTGGTGTATTTCACGACGGCGGCGGCCGGCCAAGGCTTATTATTTGGATGGGCCAAGCCGGTGCCGGTGAATTTTTCGCGCTTGCATCATCCAAAAAAAGATATGTTGTGGGTCGCGGCGGCGGGACCGGCGGCGAATTTGTTCATGGGGATTTTATGGATTTTTGTCGCCAAGGGCGTTGCGGTCAGCGGGGTTGGCGGCGCTAGCGCCGCGTGGTTTTATGGCATGGCTCAGGCCGGTATTATGATTAATGTCGTACTGATGGTGTTGAATCTGTTGCCGCTACCGCCCTTGGATGGCGGACGCATCGCGGTAAGTTTGTTGCCCAATCGCTATGCCTATCGTTACGCACAAATCGAGCCCTATGGCATGATCATACTGGTGGTATTGCTTATCACAGGCATGTTGAGCTGGGTGTTAGGACCGCTCGTTCACTATGCAGAGGCTTTGTTAATCTTTCTTTTTGGCCGTTAAGGAAATTCCATGTACGTTGAACGCGTGCTGTCCGGTATGCGCCCCACGGGGAGTTTGCACCTAGGGCACTATCACGGTGTATTGAAAAACTGGATACAGTTGCAGCACGAATATGAATGCTTATTTTTCGTGGCCGATTGGCACGCGCTGACCACGCATTACGATGCCACCCAGGATATAGAACAAAACGTCTGGGACATGGTGATCGATTGGATCGCGGCGGGCGTAGACCCGGCGCATGCCACCTTGTTTATACAATCCCGCGTTCCCGAGCATGCGGAACTACATTTGCTCTTGTCCATGATGACGCCTTTGGGTTGGTTGGAACGCATTCCTACTTATAAAGACCAGCAAGAAAAACTCACGGAAAAAGATTTATCCACCTACGGCTTTCTGGGTTATCCCTTGCTGCAAAGCGCGGACATTTTGATTTATCGCGCTAATCAAGTGCCGGTGGGGGAAGACCAAGTGCCGCATATTGAATTCACGCGCGAGATCGCCCGCCGCTTTAATCACTTATTTGGACGCGAGCCTGGCTTTGAAGAGAAAGCGCTGTTAGCCGTGAAAAAGCTAGGCTCGAAAAAAGCCAAGCTGTATCACGAATTGCGCACGCGATATCAAGAGCAGGGAGATGATGAGGCTTTGGAGTCGGCAAAGGCTTTGCTTAACGAGGCGCAAAATTTATCCTTGGGCGACAAAGAGCGTTTGTTCGGGTATCTGGAGGGAGGCGGTAAGATGATTTTGGCCGAACCGCAGGCTTTACTTACTGCCGCCGCGAAAATGCCGGGCTTGGATGGACAAAAAATGTCCAAGTCCTATCACAATACAATCTCCCTACGCGAAGATACCGACAACGTAGTCAAGAAAATTCGCACCATGCCCACCGATCCGGCACGCGTGCGCCGCACCGATCCCGGCGACCCGGAAAAATGCCCGGTATGGGCTTTCCACTTAATCTATTCCGACGAAGCGACCCAGCAGTGGGTGCAAACCGGCTGCAAGAGCGCGGGCATCGGCTGCCTGGAATGCAAACAACCCGTGATAGACGCGGTGCTCGAGGAACAAAAACCCATGATAGAGCGTGCCCAGCCCTACTACGATGACCCTACCTTAGTGCGCAATCTCATCGCCGATGGCTGCGAAAAAGCCCGCGATTTGGCACAGGAGACCCTACGCGATGTCAGAGCGGCAATGGGTCTAAGCTATAGTTAAACGCGATGAATCTTTAAGCTCAAAAACCCGCTAGGGCGCTCGCCCCATCTAGGCTAAAATAGCGCGCTTATGACTGATGCAACGCTCGCCGCACCTCAGGCTCTCGCGCGCGTTTATGGCGAACCTATGCTGCATTTGCCGCAGGATTTGTATATCCCGCCGGATGCGCTGGAAGTCATCCTTGACGCTTTCGAAGGCCCGCTTGATCTTCTGCTATACCTGATCCGTAAGCACAACCTCGATATCCTCGATATTCCCATGGCGGAGTTGACGCGCCAGTACATGGCATACGTGGAATTGCTGCGTCATACTCAGTTGGAATTAGCGGCGGAATACCTCGTGATGGCGGCGATGCTGACCGAGATTAAGTCTCGTATGTTGTTGCCGCGCCCGGTCAAGCTAGAAGAAAACGCCGAGGAAGATCCGCGCGCGCAATTGGTGCGGCGTTTATTGGAATACGAACAAATGAAATTCGCGGCGCGCCAGCTGGAAACCCAGCCGCAAGTGGGGCGGGATATCGCCCTGGTGCAAGTGTATATGGAGCGGGTAGTCACCGAGCGCTTACCGCAGGTACACATACCGGATTTACAATCCGCGTGGGAGGCCGTGGTCGCGCGCGTCAAGAACACCCGCCACCACAAAATCACCCGCCATGAGTTATCGGTGCGCGAGCACATGACCCGGGTTTTGCGCAGCTTATCGCATGGCCGCTTTACGGAATTTATCGATTTGTTTTCGCCGCAGGCCGGCGTGGCGGAGCTCATCGTGACCTTGCTCGCCATCTTGGAATTGGCGAAAGAACGCTTGATCGAGGTCACGCAGCAAGCAGTGTATGCCCCCATCTACGTCAAACGTCTTGAGAGTGAAGAGCATGGACGAGAATCTGAATGAAGTGAAATTGGTGTTGGAGACGGCGCTCTTGGTCAGCCACGAGCCCTTATCGCTGACGCAATTGAGCAAGTTATTCGACACCGAAGTCGATAACGATAATCTGCGCAAAGTGCTGGACGATTTAAAACAAGATTGGCAAGGCCGTGGCGTGGAATTAATGCAAGTCGCCAGCGGCTGGCGTTTTCAAGCACGGCCGGAATATCAAACGTATATCGATAAACTCAGCCCGGAAAAACCCCCCAAATACTCACGCGCGGTGCTGGAAACCTTGGCCATTATCGCCTATCGCCAGCCGGTGACGCGCGGTGACATCGAAGACATACGCGGCGTGACAGTGTCGCCGAATATTTTGAAGACGCTAGAAGGGCGCGGTTGGATAGATGTGGTGGGTCATCGCGAGGTGCCGGGGCGCCCCGCCTTGTATGCGACAACGCGGCAATTCTTGGATGATTTGAATTTGCGCTCCTTGCAAGAGCTGCCTTCCCTAGACCAATTTGTGGTGGATGAGCAGATGATGATGTTACCCGAAGCCGCGATGCCGCCGGCTCATATCAGCGGACAGGTCGATGCCGGAGCGTCTGCATAAATTACTCGCGGCTGCAGGCCTAGGTTCACGACGCGAAATCGAAGACTGGATACGGGCCGGACGCATCACGGTTAATGGCCAACTCGCCACAGTAGGGCAAAGCATAGAATTGCGCGATCGCGTCACGGTCGATAAAAAGCCTTTCCGTTTTAAACTAGAATCCAAAACCGGTAAAGCACGTCCCCCGCGCGTGCTGATGTATCACAAACCCGAAGGTGAGATCGTCTCGCGCGACGATCCCGAAGGCAGGCGCAGCGTATTCCTCGCGCTGCCACGCTTGCGCGGCGCGAAATGGATAGCCGTAGGCCGCCTGGATATTAATAGCGAAGGCTTGTTGTTGTTCACGACGTCCGGCGATCTCGCGAATCGTCTCATGGATCCGCGCTATGAAATCGAGCGTGAATATGCGGTGCGCGTCATGGGCTTATTGACTCAGGCGCAAATGCAAGAGCTGACCGAAGGCGTCACGCTGGAAGAAGGCCTCGCCAAATTCGATTACATAGAAGACCGTGGGGGGGAGGGCGCGAACCATTGGTATCACGTCGTGCTCAAAGAAGGGCGTAAGCGCGAAGTAAGACGATTGTTTCAGGCGGTCGGTTTAATGGTGTCGCGTTTAATCCGCGTGCGTTATGCCGATATTCGTTTGCCCTCGCGCGTGAAGCGCGGACAACTGTTAGAATTGGAACCCCCGCAAGTTCAAGCTTTGCTCACAAGCGTAGGCTTGATTGAAACCCCACAGGAGAAACCCGATGTTACGCAACGCACTCGTTCCGCTCGTGGCGGCACTGGCGCTGACCAGCCCCGTTCTCGCCCAGGAGAAACCCGCAGCCGAGAAGGCCGCGCCGGCCAAACCCGCAACACACAAAGTCGCGAAGGCGGCGCCGGGCCCCGTCGTCCACTCGCTGGGCGAGACGGTAGTCAAAATGCCCATCGCCAAAGGCGTAAGCCTAGATGACGCCGCGGAGTCCATGAAGCTGCGCGCCAATGGGCTGAATATGAAATTGGTGGCCGAACTGCCCCTGTCCAAACAAGTCGAGGCCATCACCGGTAAACCCGAACCCCGGGCTACGATTTATCAATTTTGCGATGCCATGACGGCACGGCAAATGCTGAATTACAGCTTGGATTTCGCCGCCTACCTGCCTTGCCGCATCGCCCTCGTGGAAGACGCCAAGGGCCAAGGCTGGCTGGTGATGATGGATTTAAATTTATTGATCAATGCCGCGAATTTGCAGCCCGCACTAAAAGCAAAAGCCATCGAAGTTCGCGACAACCTGGAAAACATCATGAAGGCGGGTGCGAGCGGCGATTTGTGATCTTTCTTTGCTCCAAAACAAAACGGCCGCTGAGCGGCCGTTTTTATTTGAACTATTTTTTGCGATGGTTTGCGATTCTTTCTATCACACCCGCGGCCCATTCGCGTCCACCCAAACCGAACGCGATAGCCAGTGCCAGGCATAAGGCGCCAAACCCGATCGCGAAGGCAACGGTTAATAAATGGGTGCCGATGTTGAGCTGTTCCAGCGCCACGAAAACCACGAACACTTGTATGGCGTATTCGGAAATCGTGCTAATGGTCAGTGCGCCGTCCACCCCTATATTTTTCAAATAGGCAAATAAGATGCGGTTAATCGCGCGCGCTATGAGCGTGCCGAATACTAAAACGATAATCGCGATAATAATGTGTGGAATATAGAGGACGACTTGATTGAATAAGTCGGTCACTTTCGACAAGCCTAGGCTATCGGAAACCAGTATCACCACCACCAGCATCACCAGCCAGTAAATCAGTTCGGACAATATATTGGTGAGTGACACCTCTAGCTCGCCGTATTTTAAAAACGCCTCTATGCCCGACTTCTCGGCCAGCCGATCAAAATGCATGACTCGTAGAAACTGGCGAAACGCGGCTCTGACTAATTTGGCGACGATCCAACCAAAGATGAGCAGCACAATGGCCGCTAAGAGTTGCGGCACGAAAGCGGCCAGCTTGGTCCAAAATGAATTCAGCGAATTTAAAAATATATCCAGTTGTTGCTGCATGGTTCCTCCTAATTTCACGGGGACCGCCTATGGTTGGCGGAGAACGGCAGAAGCAAAACGCGAGGCGATTGCAATGAAGTGCGGGAGAAAAAATTATATCACAGGGTATACATCCGCTCGGGCAGGACAGCCCGGCGGGCGCTTAGCCTAGCGGGCTAATTGCTCGCGCTGGATCAGGAATACACTATCGCATCCCGCGCTTAATTCGGGCCAGGTGAACTCCAGTTGTGGGAACGCCGTCTCTAGCGCCGCCCGATTGTGCCCCAACTCCACGACTAAATAGCCACCGGGATTTAAGTGCGCAAACGCCTCCGCCAAAATCCGGCGTATATGCTGTAAGCCGTCTTCGCCGCTGGCAAGGGCGAGGGTAGGTTCGTGTCGATATTCTTGTGGCAGAGCTTGCATCGCCGACTGGGTGACGTAGGGCGGGTTGGAGATAATCAAGTCGTAGCGCCGCTCCGGTATGGCATTAAATAAATCCGATTGCACTAAATGTACTCGCGACGCTAAATCGTAATCCGCGACATTGCGTTGCGCGACTGCGAGCGCGTCGGCTGAAATATCCAGGGCGTCCACTTGCGCTTGCGGGAAGGCATGGGTCATCACGATAGCGAGGCAGGCCGAGCCGGTGCATAAATCGAGCGCGCTGTGAACAGCATCTGGATCGCTGATCCAGGGCTGCATTTGTTCGCGCAACAATTCCGCGATAAACGAGCGTGGGACGATAACGCGCTCATCGACATAGAATTTAAACTCACCCAGCCAAGCTTCATGGGTGAGATAGGCCGCCGGTATACGGCGCGTGATGCGTTTTTCGAATAGATCGAGCAGGGCGGCGATTTCGCTAGGCAGCAAACGCGCATCCAGGAAAGGGTCCAAATTATCATGCGGCAGATGCAAGCCATGCAAAATCAAATAAGCCGCTTCGTCCAAGGCGTTGCTGGTGCCATGACCAAAAAATAAATTCGCCTCATGGAAGCGGCTCATCGCATAGCGCAATACATCGCGCGGGGTCCGCAGCACGGACAAAGCTTCTTGGCTATTCACTTCAGCAACAATTTTTCTAAGGTGCGCTGATAGATTTCACGCAAAGGTTCTATGTGCTCCAGCTCCACGCACTCATTGAGCTTGTGGATAGTGGCGTTGCGCGGCCCCAGTTCCACGACTTGTGGACATATGTCCGCGATAAAGCGGCCATCAGAAGTACCGCCCGAGGTCGATAATTCCGGCACTCGGCCCATGACTGCTTCAATCGCGCCGGATAAGGCTTCCACTAGGGTGCCGCGCGGCGTGATATAAGGCGGCGAATATTCCCACTCGATTTCATAATCCAAACCGTGCTTGTCCAAAATCGCGTTGACCCGCGTTTGCAGACTCTCCGAGGTACTGGCGGTGGCGAAGCGAAAATTAAATAAAATCTCCAGCTCGCCCGGGATGACATTGGTGGCACCCGTGCCGCCGCGTATATTGGAAATTTGCCAAGACGTAGGCGGGAAAAATTCATTGCCTTGATCCCATTCCGTGTTGGCTAATTCGGCAATCGCGGGCGCGGCAAGGTGTATAGGATTTTTCGCGAGATGCGGATAGGCGATATGGCCTTGTGTGCCTTTCACAAAAAATTTCCCCGAAAGCGATCCGCGGCGGCCGTTTTTAACCGTGTCGCCCAGGGTATCCACGCAAGTCGGCTCACCCACGATGCAATAATCGATCAATTCATTACGTGCTTTCAAAGCGGCGACGACTTTAATCGTGCCATCGACCGCCACGCCTTCTTCATCCGAGGTGATTAGCAATGCAATCGATCCGGGGTGACGCGGGTGTGCCGCAACAAAGCCTTCAATCGCCGTAATGAAAGCCGCAAGCGAAGTTTTCATATCCGCCGCGCCGCGCCCATATAATTTACCGTCGCGCTCGGTTGGCGTGAATGGCTCGCTTAACCATTTATCGACGGGGCCGGTCGGCACCACATCGGTATGACCGGCGAAACACAAAAGCGGTCCGCCGCCACCGCGCCGCGCCCAAAAATTATCCACGCCGCCAAAGCGCATGCGCTCGACGTGAAACCCTAGTTTTTCTAAACGCGCGATCATAATTTCTTGACAGCCTGCATCGTCCGGCGTCAGCGAGCGGCGCGCGATGAGTTCCTTGGCCAAGGCCAAGGTAGGACCTGCCGCGGTATTACTAGACATGGGGGTCTCCGAATAGTTGGCGGTAGCGCTCGGGATCGAAGCCTAAAATAATCTCGCCTTGGTATTCGAAGGCAGGTCGCTTAATCACGCTGGGTTTTTCCAGTATGAGCCGTAGAGCGCTGTCGGCATCGTGCACCTGGGCTTTTTCCGCATCGCTTAATTTTCGCCACGTCTGACCTTGACGATTGACCAAGTTTTCCCAGGATACTTTCTTCAGCCACTTACGCATCAGCACAGCGTCCACGCCCAGCTTTTTATAATCGTGAAATTCGTAGGCCACATGATGGGTATCCAGCCAAGCTCGGGCTTTTTTAACCGTGTCGCAATTGCTGATGCCGTAAACTTTCATTTACACGCCGCGCAATAGCTCGTTGATGCCCACCTTAGACCGCGTTTTGGCATCGACTTGTTTCACTATGACCGCGCAGTACAAGCTGTATTTGCCGTCGGCGGAGGGCAGATTACCCGACACCACTACCGAACCCTCGGGCACCCGGCCATAAATGACTTCGCCGGTTTCGCGATTGTAAATCTTGGTCGATTGACCGATGTAAACGCCCATGGAAATGACCACATTGTCTTCCACGATCACGCCCTCCACCACTTCGGAGCGGGCCCCGATAAAGCAGTTATCGCCTATGATGGTCGGTCCGGCTTGCACAGGCTCCAGCACGCCGCCTATGCCGACACCGCCGGATAGATGCACATTTTTGCCGATCTGAGCGCAGGAACCCACGGTGGCCCAGGTGTCGACCATGGTGCCTTCATCGACATAGGCGCCGATGTTGACATACGAAGGCATGAGGACCACGTTCTTGGCGATATACGCGCCTTTGCGCGCGGCGGCCGGCGGCACTACGCGAAATCCGCCTTCGCGAAATTCCTTGGAGTTGTAGTCGGAGAATTTCGACGGCACCTTATCGAAGTAATTGGTGAAGCCGCCCTTAATGAAAAAATTATCTTCCATGCGGAAGGACAAGAGCACGGCTTTTTTCAGCCATTGATGGGTGACCCAAGCGCCGTCGATTTTTTCCGCCACGCGTAAACTGCCTTTATCCAATTGCTCTATCACCTGGGTAATAGCTTCTTTGGTTTTGGCGTCTACGCTACGCGGCGTGATATCGGCGCGACGTTCGAAAGCTTCATCGATAATGGCTTGGAGTGCTTGCATGGGAGATCCTGTGATGAGAAAAAAGACGGCTATAGATGACCGAGATAATGTTTGATGCGTCGCGCGGCTTCCAAACACTCCGCTTCCTGCGCGACCAAGGCGACGCGAACAAAATTTTTGCCGGGATTCACGCCGTGCGCTTCGCGCGCCAGAAAACTGCCGGGTAATACCGTCACATTATAATCGCGGTACAAGCCCAAGGCGAAATCAGTATCTGGGATCGGCGTTTGCGCCCAGTAATAAAAGGCGGCATCCGGCATATTTAAGGGCCACACCGCCTCTAATTCGGCTTTGAAAGCGGCGAATTTCGCGCGATACAAGCGCCGGTTTTCTACCACATGGGCCTCGTCTCGCCAGGCCACGCTGCTCGCCTGCTGCACCATGGGACTTAGGGCGCAGCCGTGGTAAGTGCGATACAGCAGAAATTTTTCCAAAATGCTTGCATCGCCAGCGACAAAGCCCGAGCGCATGCCGGGCACATTGGAACGCTTGGACAGGCTGCCAAAGATCACCAGATTTTTAAAATCGCGCCTCCCCAATTGCCAGGCTGCATCCAGCGCGCCCAGGGGCGGCTGCGCTTCGTTAAAATAAATTTCCGAATAACATTCATCGCTGGCGATCACAAAACCGTAACGCTCCGACAGCTCGAATAAATTTTGCCATTCAGTGAAGGACATCACCTTGCCGGTCGGGTTGCCGGGCGAACAGACATAAACCAGCTGAGTCTCGCGCAGTATGGCCTCCGGCACGCTCGCAAAATCCATTTGGAAATTATTTTCCGGCAGGGTGTTGAGAAAATAAGGTGTGGCCCCGGCTAAATACGCCGCGCCTTCGTAGATCTGATAAAAAGGATTGGGCGAGATCAGTACCGCCGGACGCGTGCGATCCACAATTAATTGCGCAAAGGCGAACAAGGCCTCGCGGCTGCCGGCGACCGGCAAGACCTGGGTCGCGTAATCCAGCTCCGGCACATGGTAGCGTTGCTGCAACCAGGCCGCGATACTGGCGCGTAGCTCTTCCGTGCCTTGAGTTAAAGGATAACTGGCTAAACCGTTGAGATGTTGCGTGATGGCCGAGCGAATTAATTCCGGCGTCGGATGCTTAGGTTCGCCGATGGATAAATTGATGGGTGTAAAATCCGCAGCCAGTACGCTGCCATGAAATAAGCCGCGTAAACGTTGAAACGGATAAGGGTGTAGCTTGGCGAGATCGGGATTCACGGCGCGGGCAGGAAAAAACCGCCATTATAAGGGTAAGCCAGATGTCGACCAAACCTAAGCCCTATGCCGTGCTGGGTTTGCTCACGGGCGCCACTGTCTGGGGCTTGATCTGGTATCCCTTTCGCGTGCTCAATGATTTGGGCATACAAGGTGTCGTCGCGACCTTCCTGGTTTTTTGTTTTGCGCTCGCCATGGGTTTGATCGTGTATCGCCGCGCCCTGCCCGAGTTAAAAACCGCTTCTTGGCTTTTACTGGCCATCGCGCTGGCGGCGGGCTGGACGAATATCGCGAATGTGCTGGCCGTCATTCATGGCGAAGTCGTTCGTGTCATGCTGTTGTTTTATCTCGCGCCTTTGTGGACGGTGTTTTTGTCGCGTTATTTTTTAGGCGAGTGCTTGAATAAATTCGCCTGGGGAGTGCTGCTTTTAGCCGTCAGCGGCGCCTTGGTGATGCTGTGGCGGCCGCAAATGGGCTGGCCTTG
>CAZKHT010000074.1:0-11697 GCA_964552595.1 uncultured Burkholderiales bacterium
CCCGCCCCCGGCTTCTCGGAACTGGATTAAGTGATTACCGTTGAAACCGCAGTGGGGCATTTGGCGGGGGCGATGGGGAAAACCACTTGGGTTTTATTGGCCTCTGCGCCGGACTGGCGTTGGGGACTAGAGGCGGAAGAAAGTACTTGGTATCCCACCGCGCGGCTCTTTCGCCAGCACACGCCAGGCGATTGGTCCAAGCCTTTAGCCGCTGTGCAAGCAGCGCTAAAAATGCTGAGCAAATCAGGGTCATCATAGTTTTCCGAGATAAAACTCTGGGCTTGGGTATCGGCTATATCCGCACTAAGTCTCTAAAGTAACTGAACTTCACGACGTTAAATTGAGGGACTGCCACGGGTCCTGACGGATTCGTGACGCAGGCCGCGGAAACGCGAAATCTTGTGAAGGAGTTACAAAATGGCACTTATCGTCAATACCAATATTGCGTCCTTGAACGCGCAGCGCAACCTAAACACCAATCAGTCTACCCTGGCGAGCACGCTACAACGCTTGTCTTCGGGCTTACGCGTGAACAGCGCGAAAGATGATGCGGCAGGGTTAGCGGTTGCTGAATCGTTCACCTCGCAAATCCGCGGCAATACGCAAGCGGTGCGCAACGCAAACGACGGAATTTCGCTGGGCCAAACCGCTGAAAGCGCGTTGGGTTCGGTCGCCGGCAACTTGCAGCGGATACGTGAAATATCCGTGCAAGCCGCGAACGGCACGATTAGCAATACCAACCGGTCCGCACTGCAACAAGAGGTGGACCAACTAACCCAAGAGATTTCCCGGATTGTGCAAACCACGACCTTTAACGGTACGAGCTTGCTCTCCGGCGCCAGCACTTTAACTTTCCAAGTCGGCGCAGATGGTGTTGCCAACAATCAAGTAAGTGTTAGCACCACCAATTTGGCATCGGCGGGGTCGGCCGGTCTGTTCGCGTATTGCGCGACCTTGACGGCATCCGGCGTGTTAAACATCACCACCTCCGGCGGTGCATCCGCGGCGCTGGCGAATTTGGACAGTGATATCGCACGCATCGCCAGTGTACGTTCGACTTTTGGTGCGGTGCAAAACCGGTTTGAGGCGGTTATCTCCAACTTGCAAAGCTATGTTGAGAACCTCTCCGCTTCGCGTAGCCGCATCCTAGATGCTGACTTCGCTGCCGAGACGGCTTCGCTCACCCGCGCACAGATTCTGCAACAAGCGGGCACCGCGATCTTGTCACAAGCGAATGCCTTACCGCAACAAGCGTTGACCTTGTTACGTTAATCGTAAAGGGCGAGTGACATGAGGATTGCGCGAGGGGCTACACCAACTCGCGCAATCCTATTTGTCCAATTAGGAGAAAGGGTTTAGCCATGCCGAACGACCAAATTAACAGTATTGGTCAGGCAATAGCACGGGAAAGCAACGCGACGGTAACTCATCGCGCCGCACCCGTACCCGCGGAAGCGACGGGCGGGGCGGAAACGCCTCACCCGGGCGCCACTGTCCCCGTCGCTGATCCGGCCTTAGTCAAACGCGCTGCTGAGCAAATTAACGAATTCATCAAAGCGAGTTCGCATAATTTGCAGTTTTCAGTAGACCGAGATTCGGGCCGCATCATCGTCAAGGTCGTGGACCAGGAAACCGGCGCCTTAATTCGCCAGATTCCTTCGGAAGAAACCATCGCAATCGCGAGTAGCCTGGATAAGCCGCAGGGCGTGATTATTCGTTCCAAGGCCTAGAGCAAAGTAAACCGGTGCAGCCGCAAGGCTGCACCACCCCCCGAGATTATTCGTAAAAAAGGGGCAGAGGAGTAACACCATGGCAATCAGTGCACCGGGAATCGGTTCTAATATCGATGTGAATTCGATCGTCACCCAGTTGATGTCTATCGAACGCCAACCCTTAGACGCGCTGAACCAACGCAAAACAATTTACAGCAATGAATTATCCGCCTTCGGAAAGATCTCCAGTGACCTCTCCGGATTGCAATCGGCCGCATCGGCGCTCAAGAGCGCGGATGGGTTTAAAATTTTTTCTGCCACGGCGGCGGATCCAACCTATGTCACGGCGACAGCAGACTCGACTGCTACCTCGGGCAGTCACTCGATTACAGTGACCCAGCTGGCGCAAGCGCAAAAATTATTCTCCACGACCTTCGGCGACACATCGACTACCGCCGTGGGGACCGGCAGCCTGACGTTCAGCAATGGTGCCAGCTCTTTTTCGGTGACCCTAGATAGCACCAACAACACTTTAGACGGCATCGCCAATGCCGTGAATTCGGCATCCAGCAATTTCGGCGTATCCGCCTCCATCGTCAACGACGGAACCGGGAATCGCCTATTGCTTTCGCCCAATAACACCGGCACCGCCTACGCGATAACGGTGTCCGTAACCGACACCGGAGACGGCAACAATACCGATAATGCGGGCTTGTCGCGTTTGTCTTATGTCGGCGGCGCGCAAAATTTAAGCCAAACCCAAATTGCGAAAAGCGCGATTTTGACCGTGGATGGTTTAAGCGGCATTACCAAGGCCTCTAATACTATTAGCGATGTGATTCAGGGCGTGACTTTGAACCTGCAAAAGGAAGGTGTCTCCACCACCTTGAATGTGGCGGTCGATACCGAAGCCATTACCGCGAAACTGAATACCTTTGTGACGGCCTATAACCGACTGGCCGGCGATGTGAAAGACTTGCATAAAAAAGGCGGCACCCTGGAGGCGGACAACACGGTCCTGGCCATACAGTCGCAACTAATCTCGGTCTTCAACACCCAATCAACGCTCACCGGCAACGCTTTTAATTATCTTGCGCAGACCGGTTTGAGTTTGCAATCGGATGGCACATTGAGCTTGGACAGCGCGAAATTTTCCAGCGCCCTGTCCAGCAATTTAACCGACGTGGTGAAATTATTCACCGATCCCACGCAAGGTTATATGCAGCAGTTTTATACGCAGACCACCGCCTTACTCCAAGCCGGAGGCTTGGTCGATGCGAAGAATCAAGGGATTAATACGCGAATTTCGGACATTGGCACGCGTATCGATCAAATGACGAACCGACTGACTTTAACTGAAAAGCGTTTGCGCGCGCAGTACAGCGCTCTGGATGCGATGCTGGGCTCCATGTCGTACACCAGTAACTTACTTGCCAAACTTTAAATCGTCTAAAACCACAACGCAGAAACGAGGGATAATATGACAGACGCAGTCAACCGTGCTTTAAGCGCTTATTCGAAAATTGATTTAGAAACCGCGGTCAATTCGGCGACACCGGTACAGTTGATTATTTTGCTTTACGATGGCGCGATCAGCGCTCTCGCGGCGGCGAAAGGGCAAATGCAGGAGATGAAATTCGCCGAGAAAGGTCGGCTTATTTCCAAGGCCATAGGCATCATAGACGGCTTGCGTGCGGTGCTGGATTTCGAGCGCGGCGGCGATATATCGCAAAACCTGGGCGAGCTTTACGAATATATGAAACGCCGTCTCGCCGTCGCCAATTTGAAAAATGATCAAGCGGGGCCGACGGAAGTCATTTCTTTACTCAACGAATTGCGTAGCGCCTGGTTGTTACTCGAGGAACGTGATCGCAATGCCGCGCTGGCCGCCTTGGGCAAATTGCCCCAGGAATCAAATCTGCGTGAAACCGTGAGCTTGCGTGCCTGATGAACTCTCCCGAGGTGATACAGCGCTTAGAGCGCATTTTAGTCGACAGCTTAGCGATGCTGGCGGCGGCGACCGAAAACGGCAGAGCGGATTTAATTGCCTTAGGCGGGCGCCGGGCGGAGTTGATAGAAGGCGCGGCACACCTGTCTAGCCCGGTATTTAATTCGCGTTTGGAACAACACAAAGCGCGTCTCATCCAAGAAATTTTAGACACCGATCAGCGCATAGAAACCCTGACCCGCGCTTGGATGAACGAACTCATGGGCGTCTTGACGAGCGTACAAGTGGAGAGGAAACTGGCGAACGCATATACGCACGCATAGCCATCCCAAAGTAGCAAGGGCGGGCATGGCTAGGTAATGGCATCGGAGGTTTGCATGCTCATGATTCCAACTCCTGAACGCGCCGCAGCGCTCTTAGCCGCTACCGATCCCATGGGCGAGATCGACGGCATTCAACCGGTACGCCCAGAAGTCCAACGTCCGCAATACGATCCGAATTCACAGTCTAAGGCGCAGCGGCGGGTGCCGCCCAAGCGCCGCGATAAATCCCCGCGCAAACCGCTTGATCCCGAGCATCAAGTAGACGATTATGCTTAGGCCTAATTTCCTTTCCTGAGTCTTTCCCCCGGGTGCCCCTATGGATACGAGCTTTGTCTTTACTTGGAAAGAATTATTGATTTTCGCCATTATCGTATTGGCGGTGTATGTCGCGGAAATGTTATTGCTTATGCGTAAGGGGAGATCGTCCGGGCTATTTGGACGATCCCGGCGCGAAACGGCGGAGCTGAGCGCGCTGCAAGATCAAGTCGCCGCCATGGAAAAACGCTTAGCCCTGCTTGAGAAAAGCGGGCTTGTTGCCGATAGCATGGATAACGAGGCCCCCACCACGCCTTATGGCAAGGCTTTCACTTTGGCCAAGCAGGGTATGGATGTGGCGCAAGTCGCGACTGCCTGCGGGATTTCCCGCGCTGAAGCAGAATTAATCGTAGCGATGCAACACAAGCATTTGCATTAAGCCGCTCGCCATTGGGTGGGCGCGATAACAGCGAGACCCCATGGCCGTCAACGATATACTCAATCAACTTCAGCTCCTGATTAAGGGCGCCGCGCCCGAATTAATCGAGCTCAGCGAACCGCCTAAAGAGCTCATTCCTTTCGTTCCTGGTGAGCGCTATACCGCGAAAGTTCAACAAGAAATCAGCCAGGGCCGATTTTTGGTGGTAATCCAAGACCAGAAATTAGATCTCAATCTGCCGCGCTCCACCCAAGCGGGACAAAATATAGAATTGCGCTTCGTCAGCAGCGACCCGCGCTTAACCTTTGTCCTGGCGGAGTCGCCCACGCCGACGGCCGCAACTTCCGCCGGTGTGAATTTAAGCGACAGCGCGCGGTATTTAAATGCGCTTTTGGATAAAGTCAAAACCATTGCAACCGAGGTGAACGCCGCACCGGAGCGCTTCGCCACGGCGCAAAAAGTCGAGCGGCCGATACTTGCTAATGCCGCCACGTCGGTCGCGGATCTCGCCCTGGCCTTAAAGCAGACTATTAGCCAAAGCGGTTTATTTTATGAAGCACATCAAGCGCAATGGGTTGCCGGCGAACGGCCGCTACAGGAATTGCTGCGCGAGCCTCAAGGCAAGCTCGCCGAACCACGCGCGCTGCTTGCGGCGCAAACGCCGAATGCGAATCTCGCGAGCGGATTGCCCGCGAATGTGAAGCCGGATGCGCTGCCCTCGGATATGGGCCTCCTCAAGTCCGCCATTCACCAAAACGGTGAACCCGTGCACCTGCAAACCGCGCCCATTATCCAGCAGCAACTAGACGTGCTGGATACCCGCCAGGTGATTTGGCAAGGTCAGGTGTGGGCAGGACAAGAGATGCGCTGGCAAATCGAAGAGCGTCCCGCGCATGACGATAAGGAAGTCGGGGCGCGCGAATGGCAGACCCAGCTGGATTTAAATTTGCCGAATCTGGGCGAGCTTAACGCGGTGCTCAAGATTTCGCCGCAAGGCACTATTAGCATTGCTTTGCGGGCGCATAGTGAGCACGCGGCGAATACGCTAGAAGCAGCTGGCGGGAAACTGAGTGCAGCCATGGAAGGCGCGGGTTTACAGATGACGCAGTTGTGGGTGAGTCGCGATGGACCCGTTTAAATCCAATAAAACAGCCATCGCGCTCGCCTATGAGGATGGGACTTACGCGCCTAAAGTGGTCGCCAAAGGCCGAGGGGTTTTGGCCGAAGCCATTATTGCGCGGGCCAAGGAGGCTGGCGTATATGTGCACGAATCACCGGCGCTGGTTGCTTTATTGATGCAAGTGGATATGGATCAATATATTCCGCCGGAGCTGTATTTGGCGGTCGCGGAATTATTGGCCTGGCTTTATCAAATCGAGCACAAGGCCGCCTGAATCGAGAGCCTAACGCTTAGGCCAGATCAGTCTCGCCAAAACGAAAACTAGAAGCCGTGACTCCGCCGAGGAAAGCCTCCTCGTGATACACCATAGTCGCGGCTTCTTGCTCAGCCGCGCCCAGCGCAACCATTAAGGGCAATAAATGGTCTTCTTGTGGATGGGCGAGGCGCGCGGCGGGCGCCTGCGCCCAAGCGATTATTTTTTTTCTACGCTGCTCCGGCTGGGTGTGTAACAGCGTTTCTTGCAGCCAAAGATCAAAAGTGTGCGAAACCTGTTTCGCTGCGGGACCAAAGGCGCGCAGATTGTGGTAACTGAGTCCGCTGCCGATGATCAAAATATTTTCTCGGCGTAAAGGCGCCAACGCCCGGCCTAAAGCCAAATGCAGGGCAGGGTCATAACTCGCGTGTAAAGAAAGCTGCACCACCGGAATATCCGCGTTCGGATACATGATGGCCAAAGGCGTGAAGGCGCCATGATCAAAGCCGCGCTCGTCGTCCAAGGCAGCAGGTAAATTCGCCGCGCCGAGTAAAGCATAAACCCGTTGCGCGAGCGCCGGCGCACCGGAAGCTGCGTAGCGCACCTGATAAGTATGTTCAGGAAAACCCGAATAGTCATAAACCATGGGCGGATGGGGATGGTTCATGACAGCAAAAGCCTGCGCTTCCCAATGGCCGGAAATCAAGAGTATCGCGGCGGGTGGGCGCGACAGTTGGCGCGGGATATCCCGCAGCGAGGCCTCTAATATCGGCATTTGCCGACGCATTTCTTCCACATAGGGCCAGGGTCCGCCGCCATGCGAAATAAAATAAGTGGGAAGCGCACCCTCGGGCATGACATTGATCCGTACAAAGAATTCGTTATCGGGGCGGGAAAGGTGGTTTCAAGCTCAGCTCAGCGCGGTCAGTAAATCGGTTTCGATTTTTAAAACCGTTCTTTGATTAGAGAGCCTGTCATCATCCGCGCAAATTAAGAAGGTATCTTCCGCGCGCTCGCCCAGGGTGTTGATTTTCGCGGTATGCAAATGGATGCCATGGTGCAACAGGATTTGCGCGATACGCGACAGCAGTCCCGGCCTGTCTCCGCCGGTGATGGATAAGATGTGATATTGGCCTTTTTCATCCGGCATGATGGCGATGCGCGGCGTCAGCGGGAAATGTTTTAATTGCCGCGAGATGCGTACTTCCGAGCGCCGCTCGGGGACATACTCGCCGGTGAGGCGTTGCGTGAGTTCGTATTCAATAAAAGCCAATAAATCACGAAAGTGCTGGGCGGTATTGCCTACGTCCAATACCAGAAAGGTGTCCAAGGCATAACCATAAGGCGTGGTATAGATTTTCGCTTCAACAATGGTGTAATTCACGCGCTCAAAAAAACCGCAGATGCGCGCGAACAAATCATCTTGATCCGGCGTGTATATCATGACTTGTATGCCTTCATTCGCGCTGGTGCTGCGCGCTCGTACAATCGGACTGGGGCTGCGTATCACGCGGTATAGCTCGCGGGTGTGCCAAGCGATCTCGCGCACGGTGTAGCGCAAAAAATAGCTATCCTCTAAATCCCGCCAAAATAATTGATGGGCTTCCTCCGGCACGGCCTCATGCCGCAGCACTTTGAGCGATTCCGCTTTGCGTACTTCCATTTGCCTGTCGTAGGGTGCGGCTTCCCCGGCCAACAAGCGGCGCGTGGCGCGAAATAAATCTTCCAGTAATTTGCCTTTCCATGCGTTCCACACCTTGGGACTGGTGCCGCGTATATCCGCCACCGTCAATAGATATAAGGCGATCAAATGCCGCATATCCCCGACTTTGGCCGCGAATTGGGCGATGATTTCGGGATCGGACAAATCTTGTTTTTGCGCGGTGGCGGACATGCTCAAATGCTCACCGACCAACCAAGCAACCAGTTCGGCGTCTTCCGCGCTCAATCCATGCTGACGGCAAAATTTCGCGGCATCGACCGCACCCAAGGTGGAATGATCGCCGCCTCGGCCTTTCGCGATGTCATGAAACAAGCCCGCCAAATATAAAACCTCGGGCCGCTCAAAATTGCTGATCAACCGGCTACATAAAGGATATTCATGTGCAAATTCGGGCAAGGTAAATCGACGCAGATTGCGCACCACGAATAAAATATGCTCGTCCACGGTGTAGACATGAAATAAATCGTGTTGCATCTGTCCGACGATGCGTCCGAAAACCGGCAGATAGCGGCCCAAGACCCCATACTGATTCATACGGCGCAGGGCGTGGGTGAGGCCTTGCGGCGCACGCAGGATGTCCATGAAACGCTGGCGATGGCGCGGATCGGCGCGAAACGCGGCGTCGATTTTAGGCACCGCGCGTACCAGCGCCCGCAGGGTGGCCGGGCTCATATCGCTGATATCGGGATGGGTTTCGAGCAGGTAGAACGCCTCGAGTATGTTGCCCGGGTCGCGCTCAAACTCGCCGGCATTTTTCAGATCGAGTAGTCCATTGCGAACCATGAAATGGGGATGTATATCTTGCGCGGTCTTGGGCTCGGTCGAGCTTCGGCTTTGCATATCGAGTAACAAGATATGATTGATTAAGCCTACGCGCTTGGCAGCGCGGTAATAATGTTGCATCAAAATCTCAGCCGCGCTGCGAGCGCCGTGGGGGTGTAAATCCAGTTCCTTGGCCAAGGTGGTTTGATAATCAAACAACAAGCGATCTTCACGGCGCCGAGCTAAGAAATGTAAGCGTATGCGCAAATCCCGCAGCAAGCGTTCCGCCTGGCGTATTTCCCGCGCTTCATTCTGGGACAACAAACCCGAGGCTTGCAAAGCCGACCAGCTTGCGCCTAAGCCTAAAGCTCGGCTTATCCATAATACGTTTTGTAAATCGCGTAGGCCGCCGGGACTTTCCTTGATATTGGGCTCTAAGTTGTAGGTCACATCATGAAAGCGCAAATGCCGTTGCTGTTGCTCTAGCAGTTTGCCTTTCACAAAGGCAGGCACATCGAGCGCCGCGCCCATGGCCGTTTGAAAATCCCGGAAGAGTGCTGGATTGCCGATTATTAAGCGCGCTTCCAAGAGATTGGTTTGCACCGTGATATCTTTGCGCGCTTCGCTTAGGCATTGTTCTAGGGTTCGCACGCTATGCCCTACTTCCAGGCCGATATCCCACAGAGAAGTGATGAACTGCTCTAAGCTAAGGGCGAGCGCGGCATCGGGTTCCGCGTTAAGTAAGACCAGGAGATCGACATCGGAGTAGGGAAACAGCTCTTGCCGGCCGTAGCCGCCGACCGCGAGCAGGGCAAGGTCATCGGGCAGTTTGACCTCGCGCGCGGCGCCGCTGACCACGCTGTCTATGAGGCGTGCGAAAGATTTTAATAAGGCGCCGGGATCCGAGCGTTGCGCATAGCGCGTTTGTAGCGCCGCTCTATGCTCGGTCAGCGTTTGACGCCAATGATTCGGGGCCAGCGCTATTACGGGTAGCGCCTCAGGCATGCGCTTGCTGTATTTCCGGGCGTGCGGGCATGCCGGGAGAAACCGTCAAGACTTCGTACCCGGTATCGGTGACTAAGACCGTGTGTTCCCATTGCGCGGATAAACTATGGTCTTTGGTGACTATGGTCCAGCCATCGGCGAGCTGCCGGATGTCGCGCTTGCCGGCATTAATCATGGGCTCCACGGTGAATATCATGCCGGCGGCGAGTTTTACCCCGGTGCCGGGTTTGCCGTAATGCAATACCTGCGGTTCTTCGTGAAATTTTCGGCCTATGCCGTGCCCGCAAAATTCACGCACTACGCTATAGCCATTGGCTTCGGCATGGCGCTGGATAACGTGGCCGACGTCGCCTAAATATTTGCCCGGCGCGATTTCCTCTATGCCTAGCCACATGCATTCATGCGTGATTTCACACAAGCGCCGCGCTTGTATCGAAGGCTCCCCCACATAAAACATGCGGCTGGTGTCGCCGTGGAAGCCATCTTTAATCACCGTGATGTCGATGTTGATAATGTCGCCCAGCTTTAGTTTTTTGGATTCGCTGGGCACGCCATGACAAATCACATGATTCACGGAAGTGCAGATGGACTTGGGATAAGGCGTGTACCCCGGCGGCGCATAGTGCAGGGGGGCAGGGATCGTGCCTTGCTGCTTCACCATGTAGTCATGGCATAGCCGGTCTAGGGTCTCGGTAGTCATCCCGGGCTTCACCAAAGGGCCGATATAATCCAAGACTTCCGCCGCCAATTTGCCGGCGACACGCATTTTCGCGATTTCTTCCGCGGATTTTAGGGAAATGGCCATGGGGGAGCGCTTCCTGATTCGATGCAGAATTATAGCAGGGCGCTTACATGCCCGCCCGGCTTGCTCGCCTTTGACGGGGAAAATGCCGTTAAGGTTGAATGGATTAGAGCCTTTATGCTATAGTTCGCCGCTTCATTCGGCCCCCGATTGAAAATACGCACATCCGCTTCACGTAAAGGGTGCCGCGCGCCGAGTTATCGGTCCGGTGTCAGGAAAGCGGATGGAGGACTTAACCCTTTATCAGGAGTACCACACCATGTCAGTGACAATGCGTCAAATGCTGGAGGCTGGCTGTCATTTTGGCCACCAAAGCCGTTATTGGAATCCCAAAATGGCGCCGTTTATTTTTGGCGAACGCAACAAAATCCATATCATCAATTTGGAAAAAAGCTTACCGCTGTACCAAGACGCGCTGAATTATGTGCGCAAGCTGGTGGCGAATAAGGGCACCGTACTGTTCGTTGCGACCAAGCGTCAAGCGCGTGAAATCGTGCAAGAAGAAGCCGAGCGTTGCGGCATGCCTTATGTGAATCATCGCTGGCTGGGCGGCATGCTCACTAATTTCAAAACCGTGCGCCAATCGGTGAAGCGCCTGCGCGAATTAGACCAAATGGTACAAGACGGCAGCTTGGAAAAATTGCCCAAAAAAGAAGCGCTGATGTATCACCGCGAATTGGAAAAACTCATGCGCAGCATGGGCGGCATTAAAGATATGAACGGCTTGCCTGACGCCATCGTGATTATCGACGTCGGCTATCAAAAAGGCGCGGTAACCGAGGCGAATAAATTGGGCATTCCCTTGGTCGGCGTGGTGGACACCAATCACTCACCCGATGGCGTGACTTATATCATTCCGGGCAACGATGATTCTAGCCGCGCGATTCGCCTCTATATGCGGGGGCTGGCGGACGCGGTACTGGAAGGCAAGTCGCAAATCGTGAACGAAATTATCAGCGATGAGGCGGCGGAAACCGAGGGCGCCGCGAATTAAAGCGGCGTACTGAGCGGCGTTTATTTTAATTTTAAAGGGGCGCAAGCCCCTTTTTCCCTAGCGCGGGACGAAACACCGCCCGCGAACGAATTCAAGGAGCAAGACAATGGCGGAAATTAGCGCAAGCATGGTGAAAGATTTACGTGAGCGCACGGGCTTGGGCATGATGGAATGCAAAAAAGCCCTGAGCGAAGCCAATGGCGATATGACCAAGGCCGAAGATTTGCTGCGTATCAAAAGCGGCGCCAAAGCCAATAAAGCCGCGGGGCGTATCGCCGCCGAAGGCGTGGTGGGCAGCTATGTCAGCGCCGACCGCAAGCTGGGTGCCTTGATTGAAGTCAACTGCGAAACCGATTTTGTG
>CAZKHT010000075.1:0-3481 GCA_964552595.1 uncultured Burkholderiales bacterium
AACCCCATACTCACCGGCGAACCCGGCGTCGGTAAAACCGCAGTGGTCGAGGGGTTGGCCTTACGCATTGCGCAGGGCGATGTGCCGGATATGCTCAAGGCCGCCGTCGTGCGCAGCTTAGATTTAGGCTTATTGCAAGCAGGCGCCAGCGTCAAAGGCGAGTTCGAAAATCGCCTGCGCGGGGTGATAGACGAAGTCAAAGCCAGCTTAGTGCCGATTATTCTTTTCATCGACGAAGCTCATACCATGATAGGCGCGGGCGGCGCGGCGGGCCAAAACGATGCGGCGAATTTATTGAAACCCGCCTTGGCGCGTGGCGAGCTGCGTACCATCGCCGCCACCACTTGGTCGGAATATAAAAAATACTTCGAAAAAGACGCGGCTCTGGCGCGTCGGTTTCAAGTCGTGAAAGTCGAAGAACCGAGCGAGGAAGTTGCAATCCATATGCTAAGAGGAATCGCCCGCAATATGGAGCAACACCATGGCGTAGTGATTTTGGATGAAGCCGTGCGCGATGCAGTGAAGCTCTCCCATCGCTATATTTCCGGCCGGCAGTTGCCGGACAAAGGTGTCAGTGTGCTGGACACTGCGTGCGCCAGAGTGGCGCTGTCGCTCGCCAGCCGACCCGCGGCAATAGAAGATTTGAGCTGCATCTTGGCCAATCTCGATGCGGAAGCCGCGGCGCTGGAACGCGAACCCCGCGGCACGCATGTCGAGCGCTCACACGCGCTGGCCAAGCAACGCGCTGAATTGCTGCCCATGCTGGCCGAACAACAAACCGCTTATACCCAGCAGCGCGGCTTGATAGAAGAAATTCACGGCTTGCGCAAAGCCTTAACTGCGGCCAAGGGAAATGAAGAAAAAGCGCTTAGCGCGCGATTAAATCAAGCGCTGCAAGGCTTGCAAACTGCGCATGCCAGCCATCCCTTGGTGTATGAATGCGTGGACAGTGCCGCCGTCGCCGACATTGTTTCGAGCTGGACCGGCGTGCCCCTAGGCCGCATGTTGGCCGATGATTTAGACACCGTGCGGCAATTGGGAACCGTGCTGGCGACGCGCGTGGTGGGCCAAGCGCACGCGCTTGCTTTGATCGCCCGACGCATACAAATCGCCCGCGCGAATCTAGAGGACCCGAGCAAGCCGAAAGGCGTGTTTCTTTTCGTGGGGCCCTCGGGAGTAGGGAAAACCGAAACCGCTTTGGCCTTGGCCGATGCCTTGTATGGTGGCGACAAAAGTTTAATCAGCATCAATATGTCGGAATACCAAGAGGCGCATAGCGTCTCCGGTTTGAAAGGCTCGCCGCCGGGATATGTGGGTTATGGCGAAGGTGGCGTCCTGACCGAAGCCGTCAGGCGTAAACCTTATAGCGTCGTGCTATTGGACGAAGTGGAAAAAGCCCACCCGGATGTGCTCGAGTTGTTTTTCCAAGTATTCGATAAAGGCGTGCTGGAAGACGCCGAGGGCCGGGTCGTGGATTTCAAAAATACAGTGATCTTGCTCACCTCCAACGTCGGTACCGAAATCATCATGCAAGCGGTCAGGCGCGGCGTCACCGTGGAAGGCGAATCCCGTCCGCCCCCGCCCGAGGACTTGCAATTTTTATTGCGCGAAAGCTTGCAACAAGCATTCAAGCCAGCCTTTCTCGGGCGCTTAAACGTGGTGCCCTACTATCCCGTGCAAGACGAGGTGTTAAAACAAATCGTGCGCCTAAAACTGGACCGCGTCTGTGATCGGGTGCAGCGCAATCATGCGACCGCCTTGGGCTATGACGAAAAATTAGTCGACTTAATCACCAGCCGCTGCCATGAAGTCGACAGCGGCGCGCGCAACGCCGATGCCATCATCGCCGACACGGTATTGACCACCTTGTCTGAGTTCTTCCTCGTGCAAATGGCGGACACCGTAACGCACGATGCGCTCACCTTAAATGTGAAGCAAGATAAAGTGGTACTGGAAAAGCGCCCAGCCAAAGCTAAACGGCAAGGCAAATCCTTAGGCGGAAAAGCGCGGCTCGCCAAAGCTGCGTAAGGAAAACCAAGCGCATGAAATCGGGGGTGGCGAGCCCGACCCCCGGCACTTACACAAAATAGCTGTGGCTGCTTCCTTCCGGACCTGACCAGGTTCACTACCGTGCAATGCGGGGAGGCCCGCCATGAAGACTAGACTTGTGAGTTCTGCGTCATTTGTAAACTGAGATGAAACAAAAATCACAAGGGCGGCAATGATCGCGCATGCGGCCTGGGAAAGCAAGCCGCGGACTGGATTTTAAGCTTGCGCGAGGCCTCACCTCGGGGGTCCCCGCGCTTCACCCAGCTGAGCACGCGGCTTCGTAGTAAGATTCAGCCTCGTTTTTCCTAAGCCCGCTTATTGTAATGAATACCCATACGCCCTTCCCGCGCTTAGCCGAGCTAGGCTTAGATTTCAGTGCCCTCTTCCATCCGCAAGGATTGGGCATCTTGGATGCGGCCTTCATCGCGCAATTGCATGCGCAAGATCCCGCCTTAGTTCAGCGCTTGCAGGCCTATCGCGAGGGCGAGGTCTTTCCCGCCTTGGCCTTGAGTGAATTCTTGCTGGCGCTGGCGCCGCCTTTGGAAGCCTTTATCGCCGAAATGTTTTCCATACCAGAGGCGGCGGCGCGCTTACAGGAAAGCACGCTGGCGCATGATCCCGTGTGGCATTTCAAAAAATATTTTGTGATGCGACGGGCGCGACGGCGTTTGATTAAACGCGATGTGACGGAATCGTTCGTTGAGCTAGATGCGTGGTTGAGCCGCAGGCTGGTGGCATATTTGGAGCAAGAGGGCCGTGCCTCTCTTGATCGTGAGTTGGCCACGGCGCTTTGGGGTCAGTCCTTGTTGCAAGACGAAGCCGCAAATAAAGAGGATATAGAATTCCTGACCCGCTGGACCATACTCGCTTTAAGCGATCCCCTAGGCCAGGCCGCGGTCTTGCACTGGCCTAGCTTCAAAATTCCCCAAGGTTTAGACCCCGAACATTTGGTGAGCTGCGAGGCCGCGGATGCGCGAGGATTGCGGGTCGCCGCACCGGCGTCACACTTGCGCCGGCGTGATGGCTTTCAGTTAACCGATACCCGCATGTCGGCGCGCGCCGTGCAAGGCGAAGTGCATTACTGCATTTATTGCCATGATCATGACGGCGACTTTTGTTCCAAGGGTTTTCCGGAGAAAAAAGGCGAGCCGGATTTAGGCTACAAAGTGAATGCCTTGAATGTCACGCTCACTGGCTGTCCCTTGGAAGAAAAAATCTCCGAGATGCATACGCTAAAACGCGACGGCTTAGGCATCGCGGCTCTGGCCATGGCCATGGCGGATAACCCCATGGTGCCGGCCACCGGCCATCGCATCTGCAATGACTGCATGAAGGCCTGCATCTATCAGAAGCAAGAGCCGGTGAATATTCCCGAAATCGAAACCCGGGTCCTCACCGATGTCTTAAATCTGCCCTGGGGCGTGGAAATTTA
>CAZKHT010000075.1:3491-11633 GCA_964552595.1 uncultured Burkholderiales bacterium
GGAATCCACTGCGCCAAACGCAATATTTACCCGCGCCGTATAACGGAAAAAAAGTCCTGATCGCCGGCATGGGCCCGGCGGGATTTACGCTGGCGCATCACTTGACCATGGAAGGCTGCGCGGTGGTCGGCATAGACGGTTTGAAAATCGAACCGCTTTCGCCCAGCTTATTACGCAGCCCGGTGCGCGCCTACGTCGATTTAGAAGAGCAACTCGATACGCGGGTCATGGCGGGATTTGGCGGCGTCGCCGAATACGGTATTACCGTGCGCTGGGATAAAAATTTTCTCAAACTCATTTACTTGAGCCTGGCACGCCGCGAATTATTTCAAGTCTTCGGTGGGGTGCGCTTGGGCGGCACGGTGACCTTGGAAAACGCCTGGGAGTTAGGCTTTGATCATGTCAGCATCGCCACCGGCGCAGGTTTGCCTCGGGTGGTGCCGATTGAAAATAGTTTGGCGCGCGGCATGCGTCAGGCCAACGATTTTCTGATGGCTTTGCAACTGACCGGCGCAGCAAAGGCCAGTAGCTTGGCGAATCTGCAAGTCCGCATGCCGGCGGTGGTCATAGGCGGCGGCCTCACCGCGATAGATACCGCCACCGAAGTGCAAACCTATTACATCGCGCAAGTGGAAAAAACCTGGACCCGTTATGCGCGGCTCGCCAACACCATAGGCGAGGCAAGGGTTCGTGCGCAGCTAGATGAAGAATCCACGGGTATCCTCGAAGAATTTTTAGAACACGGCAGCGCGGTGCGCGAGGAAAGAGCACGCGCACTGGCCGCTGGTGAAGCGCCGAATTTTATTCCTTTGCTCCGCAGTTGGGGCGGTGTAACCGTGGTCTATAGGCGCGGGATGAATGAGTCGCCGGCCTATGTGCGCAATCACGAAGAGGTGGCGAAAGCCTTGGAGGAAGGGATTTATTACGCCGAGGGTTTGCAGCCTTTAAAAGCGAAACTGGATCGCTTTGGCTATGTGGAAGCCTTGGTCTGCGAACGGTTGCAGCGCGACGACTCGGGGAGGTGGTCAGACACCGGCACGCCTATAACGCTCAATGCGCGCGCGATTTTTGTCGCCGCCGGCGCTACGCCGAATGTGATTTATGAGCGCGAGCATCCCGGTACTTTTGCCATGCAAGGCGTGCATTTTTTGCCGCATGAAGCAGGCGGCGAAGGCGTGCAAGCAGTGCCGCTGGCCGCGCATAACAAAGCAGCGGCGACCGGACCGTTTACCTCCTATGCCCAAGACAATAAACGCGTAAGCTTCATTGGGGATACGCATCCGGTTTTTCATGGCAGTGTGGTCAAGGCGATCGCCTCGAGTATGCGCACCTATCCCAAAATCATGACGCAGCTAGCGCCAAAGAGGGAGGTCGGCGAGGCGAGCGAGCTCGCGAATTTTCGCGCGCATATGCAAGAGCAGTTACAAGCGCGCGTGGTGCAAGTGCGCCGGCACAGCCCTAGTGTGATCGAGATGCTGGTGCGCGCGCCCATGGCGGCACGTAACTTTCGTCCCGGACAGTTTTTCCGTTTACAAAATTATGAGACCGCCAGCCCCTGGTTTGAAGGCACGCGTTTGCAAACAGAAGGTTTGGCTTTGAGTGGGGCTCAGGTTTCCGCCGAGACCGGCTTGGTTTCCTTGATGATTTTAGAGACGGGCGCCAGCTCGCGTTTATGCGCGACTTTGCAGCCCGATCAAGCCGTGATTTTAATGGGCCCGACTGGCCAAGCGACGCATTTGCCGGAAAACCAAACGCTCTTGATCGCGGCCGGGCGCAGGGGCGCCG
This sequence comes from uncultured Burkholderiales bacterium, assembly GCA_964552595.1. Lineage (GTDB taxonomy): Bacteria > Pseudomonadota > Gammaproteobacteria > Burkholderiales > Thiobacteraceae > RBG-16-58-11. Next base: position 5,277 of record CAZKHT010000075.1, read on the forward strand.
CGGTTATGGGGATGCTAGGACCCGCCTTAAGAGCACGCGGCAATCGGGTGATTTATTTTGCCGGCTTTCGCACGGCGGACGAGGTATATCAGCAAGATCGTTTGGAAGAAGCGGCGGACGTCGTAGTGTGGTGTACCGCGAGCGCCCACCCTATTCCACCACGGCGGCCGCAAGATCGTAGCCGCACCGGGGATTTCATTGATACTGTGCAGCGCTACGCGCGCGGCGAGTTGGAGCCCGAGGGTCAAGCGCCAGCGATTAATTTGCTGGAGGTTGATCGTGTGTTGGCGATAGGCAGCCGCGTTTTGTTGCGCCTGATGCGCGATGCCTTGCAAGGTAGTCTACGATCGGCCTTTAAGCCGACGGTGCAGGCGGTGGGATCCGTGCCCAGCCCCATGCAATGCATGTTGCAAGGCGTGTGCGCGCAGTGTTTGCAATGGCATGTCGATCCTGAAACCGGACTGCGCACGCGCGCGGTATTTTCTTGCGCCGGTCAAGATCAGGCGCTGATGTGGATAGATATGGATAATCTGGACGCGCGCCTCGCGCAAAACGCGATGGCGGAAAAACTCACGGATATCTGGTTGGATTACTTACTGGCGCGCGGCGATATTCCACACGTGTAATTCGCCTAGCGCAGATCGCATCCCTGCATACGATCATGGTAGCGAGCGCGAAAGACCAGGCGTTTTTTCTCCGCGCTATCGTTAAAGCCGCTTCTGTCATGCAACACATTATTGCAAATCAAACCCATGCCTGGGCTCATACGCGCTTGCAAAATATAGGGGCTGTCGCTGGCAAGAATGTGCTCCAGCGCGCTTACCGCGGCACGCGTGGCAGCGTCCTCTTTCCACACAATAGATTTGGTCCGCGCGGTGTAGCGCATATGCAAGGCACCGCTATGGGCCAATATCGAAAACACCGGTCCGGTTTCGGCCGCGCGCGCGACTTGATCTTCATCCATGCGCGCGGGTATGGTCATCGCATCCGGCGCGCTCAAAGCACGCACATATTCCGGGTCTTGATCGCGCAATAAAATATAGGCGAGATCGGGATCGAGCAGGCGATTCTCGCCACCTTCCGCCGCGTCTTGCACGCAATGCAAAATAAATCCGCAAATCCGGCGCGCCGGCGGATTGTAATAACCATCACTATGCCAACGTATAGGCTTGTTGGTATAGGGAATAAAATCGCCCCTGGGCCCGGCGCTTTGTTCCGCGACGGTCAGCGTGGAAATCGCATCCTCGTCGGCCAGCAAATTGTGATCGAGATCGCGCAAACCAAATTGTTCACCCATAAGGCGTGGAATGTCTTTATCGGCTTCACTGGGGCGAGCGCTCCGATAGATCGCCATATTGGCACGGCGGCAGCGATCCAAAATGGCGGCGTGTTCCGCCGCGCTCAGGCGACGCGGATCAGCGACATCGACGATTAAGTCCTGGATGCTGCGCGGGTAGGACTCGAGCTTATGCCGGCGCCAAGTCTGATAGGCGCGATCATCGTTTAAATCGAAAGGGCTGGCCATTAGGACGCGGCTGAGTCGGGCTCCGCTTTCGGAAAAAACCCGTTCATTAATTTGTGTACTGTTTCTATAGCTTCCGGCGCTTGGAATTCTATGATTTGATCGAGTATCCAAGTTTGATCCTGGCCTTCCATGCGCTCGCGCATGACGTTGGCCAAGTAGCGCTTAATCGCATAGTTGGGTTCTTCCGGCGGGAAATCAAACGTCACATAATCTTCCGTGCGCCGGTTCAGGAAATCTAAAAACTCTTGCTGATAGTCGCGTTGGTCATTGTCGTCGTTCACCAGATCGCGAATATTTTCTTCCATGATTTCGGCCATGCGCACGCCCGCCGCTTCGATGAGCGGGGTGCGTCTTTCATCATCGACACGGTCATACAGCATGCGATCGGCGATATGCAACATGAAAGCACACATCTCCGCCATGATGCCGAAGCCGCGACCCGGATGCACGATGTCGAAATCGGCTTTGGAAATATCGTCCACCGCTTTATTTGCCTGCTTCCAAAAATTCAGGGCCAGCACGCTGGCGGTTTCGTCTTCGGCACGCCCGGCCTCTTTGCGAAACCAAGTGGTCTTGATGCGTATTTTTGCCATTTAATATCCTTTTGCGACGGGGCGGCTAGGATCGGCGACCCATTCGCTCCATGAGCCCGCATATAATTTTGCGCCGGGTAAACCGGCGATTTCCATGGCTAATATATTGTGACAAGTGGTCACGCCGGAGCCGCACATATGGATCATTTGCTGGGGCGCTTTGCCCCCCAACACCTCGGTATACAGCGCGCGCAACTCGTCAGCCGGCAACAGTGTGCCGTCCATAGCCAGGTTATCGTCAAACGGTAAGTTCGTCGCGCCGGGGACATGGCCCGCGACAGGGTCTAGAGGTTCTTGTTCGCCGATAAAGCGCATCTCGGCCCGCGCATCGAGAATGATCTGCTGCTTGTCGTGTACAGCGCGCAGGACGTCGCTCACGCCCACTAGCATGTGCTGCTGCACGCGCGGGACAAAAACCCTAGGTGTAATTTGCGGGAGCACTGACGTGACGGGACGTTTTTCGCGCAACCATTTCGGCCAGCCGCCGTCTAGCAAAGCGACTGCATCGTGCCCCAGCCAACGCAACATCCACCACAGCCGCACCGCTATCGCACCACAGCTATCATCGTAGACTACGACTTGCGTCTTGTCGTCTATACCCCAAGCGCCCAGTTGGCGCGCGAAGTCCTCTACGTCGGGTAAGGGATGGCGACCATTTTTACCGGTTTTCTTTCCGGATAACTGTTCATCCAGATGCGCATAGCGCGCATTGGGAATATGCGATTCGGCGTAGGCTGCTCGCCCCGCTTCGGTCGCCGTCAAGGTAAAACGACAATCTATGATGAGCCATTGCGCATCGTCTAAATGCGCGGCCAGCGTTTCGGTAGAGACTACAGTCGTATACATGGGAAATTAAAACAGGAAAACTGGGATAAAACGCTTAACGGCGGTTCCGCGACCGCGGCGCCGCCGTCAGAATCAATAGCCGCCTTTGCCGAAGGGCTTAGGCAAACCCGAAACCCGTACCGCTTGGCGCGCCGGCTGCATAGGGAAAAGATCGTAGAGCATCTTTTTCCAATCCCGGCCCGGCTGTTCTTCATCCATTTCCTTGACGAAATTGCGGAAATTAGGCGTATGGCCATCTTCTTTATATTTGCGTCGTAAGAAATTAATGACCAGCCAATGATCGTCCGTAAGGGTTAAGCCTTCCTCAGCGGCGATCACTTTAGCTGCTTCGTCATCGAAATTTGGCTCGAGCAAGAATTTCTCCTCATCGTAGTCAAATTCGGTGCCGTTTATCATGTAACCCATCATGTCCTCCTCTATCAAAAACAGGTTTATGCAAAAAAGAAATTAAGTTACCGCGACGATGGATTTGTGCGGAATAAAAATACCGCAACCCAGTTTGCGATTGCTACCCAAACCGTACTGCTGGATTTGTAATGCGTGTTCTATAGGCAAGCCATGCAACATCAAACTATAGCCGTACTCCAGGCCTCGCTCCGTGGTCAAAGTTTGGCGCTTGCCACAGATAAACCGGGTATCGATTTTAACCGCATCCAATTCATTCAAGATAGCTTGGGTAAATTCGCGCTCATCGACGACGCCGTTGTTAACGCATTGGCCGTACAAAGGCGGGTGCCAAGACAGAGATCTTAGTTTGCCCGCGCCGATCGCGAATTTATATTCCCCAATACTAAATTCCTTACCGCTTAAACCAAGCAAGTCGTCTACACGTTCCCTTGGACTGCGTATGACGAGCTTGCCGCGCCGATTTAGCATTAAAGTCCCATCGCCTAAGCTGGCACCTTGGATGGGATGTATGCCCAGAGTCGGAATATCGGCGATCCAAGGCATTAAGCCTTTCAAGGCAAGATAAAGACCATAGCCGTGATCTTTGGGCAGCCGGCTACCTTTGAGTTCAAACTGGACATCTGTTACGGCGGCTTCGTCCATATCCGGTTTGACAAAGCCTTCCCCTGCTAGCCACCCTATGATGTTCTCCTCATTAAATTTGTCTACAGTCCGCGCGAGCGCGGCCTGGATGAGCCCCCATGCTTCATTTTGCGTAGATTTAACCGTAAACAGCATCCATGTAATCGGACTGTGTCTAGGTTTTTAATGCCGCATGGCAGTACAACGCATGATAAGAATTTAACTACATTATTATTCTTTTCCAATCCTTCGCATTCTAATATAAGATTATGAGTTCTGAGCGCGTTGAATCAACCAGATAGCGTATTATCAGAAATTTTATTATGAGTACGCAGTTCCCGAATCCAAGCTACTCCTTTTGGGTAGTACAGGGCTAACTACTCAGAATGATAGTGCCAAGAATTCACCCGGCAGTACCATTCGTAACATTAAGGCCGATTTAGTATCGTCGGTCAGGCTATACAAGACGCGCGTTTTCGACAGAGGATTTCGCGCGAAATTGTTTAGAGTTATCATCAGATTTTTTGTGAACGGAGATACGTCATGGCTAAGAAAACTCACGAAACACCCATGTTAGACCAGCTAGAAAGCGGACCTTGGCCTAGCTTTGTAACTGGTTTAAAACGCCTGGCTCAGGACAACGATATGGCGGTCGACCTCTTGGGTCAGTTGGAAGCCTCTTATCGCACACGCAAAGGCTATTGGAAGGGCGGTACTGTTGGCGTGTTTGGTTATGGTGGTGGTGTTATCCCGCGTTTCACGGAATTGAAAGAAAACGATAAGCCGGTTTACCCTGATGCCGCAGAATTTCACACCCTGCGCGTGCAGCCTCCCGCAGGCATGCATTACAGCTCCAAGTTATTGCGCGACATGAGCACCCTCTGGGAAAAGCATGGCTCCGGTCTGATCGCTTTCCACGGTCAATCGGGCGATATCATGTTTCAAGGCATTACGACCGCCAATGTTCAGCCCGCGTTTGATGAATTAAACGAAATGGGTTTTGACTTGGGTGGCGCGGGTCCCGCTTTGCGCACCTCTATGTCTTGCGTTGGTGCCGCGCGTTGCGAAATGTCCTGCTATGACGAAGCCAAAGCCATGCGCACCGTCATCAACAACAATCTGGACGATATGCATCGTCCCGCTCTTCCATATAAGTTCAAGTTCAAATTCTCCGGCTGCCCGAATGATTGCGTGAACGCGATTCAGCGTTCCGATATGGCCACGATTGGTACCTGGCGCGACAATATTCAAGTCAACGAAAAAATCGCTAAAGAGTATATGGCCGCCCACGGCATGGAAGGCCTGGTGAACGACGTTGTTGCCCACTGCCCGACCAAAGCCTTATCCATCAAAAAAATAGGCGAAGTTTCCACGGCCGATGGCATTAGCAGCGTTGCTGTGGATGATACGCACGCCCTGCAAATCGAAAACCACAATTGTGTACGTTGCATGCACTGCTTGAACGTGATGCCTGGCGCCTTGTTGCCGGGTAAAGATCGCGGTGTTTCCATCATGATAGGCGGCAAAGGCGTGCTGAAAATCGGCGCTACCATGGGCACCATGGTTATCCCCTTCATGAAGTTGGATACCGACGAAGATTACGAGAAGCTGAATGAATTAGCCCGTAACGTGTTGGACTTCTTCGCCGAGAACGCGCTGGAACACGAGCGTACCGGTGAAATGATAGACCGCATCGGCCTGGTTAATTTCTTGGACGGTATCGGCCTCGAAGTCGATCCCAATATGATACTCGAGCCGCGCAACAATCCTTATGTGCGCACCGACGGCTGGGATGAAGAAGTGGAAAAGTGGAACGAGCGCCAAGCTAGCTAAGCACGGCCTTAACATCGCTAATTCGGAAAGAGGAAAACATGGCAGCAGAATTGCGTCAACCAGTCGAATCGGGTATCCCCGATCCGACGCCTTATATGCACCCTGCCCTAGTGAAGAACTATGGTAAGTGGGTGTATCACAATCATCCCAAGCCGGGTGTGTTGTATCACCGTGCCGAAAACGGCGATGAAGTGTGGACCGTGAAAGCCGGTACACAACGGCAAATGGATGTGTACACCATCCGTAAGTTGGCCGACATCGCTGATGAGTTTGCGGAAGGCTTCGTGCGCTTCACCACGCGTTCCAATATCGAATACATGGTGACGGACGAGAAAAAAGTCGAGCCCTTGATCAAAGCCTTGTTCGACAATGGCTTCCCGGTTGGGGGTACTGCTAACTCCGTATCCATGATCGCGCACACCCAAGGTTGGTTGCACTGCGATATTCCGGGGACCGATGCGTCGGGCGTGGTCAAAGCATTAATGGACGATCTGTATCACGAGTTCATAAATTGCGAAATGCCGAATCGCG
>CAZKHT010000076.1:0-11570 GCA_964552595.1 uncultured Burkholderiales bacterium
GTGTGTTGGCCTGGGGTTACCTTCTTTCCAAATCCGTTATTTGTTCTTGTGGTTGGTGGGTATTGGTGAAGTTTTTGATTTAAACGTTCACACCCGCTAGGCGCATTGGCCCGCGTAGTGTTTCATAGTGGCTGGCCGCCAGCGGCGTTAAGGGCAAGCGTATGCCACCTTGTGCCAGCCCCATTGCTTGCACACACCATTTCACCGGAATCGGATTGGCTTCGACAAATAGTTTTTCATGCAAGCCAAATAACTGGGCGTTTATTTTGCGAGCCAGCGCAATATTACCTTGCATCGCCGCCGAACACATATCGTGCATCAGCTTAGGCGCGACGTTGGCGGTGACCGAAATCACGCCATGGCCGCCCATCAGCATCAAGGGCAGAGCCGTCGCATCGTCGCCGCTGTAGATCGCGAATTCGGAGGGCGCGCGCAGAATTAAATCGGTGCCGCGCTGTAAATTACCGGTCGCGTCCTTGATGCCGACAATGCCGGGGACCTGGGCCAAGCGCAGGGCGGTTTCATTGGCGATATCGGCCACGGTACGCCCCGGCACATTGTAAATAATTTGCGGAATATCGACGGCTTCGGCGATAGCTTTGAAGTGGCGATATAAGCCTTCTTGCCCAGGCTTATTGTAGTAGGGGGCGACCAATAAGCAGGCGTTGGCGCCGGCGCGTTTGGCGCCCGCCGTCAGGTCTATGGCTTCGCGCGTAGAGTTGGCGCCCGTTCCTGCAACGATGGGAATCCGCCCGGCCGCAGTTTCTACAGCGACTTCTATTAGTTGCCTATGCTCATCGAAATCGACAGTGGGAGACTCACCGGTGGTGCCAACGACTACTAAGCCGTCGGTTTGCTGGGCGATGTGGAATTCGATTAGACCGCGATAGCGATCCCAATCTAAGCTGCCGTCCTCGCTCATGGGAGTGACGAGTGCGACCAAACTACCCTTGATCATTGCGCTTTATACCCGAGGAAAGCGCCATTTTACCTCAAGCCGGCGTAGGGGATAAGGCGGCCTCAAAAGAAAAAACGGCTGACTACGGTGAACAAACCGTGAGTCAGCCGCTTCCGGATTCCCCGTCGGCGTGCGCCCTCAGGCGCCGCGGCGGTTAATCTATATAGCTGTACATTTTCTCGAGGAAGTCGTTAACGTCTACATCAGCGAGGTCGGAGGGAATGGGATTCTCCGCCTGGGTGATTTCGTAACGATCGACTTCGCGATGGATCAAGTCAGCGATGGCTGGATTCCAGCCGGAAGAGAGGGCTTCTTCTTCGTATTCGTCGCTAGGCTCGACTTCGCCTGTGCTCATGTCTTTCATCATTAACATGACTATCTCCCGCAGCGAACATATTTCGCCGCCTGTATTAACTATAACGACGATAGGGCGTATAGGTTGAGTTCTTTGCAATTAAATTTTTCTATACTCGGGTACAGACAAATCACTACCCTGAAACACAATGCGCGCATACACTTTCTGCTATGGCGGAAGCAAAGAAATTTCGTGAACAACAACGCGGGCGCGGTGCGGTAAGCAATGCCGAAGGCCGCTTTGAAAGTCTGAATCGTGTGGCCGAAGACGACGGCTGGGATAACCTTGATGTGTTACCCAGCGCACTCACGACCACGCTGTCGGTGGACACGGCGAAACATGTCATCACCTATAACGATTCGCCCGATGTCTCCTTTGATCGCTCCATCAATCCCTATCGCGGTTGCGAGCATGGCTGCGTGTATTGTTTCGCCAGGCCCTCGCATGGTTATTTAGGCTTATCCGCCGGCCAGGATTTCGAGAGCAAGCTGTTCTACAAGCCGGACGCGCCGGAACGTTTGCTCGCCGAGCTCGCGCATCCGCGTTATCGGTGTCAAAGCATCGCACTCGGGATTAATACCGATGCCTATCAGCCGGTCGAGCGCAAAACTCAGCTGACGCGGCGCCTACTGAAAATATTCGCCGATACGCGGCACCCCGTTTCCTTTGTGACCAAATCCGCGCTGATAGAGCGCGATTTAGATTTACTGACAGAGATGGCCGCCCAAAATTTGATTCAAGTGTTTCTGTCGGTCACCACCTTGGATAAAGAGCTGGCCCGCACCTTAGAACCGCGTGCCGCGCAACCGCAGCGTCGCTTGCAGACGGTAGAGACTTTGGCCAAGGCAGGCGTGCCCGTAGGCGTCATGATTGCGCCCCTGATTCCGGTATTGACCGACCCCGAGTTAGAGCGGATTTTGCAAAGCGCGCGCGATGCAGGGGCGCTGCAAGCCGGCTATGTGCTCCTGCGGCTGCCGCACGAGGTGAAAGATTTATTTCGCGAATGGTTGGCGGCGCATGCGCCGGATGCGGCCGAGCACATCATGAACCGCATGCGCGAAATGCGCGGCGGCAAGGACTACGATGCGGAGTTCGGAAAGCGTATGCGCGGTAGCGGGGTCTACGCGAAATTTATCAATGACCGCTTTCATCTGGCGTATCAGCGGCTGAACTTCCCCGGGATGCCCGAGGTGCGCACGGATTTATTTAGGCCGCCGATTTTGCCCGGCGCGCAAATGTCGCTCTTCTAGGCGTTCAATAAATACCAAACCGAATCCAGGCCGCCATAGTTGATGGCATGCGTGGTTTGCGCGCGGACTATGGGCTTGGCGTGAAAGGCCACGCCTACGCCGGCGGCGCTTAACATTTTTAAGTCATTGGCGCCGTCGCCTATGGCCAGTGTTTGATCGGCATTTAGTCCCAATTCATCGCGTATACGCTTTAAATGCGCCGCTTTGCCCTCTGCGTCCACGATAGCGCCCAGGACTTTGCCAGTGAGTTTTCCGTTTATGATTTCCAAAGTATTGGACGCGGCACAGTCCAAATGCAAACGCTGTTTTAAGCGTTCGGTGAAAAACGTGAAGCCGCCCGACACCAGCAAAGTTTTAATCCCGCGCGCTTGCAATTGCGCGAGCAAAGTTTCCGCACCGGGCGTGAGTTTCAAGCGTTCATCATAAACGCGCTGCAAGGCGCTCTCATCCAAGCCTGCAAGTAAGGCCACGCGCTGCTTTAAACTCTCCGCGAAATCGATTTCGCCGCGCATGGCCGCTTCGGTAACGCTGGCGACTTGGGCCTTCAGATTCAGCATATCGGCGATCTCGTCTATGCATTCTATGGTGATCAGCGTGGAGTCCATGTCCATGGCCACCAAACCGATATCTTTCCAACGCGGTGTTGAAGCAACGAAGGCGTAATCCAGTTTCGCCGCGGTGCAAACAGCGTCGAGCTCGGACGATTTTGTCGCCGGCGTCAGGCGAAATACATTGGGTGCGATTTGTTCTATCGCGTTGGCACCTACGAGTTTGGCGATTTGTTTTAAATCCCCGGTTTCGACATCGGCGCCTTGTACGATGAGTTGCATTTTTATCTCAACCTTTGTTATTTGCCTGCCAGATCCCGAAAAACCGCTTGCACTGCCTGCACTCGCTGTGACAAATCATGGCTCGCCCGCGTGACTTTTAAACGATCCGGTCCGGCGAGCTGATAACCGCGCTTGGATTGTATCAAGCCAATAATCCGGCTCGGATCTATGGGTGGATTGGGAATGAATTGCAGGGTAATTGTCTCCGCGCCCGCGTCTATGCGCGCCACGCCTAAAGGCTGCGCCAAAATTCGCAATCTGTGCGTATCCAATAAGGCCTTGGTTTGCTCGGGCGGTAAACCAAAGCGATCTATGAGCTCTTCGTGCAAGCCATCCAAGGCGTCCAAGTTGTCGCAATGCGCAAGCCTTTTATATAAGACCAAGCGCTCATGCACATCGCCGCAATAATCCGTGGGTAAGAGGGCAGGCGTATGTAAATTTATTTCCGTGGTGATATGTAAAGGCGCATCCAGATCGGGCTCTTTGCCTGCTTTTAGGGACTTCACGGCATTGCTCAACATCTCGGTATAGAGATTAAAACCCACCTCCTGCATTTCACCGCTTTGCGAATCGCCTAGCATTTCCCCAGCACCGCGTATTTCCAAATCGTGCATGGCAAGGTGAAAGCCCACGCCCAGATCTTCCATGAGTTGTATGGCTTCCAGGCGTTTTTTTGCGGCCGGTGTTAGCTTGCCTTCCTCGGGTGTAAGCAAATACGCATACGCTTGATGGTGCGAACGGCCAACGCGGCCGCGTAATTGATGCAGTTGCGCCAGACCGAATTTATCGGCTCTGTGCATGATGATGGTGTTGGCGCTGGGCACGTCTATGCCGGTTTCGATAATGGTGGTGCAGAGTAAAACGTTAAAGCGTTGATGATAAAAATCGCGCATCACATGTTCCAAATCGCGCTCGCGCATTTGTCCATGGGCGACGACGATGCGCGCCTCCGGCAATAATTTTTCCAGACGCTCATGCATGGTCTGTATGGTGTCGACCTCATTGTGCAGAAAATATACTTGGCCACCACGCTTTAGTTCGCGCAACACCGCTTCGCGTATTAGGCCGTCGCTATAGCTATGCACAAAGGTTTTAATCGCCAAACGTTTCTGCGGCGCGGTGGCGATCACCGAAAAATCGCGCAGCCCATCCATGGCCATGGACAGGGTCCGCGGTATAGGCGTTGCGGTTAAGGTCAACACATCCACCTCCGCGCGCAAGGCCTTTAAGCGCTCTTTTTGCCGGACGCCGAAGCGATGTTCTTCATCAATGATCACTAAGCCCAGATTTTTAAATGCGACATCTTTCTGTAACAAGCGATGCGTGCCTATGATGATGTCTATCTTGCCGTCGGCTAAACCCTGTAAGGCTTCGGTCTGTTCCTTGGCCGAACGAAAGCGCGATAACTCGGCGATTTTCACTGGCCATTCACTCAAGCGATCGGAGAAAGTATTGAAATGCTGCTCGGCCAATAAGGTCGTGGGCACTAAGATCGCGACTTGTGTACCGTCTGCCACGGCCAAGAAAGCCGCGCGCAAAGCCACTTCCGTCTTGCCAAAGCCGACATCGCCGCAGACCAATCTATCCATAGGCTTGCCCTGGGTCATGTCCTGAATCACGGCGTTAATGGCCGCAGCTTGGTCGGGCGTTTCTTCAAATTCAAAGCCAGCGGAAAATGCTTCGTAATCTTGCGGTTTTAAAGTGAAGGCACGGCCCTGCCGCGCCGCGCGCTGGGCGTACAGATTCAATAACTCGGCGGCGGTATCGCGCACCTGGGCTTGGGCTTTTTTCTTGGCTTTTTCCCATTGCCCGCTGCCCAGGCGATGCAGCGGGGCACTCTCTGGTGCACTCCCGCTGTAGCGGCTAATCAAATGCAAGCTCGCGACCGGGACGTAGAGCTTATCGCCGCCCGCATATTCCAAATTCAAAAACTCGGTCTCGCCTTCGCCCAAATCCATGCTGCTTAAGCCCAGGTAGCGGCCTATGCCATGATCTTCGTGCACGACGGGGTCGCCGATGCGGACTTCGGATAAATCACGCAAGACATGTTCGCCCGTGGTTTTGCGCGCATCGCGCAAACGCGCTTGCCGCACTTGCAAGGCATAGAGTTCGCTCTCGGTAACGACAGTGATTTTTTCTTCTTCAAGAATAAAGCCGAGGTTTAAAGGCAAAACGGCCAGCGCTACCCGATCTGCGCCGGCGATAAATGCGGCAAAGCTCTCCGCAATGGCGACTCGTAAACCATGCTCGGCAAAGAGCTGAGCCATGGTTTCGCGCCGGCCCAGGCTTTCTGCGGCGATGAATATCCGGCCATCGAAGCTCTGAATAAAATTTTGGAATTGCTGTAAAGGCTGTTCGGCACGGCGATCTATGTGTATGGGTGGCAAGGCGCGGGTGGCTACTGGGCTTGTATGCGCGAGCTCAAGCCCAACCCCGGTTTCGCCGCCTAACAATTCCAAGCGCGGATAATTTTTCAGCCGGGCGAATAAGACTTCGCTCTGCATAAACAAAGATTCGGGCGGCAATAAAGGGCGCTCGGCATCGCCCCGCAGCAAGTGATAGCGCGAGCGCGTGTCGCGCCAGAATTGTTCCGCCGCTTCGTGCACGCCGTGGTGCTGCACGACGATGGCGTTCTCCGGCAGGTAATCCAACAGCGTCGCCGTTTCCTCAAAAAATAAGGGCAAATAATATTCCACGCCCGGGGGCGCGATGCCGCTGCTGATATCTTTGTAAACCCGGCGTTTCGAGGGATCACCTTCGAAGAGATCGCGAAATTTTTGCCGAAAGCTGGCGATGCCGGTTTCGTTCAAAGGAAACTCGCGCGCCGGCAGCAAGCGAATTTCATTTACAGGATAAATACTGCGCTGACTATCCACATCAAAGGTGCGCAGGGTTTCGATTTCCTGGTCGAACAAATCGATGCGATAGGGCACCGCGCTGCCCATGGGAAAAAAATCGATTACCCCGCCGCGCACGCTGTATTCGCCAGGGGCTTGTACCTGGGCGACGTGATTGTATGAGGCCAGGGTCATCTGCGCCCGCAATTCGTTGACGTTCAAGCGCTCACCCTGGCGCAGAAAAAACGTGTGCGCCGCCAAAAAGCTGGGAGGGGGTAGAGGATAGAGCGCCGTGGTAATCGGCACGATGGCAATATCAAACGCCTGGTGATTAATCTGATACAGGGTCGCCAGCCGCTCCGACACCAAATCGTGATGGGGGGAGAACTGATCGTAAGGGAGGGTCTCCCAATCGGGCAGCAAATGCACCGCCAAGCCGGGCGCAAAACTGGGAATTTCGTCGCGTAAACGCTGCGCATCTAAAGCCGAAGCGGCAAGCACCAGTATGGGCTGCGCTTGCTGCTGCGCGAGTTGGGCCAGGGCCAAAGCATCGGCGGAACCGATGAGACCAGAGAAACGGCGCACTTGGCCGGGCGGAGGTAGCGTGCCCTTAAGTAACATGAGAGCAGGGCAGGGTGGAAAAAGGGGGGATTATAACGAAAGCGTTGATGGACTCATACGAACTCTAGGCGCGCAATAGCGGCACATATCGCAATTCCTAGGCGCTTTGCAGCGTTTTGCCGCTTGAGGCCAAAAGATTTTTCTACAAATTTTTCTATACTGAGTCGGTGAGTTCCCGGCTTTCTATTCCAACTTGGTTTTACTGGGCTTTACTGTCCGCGGTTTTCGCGGCCCTTACCTCTATTTTTGCCAAGCTTGGTTTGGCGGATGTGGACGCGGATTTTGCTACTTGGTTGCGCACGCTGGTTATCACGGTGATCCTGGGAGGGTTCGTGTTGTTTACAGGCAAAGCCGTAAACCCTTTCTCGCTGAACGCAAAAGGCATTAGCTTTTTAATGCTCTCGGCTCGCAACGGGAGCTTCCTGGGTCTTTTACTTCCGCGCTCTGCAAGCGGGGCAGGCAGCACAAGTGGCCGCCGTGGATAAACTCAGCCTGGTCTTAATTGCTATATTCGCCGTGACTTTTTTGGGTGACAGGCCAAGCGCGCGGGATTGGGGCGGTGTGGCCCTGGTCGCCGCAGGTGTTTTACTCTTAGGATTTAAGCAATGAAAAATCAAAACCCGGAAAATATTTCCGCCCTAAAACCTGCCGTCCAAAAAGATGGCGGCAATACCCGGCCAAGCGTGCTGTGGAGTTTAGTCAAATCCGCCGCCTCATCATGGATAGACGATTACGCGCCCAGCATGGGCGCCGCTCTGTCGTATTACACCTTATTTTCCATCGCGCCCTTGCTCTTGATCGTAATCTCCATTGCCGGTCTCATCTTCGGCCAAGACGCGGCACGCGGTGAAATTTTCGGTCAACTCCAAGGATTAATGGGCGCAGAAAGCGCGCTCGCGATTCAAGGTCTACTCAGCAGCGTGAGCCAACCGGGCAAAAGCGTGGCGGCGACTGTCATAGGCATCGTCATGGTGCTCGTAGGCGCGACCACGGTATTCAGTGAATTACAAGACGCCATGGACCGCATCTGGCGCGCGCCGGCCCGACCCAAAACCAGCGGCATCATGAGCCTATTGCGCTCGCGCCTACTCGCCTTCGGCATTATTTTCGGCATAGGTTTTTTGCTCATTGTGTCGTTGGTGCTGAGCGCGGCTTTGGCAGCGTTGGCGAAATGGTGGTCACCGCTTTTCGGGGCCTGGCAAACCGTGGCCGAGGCCATTAATTTCCTGCTCAGTTTCATCCTCATAACCATTGCCTTCGCCATGATCTACAAAGTCATCCCGCGCGTCCGCGTTAAATGGAACGACGTCTGGATAGGCGCAGTCGTGACCGCGCTCCTATTCACCATAGGCAAATTCTTAATCGGTTTATACATAGGAAAAACCGGTGTAGCCTCGGGCTTCGGCGCGGCAGGGTCTTTAGTCGTGGTGTTGATTTGGGTTTACTACTCGGCGCAGATATTTTTATTGGGTGCGGAGTTTACTTGGGTGTATGCGCATACCTTGGGGTCTTGTAAAAAGGAGCCCGAGCCTGGGGAGGCGCCGGTGACGCCGACGCGAAATGACAATGAGGGGCGTGTGCCGGATAAACCCGCAGTCGCGCCATCTACGGAGCAGGTTAAATCGATTTAAATCGAGATTCCGAAACTTAAACGGCGCAGGCTAGAATAGCGCCATGCACGAAATCAAACCCGGTCAATCCATCCCCTTGCTGCAGGAGTTACACATCCTGACGCGCGACGGGAAGATGAATCAAGACAGCCGGCGCAAGCTCAAGCAAGTTAATCATCTTTATCAATTCATAGAACCGCTGCTAAAAGAATTGCAGCAAACCAATGCTGCGATTCGTCTGGTCGATCATGGCGCGGGCAAATCGTATTTGGGTTTCCTGCTCTACGATTTGTTTTTCAAAACCGCAGGCGGTGAGAACCACATCTACGGCATAGAAAGCCGCGATGATCTGGTCAATAAATCGCGCGCGCTAGCGACGAAACTGGGTTTCCCCCAGATGTCGTTTTTGAATTTGACCGTCGCCCAAGCGATCGAGTCCCCCGATTTACCGGAACGCGTTGATATTGTTACCGCGCTCCATGCCTGCGATACCGCCACCGACGATGCCATTCATTTCGCGCTGAAAAAGCAGGCGCAATTCATCGTGCTAGTACCCTGTTGCCAAGCCGAAGTCGCCGCGCACTTGAACAAAAATAAGGGCGCGGCCTTGGCCAAAAATACTTTTACCGAACTGTGGCGCCACCCTTTACACACGCGAGAGTTCGGCAGCCTCGCCACCAATGTGCTGCGCTGCTTGCAACTTGAAGCGCATGGTTATCAAGTCAGCGTCACCGAGCTCGTGGGTTGGGAACATTCCATGAAAAATGAATTGATTATCGCCCGCTATAAAAATCTGCCGGGGCAGCGGGCGACGGGGCGGTTGCAAGAGATGTTAGCGGGGTTGGGATTGGAGGAGTTGGGTGGGCGGTTTTTTGTGCCTAGATCAAGTTAATTTGGGCGCTTCTCGCAGACGAAACAAAAATGCACACTAATTTAAAGTGTCCATGATCATGGATATATGGGGGGGCAATGATTTCTATCTGTCATCCAATAGACGACATGGAACTTCTATTTCTTCAGTCCGCGCTCGAAGCGTCTGACATTCCCTATTTTGTCGTAGGTCAATATCTGGGAAGTTTATACCCAGGGATGCAAATCCCTTGGTATAACGAAAGAAGTATTCAAGTGCCTGTTTGTCGTATAGATGAAGCGTTAGAGCTAATACAGCATTTACGTTCAACGTATAGTCCGCCCTCCCAAAATTTGTCTACAAAATCTAAATTGTGCATGCTATTTGAAGCACTGTACTTTGGTTGGATTATTCCGGGGGGAAGTAAGAAAACTTCCGAGCACCATATGAATGAAGTAATCGACTCCCCAGATAAGCAAATGAGTTGAGCGGCTCTTGCATCCTCCCCCAATAGGTGTATATTTATACACCTATGGCCCCTCTCACACCCAGACAGCAAGAAATCCTAGAGTTTATCCGCGCCGCGATTAAGGCGGGCGGCTCGGCGCCGACGCGGGCGGAGCTGGCGCGGGCGTTTCAGATGAATGTGAATGCGGCGGAAAAGCATGTGCAGGCTTTGGCGCGCAAGGGCGCCTTGTTGCATGTGCCGGGCACGGCGCGCGGCATTCGTTTGGCTGAGGAAGCGGGCTTGCCTTTAATTGGGCGGGTGGCGGCGGGGCAGCCGGTGTTGGCGGTGGAAAATATCGTCGGCCATTATCCGGTGGAGCGGGGTTTGTTTCATCCGGCGGCGGATTATCTCTTGCGCGTGCATGGCATGAGTATGCGCGATGCCGGCATAGTCGATGGCGATTGGGTGGCGGTGCATCGCACGCCGCAGGCAGAGAACGGCCAAATCGTGGTGGCGCGCTTGGATGATGAGGTCACCCTGAAGCGGCTGAAAGTAACGGCACGGCGCATCGAATTGCATGCCGAGAATCCAGATTTTCCACCCATCATCGTCAATGCGAAGCGCATCCATTTCGCGATTGAAGGCCGCGCTGTCGGCTTGGTGCGGCGCGCATGAATATGAATTTGAATACCGTGCTGCAACATCCCGCCGTATGGCGCGGTGATCGATTAGCCCAAGGCGAGCGCGCGGGTTTGCCCAGTGGCTTTAGCGAGTTGGATAAAGTGTTACCTGGCAGCGGTTGGCCCATAGGCGCTTTGACGGAAATTTTGCATGAGGCGCAGGGCCTGGGCGAATTGTCTTTACTCATGCCCGCCATCGTCGCGCAAACCCAGCAAGCGCGCGGCGTGGTCTTGGTGAATCCACCGCATTGGTTATACGCGCCGGCTTGGGCGGCGCAGAGTGTGAATTTGTCGCAGTGCTTAGTCGTGCGGCCGGAGCGCGCCAATGATGTGTTGTGGACGGCAGAACAAAGCCTGCGCGCCGGTGCTTGCGCACTGGTTTTAGTATGGCCGGAATTCCAAAACTATAAGCCGGATTATCGCGTGCTGCGGCGTTTGCAAACCGCTGCCGAGACGGGGCAAAGCAGCGGCGTGATATTCCGTTCGGCAGCAGTGGCGCAGGAAGCTTCGCCCGCGCCCTTGCGCCTGCAATTAACGGCAGCCCCAAACCTGGAAGACGTATTGCATGTGCGCGTGCTCAAACGGCGCGGCGCGCTTTTGCAAGAAGCGGTGCCGCTTGCGGTGCGCGCAGCGCCGGCGACTACGTCTGCACCAGTCGCACCACGCATCAAGCCTATGCCGCCTATCAGATCCATCGCTCCGACGATTGCTACTGATGCCGCAGCACGCGCATCCGCTGCCCCGGCGCCGCAAGCCAAAATTTATTTGGTTTCACACTAATCATGTTGTGGATCGCGGTTCACCTACCCGAGTGGTCCTTGCAATTAGCCGAACGCGCGCGCGGCAATGCGCCGCCTTGTGCTTTTGTGGTTACCGATGGTCCGGCCAATCGCGCGCTGGTGCAGGCGGCGAATGCCTTGGCGGTGGAGGCCGGAATCGAAGCCGGCATGCGTGTCAGCGCCACGCAAGCTTTGCTCAATGATTTAGTGCTGGTGCCGCGTAATCTGGAAGCCGAAACTGCCGCCTTGCATCGTCTTGCCACCTGGGCGGGGCAATTTACGCCAGCGGTGGTGATGAGAGCGGGTCAAGGCTTTCTCTTTCACTAGGAGCTGCTGGCGCGCAGCCTCCCAC
>CAZKHT010000077.1:0-11516 GCA_964552595.1 uncultured Burkholderiales bacterium
GGAATTTGCGAGGGGCGAATGGTAGCGGCCTAGCGCTTGCCGGTCAACTTGATTACAGTCTGGGGAGGCTAGTTGCCGGCTCACTTTAAGGCTTTTGCAATGCGCGCCAGGGCTTGTTGCAAGTTTTGTAAGGAGGTCGCAAAAGACAGCCGCAAATAGCCTTCCAAGCCAAAGGCTGATCCCGGTACCACGGCGACCCCGCCTTGTTCCAATAAATAACTGCTCAAAGCAACATCGCTAGCTTCCCGGATAACTTGTTTTTGATGCAAGCTGGCGATAGCGCCCTTGACGTCGGCGAATGCATAAAAAGCACCGCCGGCGGGCAAGCAGCGCACGCCGGGGATGACATTTAAGGCTTCTACCACGAAGCGATGCCGCTCGCGGAACGCGCTCAACATCGGCTGTATACACGCTTGATCGCCATTCAGCGCGGCTTCCGCCGCCACTTGCGAAATCGAGGTGGGATTAGACGTGCTTTGCGATTGGATATTGCACATGGCGGTGATGATCTCTTGCGGCCCGGCGGCATACCCTATACGCCAACCGGTCATCGCATAGGCTTTGGAAACGCCATTTAAAACCATGGTGCGTTCATATAAATCGGGGCAGACATTCAAAATGTTCTTGAAAGGCGCGCCATCAAGCAGAATATGTTCATACATATCGTCGCTCGCGATCAAAATCTGTGGATGATCGCGCAGCACCGCACCCAAACTTGCCAGTTCTTCCGCGCTATAAATTGCGCCGCTGGGATTACTGGGACTGTTAATCACCAATAAGCGAGTCTTTGGTGTAATCGCGGCGCGTAATTGCGCGGCGGTGATTTTATAGCCTTGGTCTATCCCGGCTTCGATGATGACGGGTTTGCCCTCGGCTAAAAGAACGATATCGGGATAAGACACCCAATACGGCGCCGGAATGATGACCTCATCCCCTGGATTGATGAAGGCCTGCGCCAGATTGAAAAAGCTTTGCTTGCCCCCACATGAAACTAAGATTTGTTTGGGGCCGTATTCCAGGCCGTTATCGCGCTTGAATTTGGCGATAATGGCTTGCTTAAGACCGGGCGTGCCATCGACCGCGGTGTATTTGGTAAAACCGTTTTGTATAGCCGCAATGGCGGCCGCTTTAATATGATCCGGCGTATCGAAATCGGGTTCGCCGGCCCCTAGTCCAATGATGTCTTTGCCTTGTGCCTTGAGCGCCGCGGCGAGGGCGGTGACGGCCAAGGTGGGAGAAGGTTTAATGGCTTGTACGCGGGTGGCGAGTTTCAAAGGAAATCCTATCGTGACCGGCGAGGCCGATGTGCGCCCCGTGCTAAAATTTTATGTTTTGTAAAAACCGGTAATTTTACCTTTGATCGTTACTTTCCCCAATAGCCCTTATCGCTTGCACCAGCCTTTCGAGCCGGCGGGCGATCAGCCGCAAGCCATCGCTAAAATCGTCGAAGGCTTAGCCGATGGCTTGAAATTTCAGACTCTGCTGGGTGTCACCGGCTCCGGTAAGACCTATACCATGGCCAATGTGATTGCGCGTCTGGGCCGCCCCGCCTTGATTATGGCGCCGAACAAAACCCTGGCAGCTCAACTGTATTCGGAAATGCGCGAATTTTTTCCGGAAAACGCGGTGGAGTATTTCGTTTCTTACTATGACTACTACCAGCCCGAGGCCTATGTGCCAGCGCGGGATCTGTTCATAGAAAAAGATTCATCCATCAATGAGCACATAGAGCAAATGCGTCTTTCGGCGACCAAGGCTTTGTTGGAGCGCAAAGACGCGGTCATTGTCGCCACAGTGTCGGCGATATACGGTATAGGCGATCCCGTTGATTATCACAGCATGATTTTACATTTGCGTCAGGGTGAAAAATTGAGCCAGCGCGACGCAATTAAGCGGCTGACGGAGATGCAGTACACCCGCAATGAGTTTGATTTTAAGCGCGGTGTATTCCGCGTGCGGGGCGAAATTTTGGACATCTTCCCGGCGGAAAATGCCGAGACGGCAGTCCGCTTGTCGATGTTCGACGACGAAGTAGAGCGCATTTCGATCTTCGATCCTTTGACCGGCCACATTTTGCAGGAAGTGCCGCGCTACACGGTTTATCCTTCCAGCCATTACGTCACACCGCGCGCCACCACCTTGCGCGCGATAGAAGCGATTAAACAAGAGCTGCGCGAGCGTATCGAATACTTTCAGCAAAACGGCAAACTCATAGAAGCGCAAAGAGTCGCGGAACGCACGCGCTTCGATCTGGAGATGATGAACGAACTCGGGTTTTGTAAAGGGATCGAAAACTACTCACGGCATTTATCCGGGCGCAAGGAAGGCGAACCGCCGCCCACCCTCATCGATTATTTGCCGGCCGACGCCCTTATGGTGGTGGACGAATCGCATGTCACCATTCCCCAGGTGGGCGGCATGTATAAAGGCGATAGGGCGCGCAAGGAAAATTTAGTCGGCTACGGATTTCGTTTGCCCTCGGCTTTGGATAATCGGCCTCTCCGCTTTGACGAATTCGAGCAATTACTGCCGCAAACCATATTCGTCTCCGCGACCCCGGCCGACTATGAAGCGCAGCATGCGGGCCAAGTTGTCGAACAGGTGGTGCGTCCCACCGGCCTAGTGGATCCGCAGATCGAAGTGCGTCCGGCCGCCACCCAAGTCGATGATTTATTTGGCGAGATTAATTTACGCATCGCACGGGGTGAGCGGGTTTTAGTTACCACGCTGACCAAACGCATGGCGGAGGATTTGACCGATTACTTAGCCGAGCACGGCATACAAGTGCGGTATTTACATTCGGATATCGATACCGTGGAGCGCGTCGAAATCATACGCGATTTGCGTCTGGGTGAATTCGATGTTTTGGTGGGGATTAACTTATTGCGCGAAGGCTTGGATATCCCCGAGGTCTCCCTGGTTGCGATATTAGACGCGGACAAGGAAGGCTTTCTGCGCTCCGAACGCTCTTTGATACAGACCATAGGCCGTGCGGCGCGTCACATCAATGGCACGGCAATTTTATACGCTGACCAAATCACTCGCTCCATGCAAGCGGCCATAGGCGAAACCGACAGGCGCCGCGCCAAGCAGCTGGCGTTCAATACCGAACACGGCATTACTCCTAAGGGTGTGGTCAAGCGGATTAAAGACATTATCGATGGCGTCTATGATCCGGATGAGGCCAAGGAGTTGCGCAAAGCCGCGCAAGCCGAGGCGGTGTATAGCCATATGAATGAAAAAGAGCTCACCCGGGAAGTAAAGCGCCTGGAAAAAGACATGCTGGCCGCGGCGAAAAACCTGGAATTCGAAACCGCCGCCGCGTTGCGCGACAAGCTGAAAATATTAAAACAGCAATTGTTCGGGGTGGTGGAACAAAATTAAGCCCGGCTTTGTATACAGGCCAAGCGAATAAAACGGCCCATCGACTTATCCGCGCACGCCCAATTCCTCACTCGTCCTACGCTCGTTCGGCGATGCATAAACCCTCATTCCAACGCACCTTGTAACCTAAGCTCGTCAGCGGTGTTATCACTTCATCGATATGATATTTAGACGGAGTGGGCTCTAAGACAATATGCTGGATTCTCTCGGCGACGCTGGCATCCATGGATTTTATAATTTCCAACTCGGCTCCTTCGCAATCTAGCTTGAGTAAATCGCAGTGTTTTCCATTTAGGCGATCCAGAGCGGAGTGCAAATCGATTAATTGAATGTCTACGAATTTATCGCTGGCTATCCCTTGATAAATACTATGACCTCCTAAATTCTTTTTGTGGATATAAAGCTTTTCATTGCGGGCGAGGCCACCCACACCCTCGAGATGGGTCGTGCATAGATTAAATTTGCTCATAGCCAAATTAGTCCGCAAGCTTTGAAAGTTTTCAGGCATGGGCTCATAACAATGCACGTTCGCGCTCGGGTAAAGCTGTTTCATGCGGATTGCGAAAAGACCGGTGTTTGCGCCTACGTCAATAATAGTGGGTGCCTCATGCGCGAGCCGCGGATGATCATAACAACCGTCTATGAAAATTTCTTTGTAGATATAGAGTGTCATGAACTCGTGGACCAGAAACTCGCCACCATTTTTTAATTTCATGTGTACGGGACGAGTCCAAAGTTTCGGAATAATTTTTAATGCCAGTGCTCGCCAAAATTGCAAATGAGAATTTAAAGCCGCCTGATGTTTACTAAAGCTTGAGACTTCCAGCATTTGATCAATCGCCCAATTTAAGCGCCAGGAACCAACAGCCATTTCGATTTCTCCTCAGTGTTTTTTTGTTCAGAAAGTCTTTCAAGTGCATGTCCGGAATAAATAAGCCCTTGCGCTTTTCAGACCGTCCCGCTAGAGCCAGTACCATGACGACTAGGTCTGAATAGATGCAATGCGCGCGCAAGAATAAAATCGACGGAATTGCGCTTGGTTATAATGCTGGCGGTGACCAGAAATCCTATGACTGATTGATACATATGATGTCGCCAAAAAACGAAAGAGCGTGAAGTTGTTATCGCGTCCGATTGCGTACTGAGACAGGGTGCGCATGTTTTCCGTATTTTCATCGCAACTTTATGCATGTATTCCTATCATAGGCATTTAAATCACATATTGTGATCTCTCTTGAGCTGGGCTTTAAGTGAAGTGTCATTTTGAAAAATAGTAAGAAATTCAAAGTTTTGTTCGTATGCATGGGGAATATTTGCCGCTCGCCGACGGCGGAAGGCGTGTTTCGGGCCCAAGTGGAGGCAGCGGGTTTGGCATCCAAAATTCACATCGACTCGGCCGGCACTCATGACTATCACGTCGGCGATCCCCCGGATAATCGAGCGCAAGCCACGGCGTCGCGACGCGGCTACGATTTGCGGCACTTTCGCGGGCGCCAAGTCGGACCTAAAGATTTTGTTGATTACGATATGATTTTGGCGATGGATTTGGAAAATCTATCGCGCCTGCATGCGCAATGCCCGCCCGAGCACGCGCATAAATTGGGTTTGTTCTTAGAGCACAGTAAAAATTTTTTGGAACGTGAAGTGCCTGATCCCTATTATGGCGGTGCCGCGGGATTTGAAACCGTATTAGATATGGCGGAAGACGCGGGAAGCGGCCTGCTGGAACATATACGCCGCAAACTGACGCAACAAGGTTCGCGCTAGGGTTTTAAGATGGTGTTCGCCGCGACGTCCAAGCGCTGAGGATAGTCTCGGCTGAAATGCAAGCCTCGGCTTTCATGCCGCGCCATGGCGCAGCGGACGATCAGCTCCGCGCTCAACACTAGGTTACGCAGCTCCAGTAAATCGTTGCTTACCCGAAAATTGCGGTAGTACTCATTGATTTCTTCGGTGAGCAAAGCGATCCGGCGTAGTGCGCGCTGCAAGCGTTTATTGGTGCGCACTATGCCCACGTAATCCCACATGAAACGCCGCAATTCGTCCCAGTTATGCGAGATGACGATTTCTTCGTCGGCGTCGGTAACGCGGCTTTCGTCCCAGTGCGGCAAGTCGGGAATAGGGCGTAACTCTCGCTTTAAAATATCCTCCGCTGCCGCGCGCCCGAATACCAAACATTCCAATAATGAATTACTGGCTAAGCGATTCGCGCCATGCAAACCCGTACAAGCCGCTTCGCCCACGGCATATAGGCTATCCACATCGGTACGCGCCGCCTTATCCACGAGTATGCCGCCGCAACTGTAATGTGCCGCTGGGACGACGGGAATGGGCTCGCGCGTGATGTCTATGCCTAAATCCAAACACCGGGCATAAATAGTCGGAAAATGCTCGCGTATGAAGGCCGCGGGCTGGTGTGAAATATCTAGATAGACGCAGTCCAGTCCGCGTTTTTTCATTTCGAAATCGATGGCGCGGGCGACCACGTCGCGCGGCGCTAACTCGGCGCGGGCGTCGTGTTGCGGCATAAAACGCGTGCCATCGGGCAGCTTCAAAATGCCGCCTTCGCCGCGTACCGCTTCGGTAATCAAAAACGACTTGGCGTGTGGATGATACAAACAAGTGGGATGAAATTGAATGAATTCCATATTCGCTACGCGGCAGCCGGCGCGCCAGCCCATGGCCACGCCGTCGCCGGTTGCGACGTCGGGATTGGTCGTATAGAGATAGACCTTGCCGGCGCCGCCGCTGGCCACTACGGTGAAATTCGCCGCGAGGGTGAGGACTTGGCCGGTATTTTTATTTAAGGCATAAAGCCCGTAGCAGCGGTTGTCCGGTTTATCGGAGTTCCCCAATTTACTGTCGGTAATCAAATCAATCGCGATGTGTTCTTCCAATACCGTGATATTGGGGTGCTCGGTCAAGCGCGCGATTAAAGTGGATTGAACCGCGTGTCCGGTGGCGTCGGCCGCATGGATGACGCGGCGATGGCTATGGCCACCTTCTCGAGTGAGATGGAATCCGGAATCCTGAGTCGGGTCGCGGCTAAACGGGGTGCCTTGCTGTATGAGCCAAGCGATCATGGCCGGGCCGGCGCTGACCACTTGCCGGGTGATCTCGGGATTGCATAGGCCGGCACCGGCGACGAGGGTGTCTTCCATATGCGAAGCCAGGCTGTCATCGCCGGCGAGTACGGCGGCGATGCCGCCTTGAGCCCAATCGCTGGCGCCGTCGGATAAGCGCCGCTTGCTAAGTATGCCCACTCGCAGAGTATCGGCAAGATGCAAGGCTGTGCTCAATCCGGCCAAGCCGCTACCGACTATCAGCACATCGAACGCTGAGTTCATAAAACGTAATCCGGGGTTGCTAGGCTAGAAGTAAGCTTGGTTTTTTGCGTGATCATAGCACGTGCTTTAAGACCTATTCTAAGTGAACTCTAGGCTAAGCCTTGTGTCTTCATCTCTGAGTTGCCGAGTTTGGCAACTCATGCCGATTCCCGAATTTTTCGCATAGACGGTATACTTTGGGCCTTTTAAACGACATCCCGGTTGGGGCGCATGCCCCGCAAACCATGGCTACGGATCGGCCCCGCATGAGTGAGCCTGTCTCGGGCGAAAGAGAAATAGACCAGGTTTTGGTCGAGCGTGCACAAGCCGGCGACAAACGCGCTTTTGAGCTTTTGGTACTCAAATATCAGCGTAAGTTGGCGCGTTTGCTTTCCCGTTTCATCCGCGATCAGGCGGAGGTGGAAGACGTAGCGCAGGAGGCCTTCATTAAAGCCTATCGTGCGCTGCCTTCGTTTCGGGGCGACAGTGCTTTTTATACCTGGCTATATCGTATCGGCATTAATACCGCGAAAAACTTTTTGGTTTCGCAGGGTAGGCGCGCGCCTACAAGCACGGGTTTTGACGCTGAGGAAGCGGAAACCTTCGAGGATGCCGATTCTTTGCGCGATTTAAATACGCCGGAATCCGCCATGCTCACGCAAGAAATCGGGCAAACCGTCAACGATGCGGTCGCCAGCTTGCCCGACGAGTTGCGCACGGCCCTGACCCTGCGCGAGTTGGAAGGATTAAGTTATGAAGAAATCGCGCAAATTATGAATTGTCCTATAGGTACCGTGCGCTCGCGCATTTTCCGCGCCCGCGAAACGGTGGCGGAAAAATTACGTCCCTTGCTCGGGACCAGTAAAGACCGGAGGTGGTAATCATGAACGAAAAACTTTCAGCGCTCATGGATAGCGAATTGTCATCCGCGGAAGCGGATCCCGTAATTCAAGCTTTGAAATCCGATGAAAGCCTAAAGCAAACTTGGCATCTCTATCACGTGGTAGGGGATGGCTTAAAAAAGTTACCCCTGCTGGGCCCGGACTTTAGCGTCAGCTTAGCCCAACGCTTAGCGCTAGAGCCCACCGTATTGGCACCTCGGCCCGGTTTGCGCAAACCCGCTAGTCCTTCGCGGTTTGCCATGCCGCTCGCGGCATCGGTGGCCGCGGTCAGCCTTTTGGGCGTATTAACTTGGCAAATTGTGCAAGTGAACCGCGAACCGCAACTGCCTCAACTCGCCGTCGCCGCGACACCGGCGGCGCAAGTCGCCAGCTCAGCCCCTGTGGCAACCGTGAAGACGCCGGCACGCGTGATGTTTTCCAGCGCCGCGTCTAATTCGTATTTGCTGGCGCATCAAGAGTTTTCACCCAGCTATGCGGTGGAAGGTTTCCCGGCTTACGCTCGTACCTTATCCGAAGCGCA
Source organism: uncultured Burkholderiales bacterium (assembly GCA_964552595.1). GTDB lineage: Bacteria > Pseudomonadota > Gammaproteobacteria > Burkholderiales > Thiobacteraceae > RBG-16-58-11. The sequence goes on from CAZKHT010000077.1 coordinate 8,133, forward strand.
GGACAGCGCTCAATGAAGCAAGCCTGGCTCGCCTGCTTATTAGTCGGCACGGTATTTAATGCACACAGTGCCGACAATCAGGACGATGCTTTTATGTGGTTACAACGCATGGCAAGCGCGGCGCACCAACTCACTTATACGGGTAATTTTATTTATCAACACGGACGGCAGGTCGAAACGTCGCGTATTACCCATGTCAGCGACGGTACGGACGAGCGTGAAAAACTGGAGACGCTAGACGGCAGTCAGCGCCAGATTTATCGTAATAACGACGAAGTCTATTGTTTCCTACCGGATGACAAGACCGTGATGGTCGATAAACATCAGGTAAAAAAAACTTTTCCCGCTTTACTGCCGCAACAAATTGCCGACCTTAAGGAATACTACGATGTGCGCCTGGAAAAACAGGAGCGCGTCGCGGGCCGTGATTGCCAGGTAATTTATCTCGCGCCTAAAGACAAGTACCGTTACGGTCATCGCTTATGGGCGGATATACAAACTGGCTTGCTCTTGAAAACCAGCACCTGGACCGATCAAAAAGATATCGTCGATCAATTCGCCTTTACCGATATCCGCATCGGCGGGCCGATAGATAAAAATGATGTAAAGCCGGTTTTGACGGGTAAGAAACTGGTGCGCTCTACCGGGGTAGGCAAATCGAAACCGCTGCCTATTGATCCGGGTTGGGAATTTGGCGCGACCCCGGCAGGCTTTAAAAAGGTGATGGAAGTTAAGCGTGTGTTACCTGGCGCGAGCTTGCCGGTAAATCATGTGGTGTTTTCCGATGGCTTAGCGGCCGCCTCGGTATTCATAGAACCGGCCACCGACAAAACCGCGGTAGGTCTATCGCATCAGGGCGCGATTCATGTGTACACGCGTAAAGTCGATGCTTATCAGGTGAAGGTGCTGGGCGAAGTTCCGGCGGCGACGGTCATGCAAATCGGCGACGCGGTAAGTTTCAGAAAATAAGATGCTGGAATCCGAAGCCATAGTGGTGAAGGTGGAGCAGGGTGATACCTATATCGCGGCGCAAACGCCGGGTAGTTGCGGCACCGCCGACTGCGCAACCCAGGCGACATGTAGTACCGCGGTGCTCACGCGTTTGTTTAGCCAAGAAGCGAAACCGCTGCGGGTGAATAATCCTATCGCGGCCACCGTAGGCGAACGCGTGATAGTCGGTTTGGCGGAAGGCGCCTTTCTCAAAAGTTCTTTGCTCGCCTATGTTCTGCCCTTGTTCGCCTTGATTGCGGGCGCCATGTTGGGCATGTATGTCGCGGATACCGCCGCGAAGCGTGATCTGTATGCAGCCCTAGGCGGATTAATAGGCTTAGCGGCCAGCGCGCTCGCCTTGCGCATGAGCTTGCGCCGTTTTTTGAATTGCGGCGCCCAGCCGGTTATTTTGCGTAGAGTTTAAAGATGCGTGCGCCACGCTTTAAACTCACGGTATACGGTAGGCCGGACTGTCATTTATGTCAGGACATGGTCGCGGCCTTGGAAGAGTTGAGCGGCCCCTATGCTTTTCAATTCGATTTCGTCGATATTGATCAAAATCCTCGCTTGGTCATGCGTTACGGCAGCTTAGTGCCGGTGCTCTTAGGCAATGGCCAGGAAATTTGCCATCATCATTTGGATTTTCCCGCCCTTAAAGCTTTCCTGGACTCTCGACCACAGGCGAAAAGTGAATGATTTTTTAGGGAAAGACGGCTAAAATGCCGGCTCTTTCATCTATGCCAAAGGGCACCTAGCGTGCCCTTTTTTGCTGGTACCCCATGCAGCAGTTCATTCGCAATTTTTCCATTATCGCGCACATCGATCACGGCAAATCGACTCTGGCCGACCGCTTCATCCAACGCTGCGGCGGCTTGTCGGAACGTGAGATGCAAGAACAAGTCCTAGACTCCATGGATTTAGAAAAAGAGCGCGGCATTACCATCAAAGCTCAGACGGCGGCGCTGCGTTATTTGGCGCGCAATGGCGAAACCTATTTTCTGAATTTGATTGATACCCCGGGTCACGTCGATTTTTCCTATGAGGTTTCGCGTTCGCTCGCGGCCTGCGAGGGCGCTTTATTGGTGGTCGACGCCTCGCAAGGCGTGGAAGCCCAGACCGTCGCCAACTGCTATACCGCGATAGAGCAGGGCGTGGAAGTGGTGCCGGTATTGAATAAAATCGATTTGCCCTCGGCCGATCCCGATTCGGTAATTCAGGAAATCGAAGACATCATAGGCATAGACGCGACCGATGCGGTCCACGCCAGTGCCAAGACCGGCGTAGGCATAGACGATATCCTGGAAGTCATCATCGCTAAAATTCCGCCGCCGCAAGGTGACGCCGCGGCACCGCTGAAAGCGCTGATTATCGATTCTTGGTTCGATAACTACGTGGGTGTGGTGATGCTGGTGCGCGTGGTAGATGGCGTGCTGCGGCCTAAGGATAAGATTTTATTAATGGCCAGCGGCAGTCATCATCTCTGCGAGCAAGTCGGCGTATTCACCCCGAAATCGGTGAACCGCAAAGAGCTAGGCGCGGGCGAGGTGGGCTTTGTGATCGCGGGCATCAAAGAATTAAAGAACGCCCAGGTAGGCGACACCATTACGCGCGCGGATAAACCCGCATCCGCTGCCCTGCCAGGCTTTAAAGAAATCAAACCCCAGGTCTTTGCGGGGCTGTATCCCATAGATTCGCATGAATACGAAGCGCTGCGCGATGCCTTGGAAAAGCTCAAGCTCAATGATTCGTCCTTGCACTATGAGCCCGAGACCTCGCATGCCTTGGGCTTCGGCTTTCGTTGCGGCTTTCTCGGGCTCTTGCACATGGACGTGGTGCAAGAACGGCTAGAGCGTGAATACAATATGAATCTGATAACTACGGCCCCTACCGTGGTGTATCAAGTGTTGTTGCGTGACGAGACCTTGCTGGAAATCGAAAACCCGTCCCGCTTGCCTGATCCCTCTAAAATCGCCGAAATCCGCGAACCCATAATCAGCGCCACGATTTTGGTGCCGCAAGCCTATGTCGGCAACGTGATCACCTTGTGCACCGGCAAGCGCGGCGTGCAAAAGAACATGCAATACATGGGCCGGCAAGTGATGTTGAATTACGAATTGCCCATGAACGAAGTGGTGATGGATTTCTTCGATAAATTAAAATCCGTCTCGCGCGGTTACGCGTCCTTAGATTATGACTTTAAGGCTTTCCAGGTCGCCGATTTGGTTAAATTGGATATCTTGGTCAACGGCGAAAAAGTCGATGCCCTGTCCACCATCGTCCATCGCGCCAATTCGCAATCGCGGGGACGAGACTTGGCGGCGAAAATGCGCGAATTGATTCCGCGTCAGATGTTCGACGTGGCCATACAAGCCGCCATGGGCGCGCATATTATCG
>CAZKHT010000078.1:0-3395 GCA_964552595.1 uncultured Burkholderiales bacterium
ACGATGTTGCGATAAAAGGTCGGCGCCGAATCCATGCTGCGATAATAAAAACCCGAGATATCCCAGCCGTGTGTCAAGGTCGACAAGCGTATGCCGTAGTTGGTATTTTCTAAAGTGCGGTCGGGGCGTACTTCGTCGCGATAAACGGTGGCGTAGCCGGGGGGCGCCGGCGGCGCGTATGGGAAAAAATCCGCGCCGGGTTTGCCGATTTCGTCATAGCTTGCGACGGGTATCCATAGCAGCTCGGCGTGAAAATCATTTTTGAAATATTCCGCGCGCGCCGCCCATTGCGGTATGCGTAGCACATCGAAGTCCGGCAAAATAAATTCGCGCATGTCTTTTGCCGACACGACATCGGCAAAAAATAAACCAATGACCTCGCCCCATACGACTTGCTGCCGACCTAAACGGTAATCCCAGTCTCCCGAACTGATGTCTATATAATTTTCCCGCGCGTATAAATTAAAGCGTTGATCGCGCCGCACCGGCCCAGGGTAGTAATCGAATAAATCATAAGCCGCATCATAATCGGCGCGCGCGCTAAGCTTCCATTTGATATCTTCATTAAAGCGACCTTGCCTGCTCACTTCGGCGCGTAACATCATCTTGGACCAATGCACCGGGCTGTCTATGGTGCGTGCCAACTCGCCTTGGATAAACCCTTTCCAGTCCGAAGTCGGCCGTACATCGGCTTTGGCTACGGCCTTTTGCGTCGGGGGAAGATCGTCGCCAAACAAGGCGTCTTTGGAAGCGGCTGCCCCAGGCGCTGGAGTCGCAGCGGAAGGCTTAGGAGCCACCGGGGAATTGATTTCCTTAGCGGGATCGGTTTTCTTGGGCGGTTCGGGGTCGTCGCCGAACAAAGCATCGCGCGAGCTAGGTAGTTTTTTCTCGCCTTGCGCGGTCAAGACGGGCCGGTCTAGGACTTTAAGACCGCCCTCGTCGGCGAGCACGAAACCAGCGTAGGCGAATAGGAGCCCCAGGGCAATATGCTGAGTGAAGTGGGTCAATGATGGCATGCGGTCCTCCTTAACTTTGCTCTTCTTCGCCTTCAGTGATCGTGCGGCGCTCCGGCATGACGCGCCGCTCGGGAACCACCGACCACTGGCCTTTCTCCCGCGTGCCCAACATGGTGACGGCGCCGTCTTCGACGCGTATCAGGCGATCCGCTCTCGCCATGACATGGCGGTCATGCGTGGAAAAAATAAAAGTGGTATTCAGGCGACGGTTAATTTGTTTCATTAATTGCAAAATATCTTTGCCAGTTTGCAAATCGAGATTGGCGGTGGGCTCGTCGGCTAATACTATCGCCGGCTTAATTACCAAGGCCCGCGCAATCGCAACTCTTTGCCTTTGTCCACCGCTCAATTGATTGGGGCGGTGATTGGCGAATTTGCTTAAGCCCACCATGTCCAAAAAATACGCAATACGTTCGCGGCGCTCGGCTTTGGTTTTAGATCTGCGCTGTAGGAGCGGATATTCCACATTCTCGGCGGCGGTCAGCACCGGCAGCAAATTAAATGTTTGAAAAATAAATCCGATAGACCGAGCACGCAGATCGGCCAATTGATCGGGGGATTTGCCGCTGACATCTTTATCGTTAATGAAAATTTTTCCGGTGCTGGGGGTGTCTATGCAACCAATTAAATTCAAAAGCGTCGTCTTACCGCTACCGGAAGGCCCGGCGATAGCGAGGAAAACGCCGGCTTCAATCGACAGCGTGATATCTTTTAGCGCTTGGACTTTTTGTTCGCCGAGAAGATAATATTTATTTACATGTTCGACACGTACTACGCTCATTCCTGGCCTGTACACTAGGTTTGTGGAGTGAATGGAACAACCGGAGTATACACAATTATGATGACGGCAAAAATTCCTGGCCGCTGGCGTTTAGGCGTAATGGCACTGCTGTTCGCGGCGAGTGGCGGCATAGGCTTGGCTGCTGACACGCCGCCGGCGACCGCGAGCACGGCCAAGGCCTTGGTGGAACGCGCGGACGAGGTGCGTTTTCCGCAGGAAGGTTTTCAAGTCGATGTGCACATCACCACTACGCGCCCCAACGAGGAGCCCGAGCTCAGAAAATATCGCGTCTTGTCCAAAGGCAATGAAAACGCAGTGGTGATGGTGACGGAACCGGCGTCGGAGCGTGGTCAAATCATGTTGATGAAGGAACGCGATCTCTGGGTGTTTCTTCCCGATGTGTCGCAGCCGGTGCGGCTGGCGTTTTCGCAGCGCTTAACCGGACAAGTCGCCAATGGTGATTTGGCCCGCGCGAATTTCAGCACCGACTATACGCCGCGCATCGTGCGCAGCGAAACTATAGACGGTGAGCTGTATCAGGTGTTGGAGCTCACTGCGGTGGATCGCGGTGTGACCTATCAAAAAGTCATGTATTGGGTCCGGCAATCCAATGCCTGGCCATATAAAGCCGAGTTTTATTCCATTTCTAATCGCTTGCTCAAAACCTGTAAGTTTCAAAATTTTCAGACCATGGCGGGCCGGGTGCGGCCCACGCGCCTAGTGATGGAAGATGCGCTGCGCCATGGCGAACAATCGGTGCTGGATTATCACGGGATGAAATTACGCGAACTGCCGGACAAAATTTTCACGAAAGATTATTTAAAGAAATTGGAATGAGAAAGCCCAGCGCGGCATGAATACTTTTAAGCTGGCCTTTCGCAATGTGATCCGGCAGCGGCGGCGCAGCGCACTGGCATTAGCCGCCGTGAGTTTTGGGGTCATCGCCTTATTGCTCGCCGGTGGGTTTATTCAATGGGTCTTCTGGTCCATGCGCGAGGACACGGTACGCTCGCGTTTTGGCCATATCCAAGTCTCGCGTCCGGGTTATCAAGAGTCCGGCGCGGCCGATCCTTTTCATTACCTGTTGCCTGCGCAGGCGCCGGAATTAGGCGCCCTGGAAAAAATTCCAGGCGTGATCACGGTGGCGCCGCGTTTGAGTTTTGGTGGTTTGGTCAGTAGCGGTGACTCCACGGTCTCCTTCGTGGGTGAAGGAGTAGATCCACAGCGCGAGGTGTATTTGAATCGTTCCGTCATCATCACCGAAGGCAAAGACCTCAGCGCCGCCGATCCCATGGGCATCATCATGGGCCGAGGCCTCGCCGCCAATCTAGGGGTGAAAGTCGGCAACAAAGTGGTTTTGCTCACCAATCTGCCTTCCGGCGGGGTGAAGGCGGTCGAAGGTCATGTGCGCGGATTTTTTTCGACGGTGGTGAAAGCCTACGATGACTCGGCGCTGCGCGTGCCCTTGCCTATGGCGTATAAATTAATGGGCGTATCGGGGGCTCTCCTTTGGGTGACGTTTTTACCAGCCACTCAAAACACCGAAAAAAAGTAAAAAAAAATTTAAAACTTGATATTCGGAACTTTTTGCAAAGCAA
>CAZKHT010000078.1:3405-11424 GCA_964552595.1 uncultured Burkholderiales bacterium
TTTCGGGGCCTCGCTAGATCCTAAAAAGTTTGAGCTGGTGCCCTGGACCCACTTGGCGGATTTTTATAATAAGACTGTCGTCTTGTTCAACCATCAATTCGGCGTGATACGCGGCATCATAGGCGCGATTATTATCTTGGGCATTTCCAACACCATGATGATGAATGTGATGGAACGTACCGGTGAAATCGGCACGGTGATGGCCTTGGGCACGCGACGGCGACAGCTACTATTAATGTATTTGAGCGAAGGCTTAGTCCTGGGCGTATTGGGTGCGGTCATAGGCTTAGCCTTGGGTCTGGGCTTGGCGTATTTGATATCCGCGATCGGCATTCCCATGCCGCCACCACCGGGTATGGACCGCGCACTGGTCGGACAAATTCGCGTGACGCCGAGCTTGGCATTTGAATCGGTTTTGCTAGCGCTGATCACCACCTTAATCGCCAGCGTGTATCCGGCGTGGAAAGCCTCGCGCCTGGCCATCGTCGATGCCTTGAGGCATAACCGCTAGCCATGCCTATAGTCTCGCTGGCCTTGCGCAATTTACTGCGGCAAAAATCACGCACCGCGGTGACGGCGTTGGCGATCGCCTCGGGCGTGATCGCGCTGATATTGTCCGGTGGGTTTGTTCAAGATATTTTTACCCAATTGGGCGAGGCTTTGATTCATTCGCGCACCGGCCATATACAAGTGCTGACGCGTGGGTTTTACGATGTCGGCAGCCGCAGCCCGGAAAAATATTTAATCGATAACCCAGCGCAGCTACGCCAAAAAATCCTGGCGCATCCCGAAGTCGAAGATGTGATGGCGCGCATTCAGTTCGCCGGCTTGCTGAATAATGGCCGTACGGATTGGCCCATCATAGGCGAGGGCGGCGAGCCCGACCGCGAAGCACGCTTGGGCAGCTTTATCAAAATTAAGGAAGGCCGGCGGTTACAAGACAGCGACGCTTTCGGCGTATTAGTCGGCGAAGGCGTGGCGCGCTCGCTCAAACTAAGTCCCGGCGATCACGTCACCTTGGTCGCCAATGCGGCGGAAGGCGCGCTGAATAGTTTGGATTTTACCGTCATCGGTGTGTTTCAGAGCTTCTCTAAAGACTTCGATGCGCGGGCAGTGCGCATCTCTCTCAGCGCCGCGCAAGAGCTTTTATACACGCCCAAAGTCAATATGCTGATTGTTTCGCTGCGCCACACCCAGGATACCGCCGCCGTTGCCGCCGCGTTAAAAAAAGAGCTGGGCCCCGCCGGTTTTGATATCAAAGTGTGGCAAGAGCTGAACGACTTCTATGAGAAAACCGTGGTCATGTACCGGCAACAGTTCGGCGTGTTGCGCATTATTATTTTGATCATGGTTTTGCTGAGCGTCGCGAATAGCATCAATATGAGCGTCTTTGAACGCCTGGGCGAATTCGGCACCATGATGGCGGTGGGCAATCGCAGCGATTACATTTTTCGCTTGATCGTGGTGGAAAGCAGCTTGCTAGGATTTTTCAGCGCGCTCCTAGGCGCCATCATCGGCGTGCTCTTGGCCTGGATGATATCCGCCATCGGCATCCCCATGCCCCCGCCGCCCAATGCCAATCTAGGCTATACCGGACATATCGAAATCATCCCTTCGGTAGTGATCACCGCGTTTTTTGTGGGCGTGATTGCGACGATATTAGGCGCTCTATTGCCGGCGGCACGGGTATCGAAAACGCCGGTGATTACGGCTTTGGCGGCGAATGTGTGACTCCCTTTACTAGGCTCTGCTAGAGCGGATACTCTTCGCTGCGGAAGCATCAGTGAAGCCGTTACGCAGAGGCGAACGATCATACATACATAATACTGTTCGCAGATAGCGGCTAGCTAATCTAACAAAATAGGATGGTTGGTCGTCTATTTTCTGAACAATGTTTAAGTTTCAGCTCGAAGTGGAAATTATTGTCTCGAATTGGCAAGCGATGGGATTAGCGTGGCATAAACATACCGGCAAAGTGGCTCGAGTCATCTGGCGCTGTATCATCCTGCTTATTGTATGAACCGCGGAAAAATAAGCACAGCCACCCGCGGCAAGGGAGGATTTTGACTTTATCCAGGGATAAGCCTACGCGCGAACTCAACGAAGCGCAGGCTCGCTACATCCTCATCGATCCTGCCATGGTCAAGGCTGGCTGGAACCTCGGCGATCACACGCAGGTGCGCCGCGAGGTGCCGGTGGATGGCTACGACGCCACGCCTTGGAATGGCATCACTGACTATTGCTTCTACAACCCGTCTGGCGAAGTAATTGCCGTCGTCGAAGCAAAGCGCACCTGTCGCAATCCGCGCGAAGGCGAAGAACAACTTCGCCACTACGTCACCGAGATCGCGAAACGCCAGTCTTTCGCGCCCTTTGGCTTTCTCACCAACGGCCTGCTGACTCACTTTTGGGATGTTGGCGTAGCACATCCTCGCATGGTTGCAGGCATGTTTTCGCCCGATGATCTCAAGCGCCTGCGCTTCATTCGCGAGAACGGCAAGCCACCCGGCTTGGAGCCGATCAACAACGCCATTGTCGACCGCGCTTATCAGCACGAAGCGATCAGGCGCGCCGCTGAGGCGTTCGCGGCGGGCAAGCGCCGTGCGCTGCTTATAATGGCCACCGGCACCGGCAAGACGCGCACCACGATGGGCTTGATCGACGTATTCCTGCGCAGCTCCTCCGCACAGAAGATTCTGTTCCTCGCAGATCGCGATGCCTTGGTGGAGCAGACCTTGACCGATGGATTCAAAGCCTACTTGCCAAATGAGCCACGCGTGCGTATTCACACAGCCAGCATTGATCGCGACAAACGTCTTTACGTCGCAACCCTGCAAACCATGAGCCGCTGTTTCGAGCAATTCACCCCGAGTTTCTTCGATTTGATTGTATTCGACGAAGCGCATCGTTCGATCTTCAACCGCTTCACCGAGGTCATCGAATACTTCGACGCGCGCATGGTTGGATTGACCGCAACCCCGGCGCACTTTATCGACCGAGATACTTTCCGCGTATTCGAGTGTTTTAATTCGACACCCACCTACCTCTATACCTATCCACAAGCCGTGGCCGAGGGGCGGTTGGTGGACTTCCGTTTGTATCAGGCGCAGACCGGCTTCCAGCGCAAGGGCATCAAGGGCGCGGAACTGAGTGAGGAAGACCGCGACTTGCTGGCTGCACAGGGGCTTGATCCAGATGCCCTCGACTACTCCGGCACCGAGTTGGAAGTGTTCGTGACCAACCGCGACACCTTGCGCCGGCAGTGGGAAGAGATCATGGAAGTCTGTGTCAAGGATCGAGCGGGCAACTTGCCCGGCAAGACCATCGTATTCGCGATGACCAAAGAACACGCCGAACGCGTGCGCGATGTGTTCGAAGAAATGTACCCGCAGCATGTCGGCTTGTTGCAAGTCATACATCACGGCATGGAGCGCGTGCATAACGGCAGCTATGGCGACGGCCTTATCACCAAATTCAAGAAAAACGACAAGCCGCGTATCGCCGTGTCGGTGGACATGCTGGACACCGGCATCGATGTCCCCGAAATCGTCAATCTCGTATTCATGAAGCCGGTGCAGTCGCGCATCAAGCTATGGCAGATGATAGGCCGCGGCACGCGTAATCAGGAAGCTTGCCGATTCCTAGATCGCTTGCCCAATGGCGAGAAAAAAGAATTTCTCATCATCGACTTTTGGCAGAACGATTTCGGCAAGCAGACCGAAGACCGCGTGCCGGTTGAAGTGCCCTTGCTCATCCGGCTGTTCAACACGCGACTCGACATTCTCGCCGCCTCGCGCAACCAGCGCGAAGGTGCGGCGCACACGCAAGCTATCGCCGATTGCCGCGCCATGCTAAACCGCATCCCGGTCGAATCGTTTCCGGTGCGCAAGGTTTGGGCCGAAGTCGAGACCGCATGGACCGATGCTTTCTGGTCGAACGTCACACAGGATCGCATCGACGCCCTGCGCCTCAAGGTTGGCCCCTTGCTGCGCTTCGTGCCGGATGTGGACATCGCCGCCGAGACCTTCATCCACAAGGTCGAGCGCCTGAATTTACAGATACTCCGGAGCAAACCCGCGCCGGAGCTACTGCAATCCATCGCCGAGGACGTGAGCCGGTTGCCGCAGCATGTGCTGGTTGCCGCGGCGGTACAGCCTTCGGTGAAACTCGCCTTGTCGCTAGACCTCGCACAGGCCGGGCCGTCGCAGTTGAACCGGCTGATCGACGACCTTGCCGGCGAAATGAAAAACAAACGCCGCGCCGACAACAGCTTCATCAAAATCGACTTACCGGATTTCATTGCAGGCAAAGGCTATTTGATGATTGGCCCGACCGGGCAGCCGATGCACGTGGAAGAGTATCGCAAGCGCGTCGAGCAGCGCATTCTGAGCATCACCGACCAACACCCGGCCTTGATAGCCATCCGCGCGGGCCACCCGCCGAGCGAGGGCGATCTGGTCGCTCTGGAGCGCGTGCTGCACAACGAACTGGCCAATCCCGAAATTCAGCTTACGGAAAAGACCGCGCGACTAGCCTATGGCGTGCATCTCGACAACCGCTCGGGCTTTCTCGGTTTCGTGCGCTTCGTCCTCGGTCTGGATGCCATCCCGGATTACGCCGCCGTGGTAGCGCACAGCTTCGAGGATCACATCATCACCAACCGCTACAGCAGCGACCAGATTCGCTTTTTGCGTTCGGTGCAGGAAGTGTTCATCGCCAAACGCCGCCTGGCCGAGGCCGACCTGTATGAAGCCCCGCTGACCAGTTTTGGCCGCAATGCGGTTGAGCGCTTTTTCACGCCCAACCAGATTCACGACCTCGTCCAACTAACCGATCGCCTGACTGCCTGATAACCGATGCTGACCGACTCACAATTAAAATCCAACGTAGACGCCCTGTGGAACAAAGTCTGGACCGGCGGCTTATCCAATCCGCTCGATGCCATCGAGCAGCTTTCCTATCTGTTTTTTCTCAAGCAAATCGACGAGCGCGAGCAAGATGGCGAGCGTCATGCCCGTCTGCGCGGCGGCAAATTCGAACCGCTGTTTACCGATCCAACCTTGCGCTGGTCGCATTGGAGCCAGTTGCCTGCCGACAAGGCACTGAAGCACGTCAAGGAAGTCGTGTTTCCCTTCCTGAAAAACCTGGGCGACAAGGCCGGCTCATTCGGCGCGCAGATGGAAAACGCCGAGTTCAAGATCAACAAGCCCAGCCTATTGATCGAAGTATGCCGCGCGATAGAGGCGATGCAGATTTCGGCACAGAATCAGGACGTGCAGGGCGATCTCTACGAATACCTGCTGTCCAAGCTCAACACCGCCGGCACCAACGGCCAATTCCGCACCCCGCGCCACATCATCCGCATGATGGTGAAAATGCTCAACCCGCGCCCCGGCGAGCGCGTGTGCGATCCGGCGGCGGGCACTTGCGGCTTTTTGGTCAACGCCTGGCAGCACTTGCTGGAAACGCATACCGACCCGCGCGATCTCAGCTTCGACGAAGAAGGCTGGCCGCACGGCCTCACCGGCAGCGCCCTGAAACGCGAGGAATATGAGTTCGCGCAGAAGGAAGGCTTTACCGGCTACGACAGCGATTCCGGCATGACCATGCTGCGCATCGGCAGCATGAACCTGATGCTGCACGGCCTGGCTTCGCCGCGCTTTAAATACACCGACACGCTCTCCAAGGCATTCAACGAAGAGCGCGCCTACGACGTAGTGCTTGCCAACCCGCCCTTCAAGGGCGCCATCGACGCGGCGGATGTCAACCCGTCGCTGCCCGCCAAGGTGAAGAAGACCGAAATCCTGTTCATGCATCTGTTCTTGCGCCTGCTGGAAAACGGCGGGCGCGCCGCTGTGATCGTGCCGGACGGCGTACTATTCGGCTCCAGCAACGCCCATGTGGAAATCCGCAAATTGCTCATCGAGGGCAACCGCCTTGACGGCGTGGTGTCCATGCCCTCCGGCGTGTTCCGGCCCTATGCGGGCGTTTCCTCCGCCGTGCTGCTGTTCACCAAGGGCGCCGCCACCGAGCGCATCTGGTACTACGACATGGAGCACGATGGTTTCTCGCTCGATGACAAACGCCAGCGCGTGGCGGAGAACGACATCGGCGATTTGCTTCAATGCTGGCAGCAGCGCCACGACTCCAAGTTTCAGAAGAAACGCGATGCGCGGCTGGCGACACTCCAGAAACAAATCGCGCCGCTCAAGCAAGACCGGCTGGCGCATCACGAAATCATCCACCGCCTGAAATTCGAGGAAGTAGTCGCCCAGGATGCCGACGCGGCGCGTAGCGCACGCGAACAGGCCGAGGCCGAACTCGCGGAACTGCAAGCGCGCATCACGCCGCTGGAAAACGAAATCAACCAGCTCACGCGCCAGTTCTGGGTGAGCAAGGAGCAAGTCGCGGCGAACAAATACGACCTTTCGGCGAGCCGCTACCGGCAGGTGGAGCAGGAGGAAGTGTTCTACGAAGACACAGCGGTTACGCTGGAGCGGTTGGGCCAGTTGGAGAAGGCTGCGGAAAGCGATGTTGCCGCGCTAGAAAAGTTGATGGCGGTGACTAATTGAAATCCGTTCCACTTGGGGAACTTGGCAACATCGTCTCCGGTTCGACCCCTAAGACTCATGTGGCCGATTATTGGAACGGTGACATTCCGTGGGTTACGCCGGCTGATCTTTCGGCGCAAGAGGGCATCTATTTTCATGGAAGTCCAAAAAGAATTACCAAGAAGGGGTTGGAAAGCTGCTCTGCCAAGATTCTTCCGCCTGGCTCGATTCTTTTCAGCAGCCGCGCGCCAATTGGACATTGCGCGGTCACGCGTATGCCGCTGTGTACCAACCAAGGTTTCAAGAGCATCGTTCCTAACAAGCGACTTCATCCAGTTTATGGCTACTTCGCGCTGAAATTCATCACACCCTTAATCGTCGGCCAAGGTCGAGGCGCTACGTTCGCCGAAATCAATAAGGAAATAATGGAAGAGGTGCTAATCCCATATCGGGATATAGCCGAGCAGCAGCGGATTGCGGGATTGTTGGAGCAAGCAGATCGGCTGCGCCGCACCCGCCGCTACGCCCTCGAACTCAGCGACAGCTTCCTCCCCGCCGCCTTCGTTGAACTCTTCGGTGACCCTCTTGAGAACCCTAGAGGCTATAAGGTCGAGGAACTCGGCGAGTTATTACAAATTCCGCCCGGGCTCGGTACCACGAAACCGTGTGAACCCGGCGGCAATCTACGTTGCGTTCGTGTCGGAGAAGTTGGCTTCGGTGGTATCAACCTTGACGCGTGCGGTTTCGTTAATCTTTCTGAATCTGAGCGGCGTAGGTTTGTGGTAGAAGCCGATGATATTCTACTTGCTCGCGCAATCGGGAGCGAAGACCATCTCGGAAAACTTTCGATCTGCCAACCTCACACCGAAATTCTGACTTTCGACTCTCATCTGATGAGAGTGCGGGTTAATCTGAGTCGCCTACTGCCCCAATTCCTTGCGGCGTTGCTATGGTCATCAGGTGGCCGTCGCTTGTTCATGCGTCAAGCTCGACGCACAGCAGTTCAGTTCAATATCAATGCAGAACAGATGTCGAAGTTGGCTATCCCGCTTCCACCACTTGCACAGCAGCAGAAGTTCGCCGCACTGGTGGCTCGCCACGAACACCTGCGCGCCACCCAACGCGAGGCGCTGCGCCAAGCCGAGCACTTGTTCCAGACCCTGCTGCACAGGTCATTTAGTGAGGGCATGTAATGTTGAGTCATGTCACAGCGGTTCGTTTTGATGGCCGCGCTCAGTCGGGCCGGACGGTGCCGTGCCGCGTGACGTGCGAAGCAGCCGACGGGGCTGAGGTCGAGGTAGTGGCAAAGCTCTCGGATGGATGCGACCGCAAAGTGACGGCGCTGGTGATGGAGGCGATTGCGGCTATGCTTGCTTCAGACCTCGATATGCCGGTGCCCGAACCGTTTCTTGTCGCCCTGGAGCCCGAGTTCATCGCAGCGTTGCCGGACGAAACAGTCGCGGCCATG
>CAZKHT010000079.1:0-11340 GCA_964552595.1 uncultured Burkholderiales bacterium
AAATCAATCATGCGGATGCGGTCATTTTGGACGTGCGGGAACCGGCGGAAACCGCGCAAGGACATATTGCGCGTGCCAAATTGATACCCCTAGGACAATTGAGTGGTCGGCTGAACGAGCTGGAAAAATTTAAAGCCAAACCCATTATCGTCGCCTGCCGCAGCGGCAATCGTTCCGCCAATGCTTGCGGCATATTAATGAAGCACGGCTTTAGCAACGTTTATAATCTCGCGGGTGGCATGAATGCCTGGACCCAAGCGAATTTACCGGTGGAGAAATAAATGGCGAATGTATTGATGTATTGCACCGCGGTCTGCCCGTATTGCACCATGGCGGAACGCTTGCTCACGCGCAAAGGCGTGGCCCAGATTCAGAAAGTGCGAGTCGATGCCGATCCGCAAAAACTACACGAGATGATGCAAAAAACCGGGCGCCGCACCGTGCCGCAGATCTATATCGATGAATTCCACGTCGGTGGGTTTGATGACTTGGCCGAGCTGGACCAAGACGGCAAACTCGATCCCTTATTGGCGAAGTGAGGCGTGAGCGGCGCGCATCAGCATGAGCACAGTCACGCGCCGCGCAGTTTCGGCGCAGCTTTCGCTATCGGCATTGCGCTCAATACGCTTTTTGTCGTCGTCGAAACCCTATATGGACTACAAGCGCACTCGCTCGCGCTGCTCTCGGATGCGGGACACAATCTTAGCGACGTCTTAGCCCTCTTGCTCGCCTGGTTTGCCACCTGGCTGGCCGCGCGCAAACCTTCGCATCGTTTCACTTACGGTTTGCGTAGTTCCACTATCTTAGCCGCGCTCATTAATGCCTGCGTGCTATTGGTCGTCATGGGCGGTATCGCCTGGGAAGCGATGCAACGCTTTTCGCAGCCTTTAGCCGTGAATAGCGCTACCGTCATGGCCGTGGCGGCGGTGGGCGTGGCGATTAACGCCATCACGGCTTTTCTTTTCATGTCCGGCCGCCATCAAGATTTAAATATACGCGGCGCTTTCTTGCATATGGCTGCGGATGCGGCGATTTCCTTGGGCGTGGTCTTGGCCGGCTGGGGCATGCTGAGCACGGGTTGGTTATGGCTAGACCCGGCCGTGAGCTTAGTCTTGGTCGCGGTCATCGTCGCCGGCACCTGGAATCTTTTGCGCGAATCGGCAGGCTTAGCTTTGCATGCCGCGCCCGCAGGCTTAAATCCGGCGGCGGTGCGTGAGTATTTGCTACAGCTACCGGGCGTGACCCAAGTGCACGATTTGCATATCTGGGCGATGAGTACCACCGAAAGTGCTTTAACCGCGCATCTTGTCATTCCCGGCGCTTATCCCGGCGATGCTTTTTTGGCGCGTATCGCTTGCGAGCTGCATGATAAATTCGATATCGACCATCCTACTCTGCAAGTGGAAACCGGGGATCCCCAACACCCCTGCCAACTCGCGCCTGAGCACGTGATTTAAAACCGCGGCCTGCTCTTGAAATTTTTTCTGTGCGACCTATCTATGCTGTGACGGCGGCACAGGGTCGCTGAATTCGGAGAAAAACAATTGCACCTGGTCTGTCCCCACTGCTTCGCCGTGAATCGCGTACCCGCTGAAAAATTGGGCTTTCAACCCAAATGCGGAAAATGTGGCGCGCCGGTATTGACGACGCAGGCAGTGGAGCTGACCCAAACGGATTTCACCAAATTTATTCAGCAAAACGAGTTGCCGGTGGTGGTGGATTTTTGGGCGCCCTGGTGCGGCCCGTGCAAACAATTCGCGCCGGTGTTTAACCAAACCGCGGCGGAGATGGCGACACAAATTCGCTTCGCTAAGGTCAATACCGAAGCCGAACCCATGCTCGCGCAACAATATCAAATTCGCAGCATTCCCACCTTGGCACTTTTCCAAAAAGGCCGTGAAATCGACAGAGTTTCCGGCGCTTTGAATGGCCCGCAACTGAAAGCCTGGTTAAGCCGTAAATAAGCTCGCGTAAGCGTGTAAAATGGCCGCTTTGCGCGCCGCTCAGCAGCGCTATCTTTAAGGAGAGCTTATGTCGGAAACACAGCCGGATGCGCAAATGCAACCGCAATTCGCGATCGAAAAGTTATATGTCAAAGATATTTCTTTGGAGTGCCCCAATAGCCCGGAGTTGTTTTTAGAAAACAGTGCCCCGCAAATCGAGGTGAAGCTGTTTAATAATGGCCGGCAAGTCGGCGAGGGATTATATGAAGTCGCCTTGACTGTCACGGTGACGGCGAAGGTAGGCGAACGCACAGGCTATCTGGTGGAAGTCGCGCAAGCCGGCGTGTTTAGAATTTTGAATGTGCCCGACGAAACCTTGGAAATGATTTTGCATATCACCTGTCCGAATATTCTTTTCCCCTATGCGCGCGAAGCCGTGTCGGATTTGGTGGGCCGCGGTGGATTCCAGCCAATTATTTTGGCGCCGGTGAATTTCGAAGTGCTATATCAACAACAGCGCGCGCAACAAGCCGCCGCCGCGCCGGCTTCGCCCAGCGTCAATTAATGCGCCGCAAGTTTTTCCTGATCGGCTGCTGCTGGCTTGGTATGAGCGCGTCGGCACTGGCTTTGGAGTTTCGTTCGGTCGCCAGCGACGCGGCGGTGCTGTACGACGCGCCGTCCGTGCAGGCAAAAAAATTATTTTTGCTTTCCCGTTATTACCCGGTGGAAATTATTGTCGCCTTGGATAAATGGGTGAAGGTGCGCGATGCCAGCGGCGGCTTGGCTTGGATGGAAGCCAGTAAATTAAGCAATAAGCGCACAGTCTTAGTGACCGCCCCCCAAGCGGAAGTGCATAGTCTGGCCGATGCCGCCTCGCCTTTGGTATTCAGCGCGGAACGGGATGTCGCCCTGGAGGTGTTGGAGTTTGAAGGAAGCTGGGTGAAAGTGCGGCATCGCGATGGCGCGATAGGTTACATCGCCATCAAAAACGTTTGGGGCGATTAATTCTGCGAGGTCTTTTGTGAATATTGCCGTGCTGGGGGCGGGTGCTTGGGGAACAGCCTTAGCGCTCACCATTGCCACACAACATCGCGTTGCATTATGGGCGCGCGATGCACGGCACATCGAAACCCTGCGCCTGTCCGGCGCCAATGCCCGCTACTTGCCGGGCTTTCAACTACATCCCAATATCCATTGCTGCGCTGATTTGGGCGAGGCTGTGGGGGACGCGCAATGCATACTCGCGGTGGTGCCCACTGCGGGGATACGCGGCTTATTTAATGATTTGGCGCAGCGCATCACCGACACGCCGGTGATTTGGGCCAGCAAGGGCTTCGAGCCTGGCGGCGCCCGCCTCTTGCATCAAGTGGCGGCGGAAAGTCTTCCCGCCGCGATTCCGCGCGGCGTCCTATCCGGCCCCAGCTTCGCGCAAGAAGTCGCGCGTGGCTTGCCCTGCGCCCTCACCTTGGCCGCGCATGATGGCGAATTCGCGCATCAAGCCGCAAGCTGGTTGCGCACGCCTACCCTGCGCGTGTATTCCAATACCGATGTGATAGGCGTAGAGCTTGGCGGCGCGATCAAAAATGTGATGGCTATTGCGGCCGGCATTTGCGACGGCATGGGCTATGGTTATAACGCCAGGGCAGCCTTGATCACCCGAGGTCTGGCGGAAATTACCCGCCTGGGCTTGGCCTTAGGCGGCAAACTGGAAACGTTTATGGGACTCACCGGCGTGGGCGATTTATTGTTGACTTGCACCGGCGATTTGTCGCGCAACCGTCAAGTCGGCATGCAGCTTGCTCGCGGGCAGAATCTTGAACAGATTCTGCGGGAACTGGGTCACACTGCGGAAGGCGTACATACTTGCGCGGAAGTTTTACGCATGGCGGATATCGTGGGAGTGGAAATGCCAATTTCGCGCGCCGTGCAAAACGTCATGTTCAATCATCTCGCGCCCAGGGCAGCGATGGAGCAATTGTTATCGCGTGTACCCAAGGCGGAATACCGCGCTTAGGGCTTGCTCTGCACAGCATTTAAGGAGTTAGCATGACCAAATTCGAATTTAATATACGCACCCGCAACGGGCAGCGCGTCGATAAAATTACCATACAAGCGCAAGATCGCGAGGCCGCCGAAAAACGCTTGCGGCAGATGTATATTCAATGTGAAATCATAGAATGCACGGAGCGCGCGCCTGAGATACGTCAAGAAAGCTTGGACGTGGAAGGCATCATTAATCTCATCACCAAATAATCAATGCAGCAAACCATCGCTGATCAGTTCTTCATATAAGGCTTGATAGTCGCTGGCGCCGCGACTGGCCGGGGCATGCTGGAAAATATCTTTATGCACCGAGGGACTTTCCGCGACGCTTACATTTTCGGTAATCACCGTGCTGCACAATTCATTGCCGAAGGCCGCCACTGCTTGGCTTAATATTTCGCGGGTCATTTTGCGCCGCCTATCAAACCGCGTGAGCAAATAGCGGCGGGGGAGGCGGCGTTTCAATACCAGCTCCAAGGCCTTTAATGTTTTTTCGACTTGATGCGCGCCGTTCAAAGACAAGAAATCAGTGGAGATGGGAATCAACACAAAATCGCAAGCGAACAAAGCGTTTAAGGACAGCACGCCGAGGATAGGGCAACAGTCGATAACAATAGGCATATCGGCGCTCCCCCAGTTAGCCCCCCGCAAGCCGCTGGCTAAGCGGGTTACCGTGTTATAGCCCTTGCCAAACATCGTATCGGCCTTGGCTAAATCCAAGTGCGCGGGAATGAGACGTCCGAGCTGAGGAATAGGGCGGACCAATTCTTCCAATTGATGGGTTTTTTGATAAAAGCTAAAAATACTCTCGTTGCCGGATTTGAGTTCCACCCCGGCGATGTGGGTGAGGTGTGCTTGCGGATCCAAATCTATTAATAAGGGGTCGCGCGCGCCGCGCGCTAAGGCCGCCGCTAAATTTAAGCTAGTCGTGGTTTTCCCCACGCCGCCTTTTTGATTAAACACTGTTATGACTGTCATCCAGCGCCGCACCCTTTCCAGGACAAAAGAGTAACGAAATATATAAGAATCAGCAAGAAATCCGTCATTTACATAACAATCCTAAGGTAATATGTTAATTTTTAGCGCTAATTTCTAAATTTTAACTTTACCTTTATGCGTTTATTTCCTATGTTGAAAGCCCTTTCCGGCGTTGATCGTTGCTATCTAAATAATAATCAGGGGAAGTGAGTGGGCAATCGCATTCCACATGGCTACGAATCCGATCTAGGGAAAACCCTAAACGAACTCGCACCTAAAAGCTTATTAGCGGTGGGCCCTAACGCCCTCCAAGCTTTGCAATCCTATGCCACGCAGCATCCTGAGGTTCTCACCACACATATCGCGGAAGGTGATTGGCTAGCCCAAGTTCACGCCACGCAGCGGTTTGATTTCGTTTTTGTCGCGGAAGTATTGGAGCATTTGAGCCGAGCCAAGGCTGGTGCCTTGCTCGCTCAATTACGCGATCTGCATGCGGATCGCCTTTATGCTTTAGTGCCCATCGGTAAAGCTTGGTTAAACCACAGCAGTCATTGGGAACAAAACGATTTAATGGGCTTTGGTTTAGAGCTGGTCAGTCTGTATGCGGATCGCGGCCGGCCCGTCGGCTTATTCAAATTTGATTTGCGTACCTACAAGTCCACGCCGGAATGGTTTAACAGCAAGTATTGGGCGCATCCGGAAATGTGGGATAAACGTTAGCGTTGCAAGCTTTAAATCCGTTCACGCGCATCCCTGTACGACCTTTAGCCTAGTCCCAATCCCTTCAGTCTGAAGCGCGTTTCCTTCGCGCTAATTAATTCTTTCTAGTACTTCGTTCCACGTAATGGAGGACGCCGGCTTAAACGAGCGCCGCGCCCTCGCGTGGCTGCTCCCGCACCAAAACTAGGCTTCCTCTACGTTGACGCACCAAAAAGTCGCGATAAAAAATGACGTGGGATTTTTTTAGCACGACGAAACCGCGAATTTAAGCGCATTACACGATGGCACGCGGTTTGCATTGCTGAGCATCAATAAGAGCGTCAGTCTCTTTAAATACTCTGAACAACGGCGTTCACGGTAATAAGTTAGAGGGTAGTACTCGTCGCATGCGCGTCCTGCGTTGCCGAGATCAATACACCGCTGCAACGATAGATCTACTTAGCCAGGCGCTTAGGAGAAGGGTATGAGTTTTTCGCAATATTTGAAAGAAATCGGGCACGGAGCAGGTGCTAGCCGCCCACTCGCTCAGGATGACGCGCAACAACTCATGAGCGCCATACTGGATGGCGGCGTACCGGATTTGGAATTGGGTGCAGTGCTCATCGCGATGCGCATGAAGGGCGAGTCGCTGGAAGAGTTGCTCGGATTTTATCAAGCCGTGGATGCGCGTTTATATCATTTAACCGCGCCCGGCAACGGCCCGCGCCCTGTGCTGATTCCTACTTATAGTGGGGCGCATCGGCAACCGAATCTCACGCCATTAATCGCCTTATGGCTAAAACAATTCGGGGTGCCCGTGGTATTGCACGGTGAGCTGGAAGGACATGGCCGCGTCGCCAGCGCACAGGTATTGCGCGAGTTAGACATTTTGCCTTTTGCCACATTGGCGCAAGCGCAAGCCCGGCTGAATCCCCAACGTATCGCCTTCGTTCCCACCAGCGTTTTTTCCCCGGGCCTGGCCGCCTTGCTCAGCGTGCGCAATCGCTTGGGGGTGCGAAATAGCGCGCATGCCTTAGTCAAACTCATCGATCCTTTCGATGGCGAGGGTCTGCGTCTGGTGAGTACCAGTTATCCTGAATATCACCAATTATTATCTGCCTTCTTCGCCGCCACCGGCTTCGATGCTTTGTTGATGTGCGCAACCGAAGGTGAGCCCTACGCCAATCCAAAACGTCGCCCGGAGATTCTTTGGTATCAAGGCGGCCAGCCCCGGGTTTTATTGGAAGCCGAATCCGGCCCGATAAAAAATTTACCCGCCATTCCCGACAGCTGTGACGCGGTGAGCACCGCGCGTTGGATCAAGCGCGTGCTAGCGCGTGAAACGTCCGCGCCCTCGCCCTTGGTCAATCAATTGGCTTGTTGTTTATATGTGGCGGGCTACTCCCAAGATTTTAATCAGGCGAAGGCGATCGCCGCAGTGGAAACCGGCAGTTTGGCGGCGGCTTGAGGCCGCACATTCGAAAACTATTTTGATGTTGTTTGGAGAAACACGATGCAGCGCATGAAATTAGTAATGGTGGGAAACGGCATGGCGGGTGTACGCACCCTAGAAGAATTATTAAAACTCGCGCCGGACTTATACGACATTACCGTATTCGGTGCTGAGCCCTATGCGAACTACAACCGTATTTTGTTATCGCCCGTGCTGGCCGGCGAGCAAACCATACAAGACATCATGCTGAACGACGAAGACTGGTATCGCGCGCAAGGCATCACCCTGCATTTGGGCAAGAAAGTCACCCAAATCGATAGAGTGAAGCGCCAAGTTGTCGCTGAGGATGGCACGACTGCGGCTTACGACAGACTGATACTCGCAACCGGCTCACAGCCTTTTATTTTGCCGGTGCCGGGAAATGATCTTGCCGGTGTGATTAGCTTTCGCGACATACACGACGTGGACGCCATGATAGAAGCTTCCGCTCAATATAAACACGCAGTGGTGATAGGCGGCGGCCTCCTAGGCCTGGAAGCGGCGAATGGATTGAAGCTGCGCGGCATGGACGTGACCGTGGTGCATTTATCCAACCATTTAATGGAACGTCAGCTAGACGGTATCGCTTCGGAAATGCTGCGCAAAAGCCTGGAAGAAAAAGGCCTGAATTTCCTAATGGGGAAACAGACCGAGCAATTGATAGGCAAAGACGGCCGCATCACCGCCGTGCGCTTTAAAGATGGCCAAGAAATACCCGCCGACTTGCTGGTCATGGCCGTAGGCATACGTCCCAATACCGCGCTGGCAGAATCCGCGGGTATACATTGCAATCGCGGCATCGTGGTGAACGACACCATGCAAACATTTGATCCACGGATTTACGCCATAGGCGAATGTGTTTCGCATAGGGGCACCGCTTATGGCTTGGTCGCACCGCTGTTTGAGATGGCGAAAGTCTGCGCCAATCATTTGGCGGAGCACGGCATAGGCCGCTACACCGGCTCGGTCACCTCCACCAAATTAAAGGTCACCGGCATTGAGCTCTTTTCCGCCGGCGAATATTTAGGCGGCGAGGGCACCGAGGATTTGTTGCTCTCCGATCCCAAAGGCGGCTTGTATAAAAAACTGGTCTTGCGCGACAACAAACTCGTGGGCGCCGTGCTTTACGGCGAGAGCGGAGACGGCAATTGGTATTTTAAACTCATGCGTGAAGGCACCGATGTCATGGCCTTACGCCATCGCTTGCTGTTCGGCGAAACCCATTTAGGCGACTCGGGCCACGGCGGACAAAACCGTGCCGCGCTGATGCAAGACAGCGATCAAGTCTGCGACTGCAATGGTGTATGCAAAGGCAACATCGTCAAAGCCATTGTCACCAAGGGACTGTTCACCTTGGACGACGTCAAAATGCATACCAAAGCCGCTGCGTCTTGCGGCTCTTGCACCGGTTTGGTCGAGCAACTATTGGCGCATACCTTGGGTGGCGATTATGAAGCGCCCGAAGCCAAGCCTATGTGCAAATGTACCGACCATACGCATGACCAGGTGCGCGCAGCAATTCGGGATGAACATTTAGTTTCCATACCGGAAGTGATGAAAAAATTGGATTGGAAGCGCGCAGACGGCTGCCCATCCTGCCGGCCCGCGCTGAATTACTATTTGATCTCCACCTGGCCTAAAGAAACCAAAGACGACAGTCAGTCGCGTTTCATTAACGAACGCGCTCACGCCAACATCCAAAAAGACGGCAGCTATTCCGTGATACCGCGTTTATGGGGCGGTTCGGTCACGGTTGATCAATTGCGCGCGATCGCCGATGTCGCGGAAAAATTCGAAGTGCCGACTATGAAAATCACCGGCGGCCAGCGCATCGATTTGCTCGGCGTAAAAAAAGAAACCTTGCCTGGGGTCTGGGGCTTTCTCGCGGAGCGCGGTTTGGTTTCCGGTCATGCTTACGGCAAAGCCTTACGCACGGTGAAGACCTGCGTGGGCTCGGAATGGTGTCGCTTCGGCGTGCAAGATTCCACGCAAATGGGCATAGACCTGGAAGAAATGACTTGGGGTTCGTGGACGCCGCATAAATTCAAAATGGCGGTCTCGGGTTGTCCGCGCAATTGTGCCGAAGCCACGATCAAAGATTTTGGCGTGGTGGCGATTGAATCCGGTTGGGAGCTGCATGTTGGTGGCAATGGCGGGGTGAAAGTGCGCGCCACCGATTTACTCTGTCGGGTCAGCACGCGCGAAGAAGTCTTGGAATATGCCGGCGCCTTCATGCAAGTTTATCGAGAAGAAGCGCGCTATCTGGAACGCACCGCGCCCTGGGTGGAGCGCGTAGGCCTGGCTTACATCAAAGCCCGCGTCGTCGATGACGCCGAGGGCCGTGCGGCGGCCTATCAACGTTTCCTAGAGTCACAAGAAATCTACCGTTTTGATCCCTGGGAGGAACGCGCCAAAGGCGTGGACCAACACGAATTTACCCCCTTGAAGGTGATAGAGGAGCAAAGCGCATGAATTCCGTGGCAGAAAAAATAAGCATGCAAAGCGAAATGACGATGAACGACAAATGGATAGAAGTGGGAACGATAGCGGATATCCCGCGCGATGGCGCGCGCGTGGTGAAAACCCCGCTGGGCGATATCGCGGTATTCCGCACGCTGCAAGATGAAATTTTTGCCCTGCGCGACAAATGCCCGCATAAGGGTGGCCCGCTGTCACAAGGCATTATTTTCGGCCGCACCGTCGCTTGTCCCTTGCACAACTGGAATATCGCGCTGGAAACCGGCATTGCGGTCGCGCCCGACGAAGGCTGCGCGGCCTCCTTCCCCATACGTTTAGACGGTGAAAAAGTCTTGTTATCGCTGACACCGAAAGCCGAGCAGGCAACGCAATGAACGTGCTGGATTTTAGTCTGATACGCGTCGCACAGACCGCGTTCATCGCGCGCAGTTTATGAAAGGGTAGTCTCATGTTATTCGGTCGAAGCAAAAAAAATCCCATCAAGCTCGTGGATAAAGGCGTAGTGAAATGGCGCTACACCACCTGCGGCTACTGTTCCACGGGGTGCTCCATCGAGGTCGGTTTGGATAAAACCGGTAACGCCGTGGCCTCGCGGGGCGTCGCCGACGCCGACGTGAATCGCGGTAAGTTATGCATTAAAGGAATATTGGAACACGAGCTGTTTCGCAAGACTGCGGGGCGTGGCAATAAGCCCCTGATGCGTGAGTATCGCCATCAGCCGTTCAGCGAAGTGAGCTGGGATGCTGCGCTGGATAAAACCACCGCCGAAATCAAACGCATTCAAGCCAGCTATGGCCGCGATGCTTTCTCCATCGTATCCACCGGCCAAATCATGACCGAGGAGTTTTACACGCTAGGCAAACTCGCGCGCGGCTTGATGGGGACCAATAATTACGACGGCAACACCACGCTGTGCATGGCGTCCGCCGCCTCCGGCTACAAACGTTCTTTCGGTTCCGACGGGCCGCCGGGTTGTTATGAGGACTTTGATCACACCGACTGCTTAATGGCCTTCGGCTCTAATTTGCCCGAGCAGCATCCGGTGATTTATTGGCGCCTCAAGGAGGCGTTGGAGAAACGTAAATTTCCGGTGATCGTGGTCGACCCGCGGGTGACCATGTTCGCGCAAATGGCCGACATGCATTTAGCGATCACGCCCGGCACCGATGTGGTGTTGCTGAACGCCATGGCGCATGTAATTTTAAAAGAGGGCTTGCATCAGCCGGACTACATCGCCGCGCATTGTTCGGATTTCGATGCCTTCCAAGCCGAAATAGAGCGCTGGGCTCCTTACACTGCCTCCCTGCAATGCGGTATTGATGAAGACACCATACGCAATGTCGCGCGCCTATATGCGAAGGCACCCAAGGCGATGAGCATATGGACCATGGGCATTAACCAAAGCACGCATGGTTCCGATGGTGTGGTCGCGATCAATAATCTCAATTTGATTACGGGCAATATCGGCAAAGCCGGCGGCACCTCGCTTTCCATCACGGGCCAATGCAACGCCATGGGCACGCGCGAGTGGTCGTCGTGCTCCGGCTTGCCCGGCTATCGGGTGTTGGAAAAAGAAAAAGATCGCGAGGAAATTTCCAAGTTTTGGAATGTCGACCCCGAATTTTTTCCAAAGAAACGCGGCTTATTCATGACGGACATTTTGCCCGCGATTGAAACCGGTCAGATCAAAGGCTTATGGCTGGTCGC
>CAZKHT010000080.1:0-11301 GCA_964552595.1 uncultured Burkholderiales bacterium
GGCCCTGGGCTCGGGCGACGGCTCGGAATTGCGCCAGCCGCTGGGCATTTCCATTATCGGCGGCTTGCTGCTGAGTCAACTCCTCACACTGTATACGACGCCCGTGGTGTATTTATATTTGGATAGATTGCGCTTGTGGGTGCTACGCAAACGCGGCGGCCGTGTCGTTCCTGCGCCGCTGGCGGAAGCGCGCTGAACAAACCGCGCGATGAAAAGGAAACACCCCATGTTTAAGGAATCTCTGCAAAAGCCCGTCGCCCCCGCGAAAGCGGGGGCCCAGGAAATAAACATTCTCAAGGAATCAACGATACGCCGGATCCCCGCCTGCGCGGGGATGAGGGCCTTCGCTGGGACAGCGGGAAATGTAGTTTTGCAGACTTTCCTTAATTTAGTTGGGCGCGCCGGCCTCATCGCAATCTTGAGCGTCAGCTTGAGCGCTTGCATGGTCGGCCCCAATTACACTCGGCCGGAGGTGGTCACGCCCCCGGCCTTCAAAGAAAATAGAGATTGGAAGCCGGCGCAACCGCAAGACACGATTCCACGCGACGCTTGGTGGCGCGTGTATCAGGACCCGTATCTGAATCAACTGGTAGAGCAAGTCGCCGTTTCTAATCAAAACATCAAGAGCGTGGAGGCGCAATATCGACAAGCCACGGCTTTGATCCAACAAGCCCGCGCCGGTTTATTTCCCACGCTCACGGCCAACGCCTCGGCGACGCGCTCGCATTCCGGAACTGGCACGAGCACCACGAGCGGCACCACCACCGATAGCAGCGGGCGCACCGTGACCAGCGATAGAGTGAGCTTAAACGCGAGCTGGGAATTCGATTTGTGGGGCGGGATACGCCGCACCCTAGAGGCTAACACCGCGAGTGCCGCGGCCAGCGCCGCCGATGTGCAAGCGGCTTTACTGAGCGCGCAAGCTGCCTTGGTCCAAGCCTATTTGCAACTGCGAGTGAACGAAGCGCAGGCCCGTCTCTTTCAGCAAAGCGTGAGCGCCTATGAGCGTTCGCTCAGCATCACGCAAAATCGCTACGACGCCGGCGTGGTCGCGCGCTCCGATGTGGCGCAAGCCCAAACCCAATTAAAATCGACGCAGGCTCAGCTCATTGATTTAGGCATACAGCGCGCGCAATTGGAACACGCCATCGCAATTTTAATCGGCAAGGCGCCGGCCGAATTCACGCTGGCGGCGGCGCAAGATCTGCCTAGGCTGCCGGCGATTCCGGTGGATGTGCCTTCGGTGTTATTGGAGCGCCGTCCGGACGTGGCGGCGGCGGAGCGGCGCGCGGCGGCGGCCAATGCGCAAATCGGCGTGGCCCAGGCCGCGTTTTTTCCTACCTTATCCTTGACCGGTAGTTACGGTTATCAGGGAAACAGTTTCGCCAATTTGTTTAGGTTGCCCAATCGCGTGTGGTCCTTCGGTCCAGCCTTGGCGGCGACCCTGTTCGACGCCGGCGCGCATGCTGCGCAAAAACGCGGCGCCGAAGCGGCTTACGATAAAACCGTCGCGGATTATCGGCAGACCGTGCTCACCGCGTTTCAAGAAGTCGAAGATAATTTGGCCAGCTTGCGCATTTTGGAGCAAGAAGCACAGGCGCAAGACGAAGCCATGCGCGCTGCACAACAATCCTTAACCGTGGTGAACAATCAATATCAAGCAGGGATAGTCAGTTACTTGAATGTGGTGATCGCGCAAAATACGGCGCTCTCCGCCGAGCGCAATAATCTTGATCTGATAGGCCGACGCTTGGTAGCCAGCGTCACTTTATTGAAAACATTGGGCGGCGGCTGGGACCCAGTTGCGCAGCGGCCTATGCCGCCGGTCACACGCACACCATAAATCCAAGTTCGGGCGCGGATTTATTCGCGCCGGAATTCGCCCTCAATTGCCGCTGCTGACGTCGAAGATGCTTCCGGCGTCCGTGTATTACGCGGGGACGAACGCCGCCGGCCCGGCCACAATAAAATCAACAGCGCCAGCACATCCGAGAGCACACCGGGAATAATCAGCAAAATCGCCGCCAGCATGAGACGGCCCGAAGCAAATAAGGCCTGCAGGGGCGAGCGGCCGCTTTGTAAGGTCGCCATCAAATTTCCGACCAAGAAGAAACGCCGGCCGCGCAATAGCAGCATGCCTAAGATAGTCGCGAGGACGAACCATAGGACGATCCACCACCCTATATAGTGCGCGACGATGCCGCTGACCAGGAGTTCGAGCAGGGGAAAACCGAGTAAAATCACAAGAAATAGTCGAGGTAACATGATTCGGATATGGAGACGTTGTTAGTGATTTCCACCCTGCCCGACCCAGCCAGCGCGGAAAAAATAGCGCGCTTGTTAGTCGAGGCCAAGCTGGCCGCGTGTGTGACTATACTCGGCGCCGCAAACTCGGTATATCGTTGGCAGGACAAAATCGAAACCGCGCAGGAATTTCCCATATTAATTAAAACCACTCGGGAGCGTTACACGGAGTTAGAGGCGGCGATACGCAGCGCCCATCCTTACGAACTTCCGGAAATCATCGCAGTCTCACTCACGGCCGGTTTGCCGGAATACTTAGAGTGGGTCGACGCAGCAACCACTTTATAACAACAAAGAAGTACACGCTGGGCGCTAGCCCTGCATCACACAGCGAAGAGACCCTATGACAACATTTCTGCTTGGGAAAAAACGCCTGCTTGGAAAAACCTTTCTCGGCTTGCTCTCGATATTGTTTTTATTCACACACGCGGCGCACGCCGTTGAAGAAGGCGATCTTCTAGAACCGGAAAAAGCCTTTGCGTTTTCGGCCAAAGCATTGGACGCACAGACCTTGGAAGTGCGGTATCAAATCGCCGATGGTTATTATCTGTATCACGATAAGTTCAAATTCGAAATCGATCCTAAAGAGATACGCGTGGGCACGCCGCAAATCCCCGCCGGCAAAATCAAGCAAGACGAATTTTTCGGCAAGGTCGAAACCCATAGAGGCTTGATCACCATCAAGCTGCCCTTAATCCGTAGCGGCAATACCTCCACGATTACTTTAAAAGCCACGTCGCAAGGTTGCGCCGATTTGGGCGTGTGTTATCCCCCCTTGACCCAAAGCGCCAAAATAAGCTTGCCGGCGGCGAACAATGCCGCGAATGCGCCCGCGACATCGCTTAGCAGCACCGCGAGCGTTGCGCCCAAGAGTGGCGGTGCCTTAGCCGCTTTAAAAGATTTCGGCAGCAGCTTGAGCGGTGGCGCAGATGAATTGCTGCCGCCGGATCAAGCTTTCAGCGTGAGCCTCAAAGCCGATGGCGCGAATAAGGTGGCTGTCACTATCACGCCTTCGGCCAATGTGTATTTATACCGCGACAAAATCAAAGCCAGCGTGGTGGAAGGCAAAGGCGTATCTATTGCGCAATTGAATTTACCGAAAGGCGAGGTCAAATCCGATCCTAATTTCGGCACCACGGAAGTCTTTCATCATGGTGTGACGGCGGAGATCTTGCTCAAACGCGAAGCCAATGCCGCGCAAAAAATCGCCCTGCGCATAGACTATCAAGGCTGCAATGAGAAAGTCGGTGTCTGCTATCCGCCTTTAAATAAGCGCTTCGACGTTTCCTTGGCGAGCGCGACCAATGGGACGGTGATCACGCCGCTGGCGGCGCCCGGCAATAATCCGAGTTCGGGCGCGCGCTTGAGTCCTCAAATCGCGGCGGCGCCTAGCGCATCCGATGCCGCTTTACCCGATATCGCGACGACTGCGCCGCCGGCCAGTCTCGCCGCGACTACAACGAGCAGCCCTAGCGCCACCGGCCCGGAAGATGAGCAGTCCAAGATTTTGCGCATACTCAAAACCGGCAGCATCTGGCTCATCATCGCCACCTTTTTTGTAATTGGTTTGGGCTTGTCTTTCACGCCTTGCGTGTTTCCCATGATTCCGATTTTGTCGGGCATCATCGCCGGCCAAGGCCAGCAAATGACCAAGGCCAAAGGCTTCATATTGTCGCTGGCGTATGTGCTGGGGATGGCCATCACTTATGCCATCGCGGGGGTGATTGCCGGAAAATCCGGCGGCTTGCTCTCCGCGGCACTGCAAAATCCTTGGGTCTTGGGCAGCTTCGCGCTGATCTTCGTGATTCTGGCCTTCTCCATGTTCGGTTTTTTCGAATTGCAAATGCCGAGCTTTATCCAAAGCCGCCTGAGCGAGAGCAGCAATAAAATGCGCGGCGGCAATTTGGGCGGCGTATTCACCATGGGCATTTTGTCGGCCCTTATCGTCGGCCCTTGCGTGGCGGCACCGCTCGCCGGCACCCTGCTTTTCATCAGCCAAACCGGCGACGCCTGGAAGGGCGGCTGGGCCTTGTTCGCCATGGCCATGGGCATGGGTGTCCCCTTATTAGCGATGGGCATAGGCGGCGGCTCTCTGTTGCCACGGGCCGGCGCATGGATGGATGCGGTCAAGGCTTTCTTCGGTGTGCTGCTATTAGGCGTGGCGATTTGGCTGGTCTCGCCGATTTTGTCCGCCCTCATGCAAATGCTGTTGTGGGGTGCGCTGCTGATCGTGTCTTCGATTTATCTCAGCGCCTTGGATCCCTTACCGGTCAATGCCAGCGGCTTTAAAAAATTCTGGAAGGGGATAGGGATTATCGCGCTGGCGACGGGTTTAGCCTTCATCATTGGCGCCTTATCGGGCAATCGCGATGTCTTGCAACCCTTGGCCGGCTTGCGCGCCCCCACAAGCGGCGGGACCACTGCGACCGCCGCCGAAACCGGTTTGAAATTCGAGCGCGTCAAATCCATACAAGAATTGGATGCACGCATCGCCGCCGCGAAGGGAAAACCGGTGATGCTGGATTTTTACGCCGACTGGTGTGTGTCCTGCAAGGAAATGGAGCATTTCACTTTCAATGATCCCAAAGTCCAAGCCCGCTTGAAAGATGCGCTGCTATTGCAGGCCGATGTCACCGCCAATAATGCGGACGATAAAGCCCTGTTGAAACGTTTCAATTTATTCGGCCCCCCTGGCATTATCTTTTTCGACCATGAGGGCAAAGAGGAAAGCTTTCGCGTCATAGGCTATGAGCCCCCGGAGAAATTCCTGCAAACCTTGAATACCGTCCTAAAGTAAGTGCGCACTGCCATCTTTATTGGCGGCGCTGCTCTACTCGCGCTGGCCTTGGGTTTGGGAATCGGATTATGGCGTGCTACGCCGGGGAACAATCAACTCAGCGCCGCCGAGATCTATGCCACCCGCTATCCGGACTTGCAAGGCAAAAGCCAAGCCCTAGGCAATTGGCAGGGCAAAATCTTAGTGCTGAACTTCTGGGCGACCTGGTGCCCGCCTTGCCGCGAGGAAATTCCCGATTTTATCCAGCTTCATGCTGCCTACAGCGGCAAAAATGTCGCTATCGTCGGCATTGCCTTGGATGGGCAAGCGGCGGTTTCCGAATTTTCGAATAACTTCGGCATCCATTACCCACTGCTCATGGGCGGGATGGAGGGCTATGATTTTGCCGCGCGTCTAGGCAATACCAGCAAGGGTATTCCCTTTACGGCC
Organism: uncultured Burkholderiales bacterium; assembly: GCA_964552595.1. GTDB lineage: Bacteria > Pseudomonadota > Gammaproteobacteria > Burkholderiales > Thiobacteraceae > RBG-16-58-11. Next base: position 5,531 of record CAZKHT010000080.1, read on the forward strand.
GTTCTCAATCCCGAGGGCAAAGTTGTTTATGTCGGCTTAGGCGCCATCCGCAAAGCGGAGCTGGCCAAGGTTTTGGATGTCCTCTTACAAGGTCAAAAATGAGACCCTGTCAACCGGCAAATTTCGGCTAATTTCGGCTATTTACTGGACAAAATCCGGCTAGTTGCGGCAAACTTGCGGCCATGCCAAAAACAGCCTCCGCCTCGAAAGCGGTCGAAACTGGCGCGCCGCTTACTCAAAAATACATTCTGGTCGTGCATGGGCCTAACCTCAATTTATTAGGCACGCGCGAGCCGGAGCATTACGGTCGCGACACTTTGGCCCAGATAGATCAGCGCTTGCAGCAGCGTGCGCGCGCCGCTGGTGCCCGCCTGAGCAGTTTTCAAAGCAATGCAGAAGCCGAGCTTGTCGACCGCATTCATCAAGCCGCGCAAGAAGGTGTTAGCTTTATTTTAATTAATCCCGCTGCCTTTACTCACACCAGCGTCGCCTTGCGCGATGCCATCGCGGCGGTCGCCCTACCCTTTATTGAAGTACATCTCTCCAACGTATTCGCGCGCGAAGCCTTCCGCCATCATTCTTTTTTCTCCGACTTGGCGGTGGGCGTAATCAGCGGCTTAGGCCCCTTGGGCTACGAGCTTGCCCTAGATTACGCGCTCTCTCAATAAGTCAGAAGGACATCGTTATGGATTTACGTAAGCTGAAAAAGCTGATCGATCTCGTGGAAGAATCGGGTATCGCCGAGCTCGAAATCACCGAGGGCGAAGAAAAGGTGCGCATTACTCACCATACGTCCGGCCATAATGTGGTGTACGCCCAAGCCCCCATGCCGCAAATAATGCCGCAGACGGCCCCGGTCAGCGCCCCGGCTGCGGTGGCGGAAGTCGCCCCGCCCGAACCCGAAGGCCATGCGGTGAAATCCCCCATGGTAGGCACGTTTTACCGCTCGCCTTCGCCTGGCGCGAAAGCCTTTGTAGAGGTCGGCCAAAGCGTCAATTCCGGGGATACCTTGTGCATTATCGAAGCCATGAAGCTGCTGAACGAAATCGAGGCCGATCACGGCGGCGTGATTAAAGCGATCTTGGTCGAAAACGGCCAGCCCGTAGAATATGGCGAACCCTTATTTATCATCGGTTGAACAGCGGCGCGGTTAGCCCTTCCGTGATGCCCTCCCTTTCCTGTCAGTTAAAAGCCTGCGTGAGCGCGGGTTTTAGATGGATTAAATATGTTTGAAAAAATTCTCATCGCCAATCGCGGTGAAATCGCTTTGCGTGTGCAACGCGCTTGCCGCGAAATGGGGATTAAAACCGTGGCGGTGCATTCGGAAGCAGATTCCGAGGCGAAATATGTGAAGCTGGCCGATGAGTCCGTGTGCATAGGTCCGGCGCAAACCCAGCTCAGTTACCTTAATGTGCCCGCGATTATCGCCGCAGCGGAAGTCACCGATGCCGAGGCCATACATCCGGGCTATGGATTTTTGTCGGAGAACGCGGATTTCGCCGAACGCGTGGAATCCAGCGGGTTTGTTTTCATAGGCCCGCGCTCGGCCAGTATTCGCCTAATGGGCGACAAGGTAAATGCCAAGCGCGCCATGCTGGAAGCCGGCGTGCCTTGTGTGCCGGGTTCTGAGGGCGCCTTGCCGGACGATCCCGAGGCGATCATCCGCATGGCCAATGAAACAGGCTATCCCATTATTATCAAAGCTTCGGGTGGCGGCGGCGGGCGCGGCATGCGGATAGTGCACACCGAATCGAATCTATTGAACGCGGTGTCCATGACCAAGACCGAGGCGCAAACCGCCTTCGGCAATCCCGAAGTGTATATGGAGAAGTTTCTTCAAAATCCACGCCACATCGAGATCCAAATCCTCGCGGATGAGCACGGCAACGCGATCCATTTAGGCGAGCGCGATTGCTCCATGCAGCGCCGCCATCAAAAAATTATCGAGGAAGCGCCTGCGCCTTTGCTGGGCTTGAAGCTGCGCAATAAAATTGGCGAACGCTGCGCCGCCGCCTGCCGCAAGATCAAATACCGAGGCGCCGGCACGTTTGAATTTTTATACGAGAACGGCGAATTTTATTTCATTGAAATGAATACCCGGGTGCAGGTCGAACATCCGGTGACCGAGCTGATCACCGGTATAGACATCATCCAAGAACAGATACGCGTCGCCGCCGGCGAGCCCTTGCGCTACAAGCAAAAAGACATAGAGTTTCGCGGCCACGCCGTGGAATGCCGGATTAATGCCGAGGACCCTTACACCTCGGTGCCCTCACCCGGACGCATCACCCAATACCATGCCCCGGGTGGGCCAGGTATACGCGTGGATTCTCATGTCTACCAAAATTACTATGTGCCGCCGTTTTACGACTCCATGATAGGCAAGGTGATCGCCTACGGTGACACCCGCGAGCAAGCCGTGGCGCGCATGCGTATCGCTTTATCCGAGATGGTGGTGGAAGGCATTAAGACCAATATTCCGCTGCATCAAGATCTCATGATGGACAGCGCCTTCGTCGAAGGCGGCGCCTCTATTCATTACCTCACGCATAAACTCGAAGCGCTGAAAAAAGGCTAAGGCCGAGCGCGCGGCATGTGGCAAGTCCTCAAAATTCCGGCGAGCGCCGACGACGCGGACAAGTTGAGCGACGCATTGCTGGAATTAGGTGCCTTATCGGCGAGCATAGAAGACGCGCAAGCGGGCACGGCGCATGAGCAAATCATTTTTGGCGAGCCTGGCATGCCCAGCGAGAGCTGGAACGACAGCTTGGTCAGCGCCCTATTCACCCAGGAAATTAATTTACCGCCGGTGGTTGCGCAAGCCGCGCGCGCCGCCGGCATGCCAGCGACACCCGCATATCACATCGAAAATTTGGCCGAACAAGATTGGGTGCGACTCACCCAAGCGCAATTTTCGCCCATCCAAATCTCTTCGCGTTTATGGATAGTGCCGTCTTGGCACGCGGCGCCGGACCCTGACGCCATCGTGCTCGTTCTGGATCCGGGCCTAGCATTTGGCACAGGCAGCCATCCCACTACCCGCTTATGTTTGCAGTGGCTGGAACAAAATCTACAGCCGGGAGAAACGCTGTTGGACTATGGATGCGGTTCCGGCATCTTGGCGATTGCCGCAAAAAAATTGGGCGCGGGCACGGTGGTAGGCGTGGACATAGACGCGCAAGCAGTGGCGGCGGCACAAGACAATGCGCAGCGCAACGCGGTCGATGTCCAATTCTATTTGCCAGCGCGCGCGCCTGAGGCACAATATGCCATAGTGATCGCCAATATTTTATCCAATCCTTTAAAAGTGCTTGCGCCCATGTTGGCCGCGCGCGTTCGCACCGGCGGCCGCATCGCCTTATCCGGAATACTCGCGGAACAAGCGCAGGAGATGCGCGCGCTGTATGGCGAATGGTTCCGCATGGAGCCGCCTATGATAGATGACGGTTGGGCCTGCTTGAGCGGAGCGAAGCAATGAACGGTATGCGCACCACTTGTCCTTCCTGCCACGCGATGTTTAGGGTCACGCCGGAACAATTGGCGGCGCACGCCGGTAAAGTGCGCTGCGGCAAATGCGCGTACGTGTTCAACGGTTTTGAAACCCTGGTGAACCCTATAGAAACCGTCAGCCTGATGGCGCCGGTGGAGGATGATACCGAGGTCAAGCTGGCGACACCCGCCTTGGGTGCCGAAGCGATTAATTTGCGCCGCAGTTTAAGCGAGGCGGACGACGGCCCAACTACCGCGAAAGAAGAAGGCGAGTTCCAGCGCGATGCCGAGGAGATCAATCGCGAGATCGCCGCCAGCGCCCATCCGGATTTAATCAAGGAGGTACAGCAGGGCGCCAAGCCGGGGTTGAAAGTTTCCTCGGACTTGCACGAAAAACTCAATGACTTGCAGCGGCATTTAAGCTCGGAAGAAAAGCGTTCGCGCTGGCGTAATCTGGGTTGGGGCTTGGGCGTAGGGATATTGGTTTTAGCGTTGGGTCTGCAAGCTGTCTATTTTTATCGCGATAGCTTGGCGGCCAGTTATCCCGCGACTAAACCTGCATTGCGTAAAGCTTGCGAGCTTTTGCATTGCAAAATAAATTTATTGGCGAACCCCGACTTGATCAAGCTCGATGCGACCGAACTGCAAACCTTGCCGGACAAGCCGCGCTTCGTGATTTTGAACGCGAGCTTGCGCAATTTAGCCAACTACCGTTTGGCCTATCCGAATTTAGAGCTCACGCTTACCGATAACGCCAACCAGGCGGTCGCGCGTAGACAGTTCGCGCCTCAGGATTATCTGCCGCCCAGCCTGCAAGCCGACGCGGGCATGCCGGCGCAGGACGAATTGCCCATCAAACTGAGTTTGGAATTGGTGAACTTGGATGCGGTTGGGTACAAATTGCTGATCTACTACCCCTGAGCGGCTGCGCTTGGCGAAGCTCATCAACGCGGAAACGGCTTGCCCCTGCGGCCTTGGGCAGCCCTATAGCTTGTGCTGCGGTCCTTATTTACAGGGCGCGGCCGCGCCTAGCGCGGAAGCCTTGATGCGCTCCCGGTATACGGCTTATGTGCTGGCGGACCTTCCCTATCTGCAAGCCACTTGGCATCCCCAAACCTTACCCGCCGATTTCAATCTCGACGCACAACGCGAGGCGCGATGGCTGGGCTTGCAAGTCAGACACCATGAAGTCATAGACGATGACCATGCCCGCGTCGAATTCGTGGCCCGTTACAAAATCAATGGCCGCGCGTTTCGCTTGCACGAAATCAGCCGCTTTGAAAAATACGCGGGGCGTTGGGTGTATCGCGATGGCGACGTCGCTGGAATGGCGCGGTGAATACAGCGCGCTTATTGTAGCGCGTTCATTGCAGAGATCTGGCTGGCGTACCAGAAGGCACCTTGATCCAAAATCGCGTAGCCGCCGTTAAGCGCACTCAGCCCCCGGGTGCGTAAAGCTTTACCGCCTAATTGCCAGCTGGTTTTGATTAAGACAGCGGCTGGCGAGTAAGTCGCGCCATCGGGCACGATGCGCTGATAAAACGGATGCGCGAGCAAGGCTTTTTGTTCCAGCTGCCAGCCGCGCGGCGTATAAAATTTTTCCCAGGCCAGGCTCGCTAATTTACGCGCGAGCTCTCGGTCCGCGTTGTTCTTGGTACTTTGCGCATGCGCCAGCAAGCCGGCGGCAACATAGGCATAGTCTTCCAAATCGCCCGCGCCTAGCGTTTTTCCTTGCGCCATGCCTTTGCTTAAGCCTTGCGCGCTGATTAAATTATTCACCATGAAATCGCGCAAGGCGAGGGCCGCGGCTTGATATTGCGGCGCGGGCGCTTCGGACAAAGCGATCAAGGCCAGTCCATTTAAGCCGGCGAGCAATTTGCGATCCTTGGGGAGTTCGCGCTTCGCCCGCTCGATGCGTAAGCGCGCATGAATGGCTTTTAGCCGCGCCACCTCGTCGGCCTTGGGCGGCGTTTTGTATAGCGGCAAATAGCCATAGGGCGATTCCGCCGCATGCTCCAAACCCCAATAAGGGGTGATTAAACGCAGGTCGTCCGCACTCAATAACTTGCGTAGCAACTCGGCGTCCCATAAATACAAAGCGCCTTCGCGATCCTGAGTGTCTATGGCCGAAGTGCTGGTGATGAAAGCGCCCGTGCTGGCATCCCGCATTTCGCGCAACATAAAATCCAAGGTTTCATCGGCGATTGCGGCATAGAATGGATGCTGAAAAACTTGCGCCGCGCGGCGGTAGAGTCGGGCTAATTGCGCATTGTCGTAGAGCA
>CAZKHT010000081.1:0-851 GCA_964552595.1 uncultured Burkholderiales bacterium
TCGCGGAGGCGGCCAGATTCTTGCCGTTGATCGTGATGAACGAGCTGGGTTTGATTTTTCACAAAATCGGCATTGATACCTTGGAGGTGTTGCAGGCGGCGGGCATCAAGTGGAATTTCTTACCTTTTCGCCCGGGCTTGGTCGGCGGCCACTGCATAGGCGTAGACCCCTATTACCTCACGCACAAGGCCGATATGCTGGGCTATCACCCGCAAGTGATCTTGGCCGGCCGCCGCATCAATGACGGCATGGGAAAATACATCGCCGAGCAAACCATAAAGATGATGATACAAGCCGGCAGCGCGGTGAAAGGCGCCAAGGTCAGCGTGCTCGGCTTAACCTTCAAGGAAAATTGTCCTGATTTGCGCAACTCGCGCGTCATTGATGTGATCAATGAATTGAAGTCTTATGGCGTGGATGTGCACGTGCACGATCCGGTGCCCGATCAAGAAGAAGCGAAACACGAATATGGCATCACGCTGGAGAGCTGGGAGTCTTTGCCCACCGCCGACGCCATTGTCGTCGCTGTTTCGCACAAAGAATTTACGCAACGTCCTTTATCCGACTACCAATCTAAACTCACGGCAAAAGGTGTACTGGCGGATGTGAAAGCGGTGTTTGATGTTGCCGCCGTGACCGCCGCCGGCATTCCGTTCTGGCGTTTGTAATTCCGGAGAATATATGAACGCTTACGCCGCGCTGCAGCAGACGCTTGCCCAATCGCCACGCACTTGGTTGATTACCGGGGTCGCCGGTTTTATCGGGTCTAATCTTTTAGAAACTTTACTGGCCCTGAACCAACGGCTGGTCGGCCTGGAATATTTTTACAACGGGCCCGCCCAACATTATAA
>CAZKHT010000081.1:861-11297 GCA_964552595.1 uncultured Burkholderiales bacterium
CCACGGGGCACGCTCACAATTTAGAGCAAGTGCGTGCCGCGGTAAGCTCGGCGCAGTGGCAAAACTTTCGCTTTATCGAAGGCGATATTACCGATCTGGCGATCTGCCGTGAGTCCTGTCGTGATGTGGACTACGTGTTGCATCAAGCGGCCTTGGGCTCGGTACCGCGTTCCATAGAAGACCCGCTATTAACCAATGCGAGCAATATCACCGGTTTTTTGAATATGTTGGTGAGCGCGCGCGATGCAGAGGTAAAGTCCTTTGTTTATGCTGCGTCCAGCTCCACCTATGGCGACCATCCCGGCTTGCCTAAGGTAGAAGATCAAATCGGTGGGCCCTTGTCTCCTTATGCCGTCACTAAATATGTGAACGAACTCTACGCTGATGTATTCGCCCGATGCTATGGGTTCACCGCCATAGGCCTGCGCTATTTCAATATTTTTGGTAAACGCCAAGACCCGGACGGCGCTTACGCGGCGGTGATTCCGAAGTGGATCGCCTCCATGATTAAAGGCGAGCCTGTGTATGTAAACGGCGATGGCGAAACCAGCCGCGATTTTTGTTATATCGACAATACTGTTCAAGCCAATTTATTGGCCGCGACCACGACCGACCCTGCCGCACGCAATCAGGTCTATAACGTGGCGGTGGGCGAGCGCACGAGCTTGAATCAATTACTCGAAGCGATACGCAAGGCGCTGTTGCCTAAGTTTCCTCAGCTGGCCGACTTCACACCCATCTACCGTGATTTCCGCGCGGGCGACGTACGCCATTCGTTAGCGGACGTGAGCAAAGCGCAACGCTTGCTTCACTATCAAGCCACGCATACCATCAGCCAAGGACTCTCTGTGGCCATGGATTGGTATGTGCAAGACCTCACGCGTAAACCTTAAGCTTCCGTCTTGCGATAAGCTAGAGCGCTTGTATACGCGCGCTGTCGTGTTTCGGCGCGGATTAATCGCACTCTTCTGTTTGCTCGTCGCGGCGCGTGCGGCCGCCGAGGAAGGGCTGCCGCTCCCGTTTCAACAAGCCCTAGCCGCAGCCAATATTCCGGTCTCCCATGTCGCGGTATATGTGCAGGACAGCGCCACCGCTACGCCGCTGCTTACGGTCAACGCGACCACTGCCATGAATCCAGCTTCGGTAATGAAATTATTAACCACGTTTGCGGCTTTGGACATCTTAGGCCCCGCTTACCGCTGGAAAACCGATGTCTATTACGACGGGAATTTGCGTGGCGAAACCCTGAATGGCGATTTAATTTTTAAAGGCTATGGCGACCCCAAAATCACCCTGGAAAACTTTTGGTTGATGTTGCGTGATTTACGCCAGCGCGGCATTAAAACCCTGCGCGGAAATCTCGTTCTCGATCGGCGCTATTTCGATGTTCCGCAGGAGGACTTAGCGGCCTTCGATGGCGCGCCGACTAAGCCCTATAATTTATCGCCCGATGCCTTGTTATTGGATTTCCGCAGTCAGCGCTTGCGCATCTATGCTCATCCGGGCTTAGGCGCGCCGCGCATATTGCTTGACCCACCCATCCCCGGCGCCAGCGTCGTCAATGCCTTGCATTTAAGCGAAGGCGAATGCGGTGATTGGAAAGATCAAATCGAGTTGCGCGCGGAAAAAACCCAACTGGTTTTTTCCGGCACCTACGCGCGTAGCTGTGGCGAACAAATCTTACCTTTGATACTTCAAGATAGAGATGCTTACTTCGCGACAGTTTTTAAGGAAATTTGGATGCAAGTCGGCGGCCGTTGGCAGGGCAAAGTGAGGGAAGGCGCGCTCCCCGATACGGCGCGCTTGCTTGCCACGTATCCTTCCGCCTCCTTGGCGGAGACGATACGCGACATCAATAAATTCAGTAATAATGTCATGGCACGTCAAGTTTTTCTGAGCTTAGGCGCGGAAACACGAGGCTTGCCCGCTACGCCGGAAAAAGGTGTCGCAGCAATCTCGGACTGGCTAGCGCGCAGGGGACAAAACTTCCTGGAATTGAATTTGGAAAACGGCGCAGGCCTATCGCGCAAAGAAAGAATCAGTGCTCAACACCTAGGCTGGTTGCTGCATACCGCTTATCGCTCCCTGTACTTTCCTGAGTTCGCCGCATCCCTACCTCTAGTCGCGCTAGATGGGACGATGAAAAAACGTTTAATGGGCACTTCGATCGCGGGTCACGCCAGACTCAAGTCTGGCTCATTGAAGAATGTGCGCGCGCTCGCGGGCTATGTAAGAGATGTACGGGGCCGCGATATAATACTTGTCTGCATTATCAATGATGTAAACGCCGAACAAGGCCGCCCGGCCCAAGATGTCTTACTTAACTGGATTTTTAACCGGCCTTAAAGGCCGCTGTGCCGGAGCAAAGCAAAACGGGCTCTGTGGCCCGTTCTTCCCTCGCAGCTTTATTCGTGTTGATCGCTTGCTGGTTCAACCCCACACCATTAATGTCTGTCGTGATGGCGCCATCCATCCCGATCGCGCCAGTCATCGCGATCATGATGGCGATAATGACGATAGTCTCGATACTCGCGATAATAATAAGGACGATGATCATGACGATAATATTCGTAGCGGTCGCGGCGCCAATCGGTATGCACCAGTTGAACGGGCGGGCCCGCAAAGATGCGTAGACTGAGGCGATTGTCATCCCTATCGTGCGCTTGGGCGGGTAGGATGGCGGCGAAGCCGGCAACGGCGGCGAGTGCAATAAGTGTTTTCTTCAACATAGTAGACCTCCTATTAAACAAGTTTCTCGATGAGCCCAACTTTTTGATACGTTCGGCTTACATCGATTAACGCTAGCCTACAACCGCATGTTGACCCCTGCCCAGTAACATTTGGTAAGGGTTTGTATCGAAATGTTACGAGAATCAGAAGCAAATTGCGCTGCTTACCTGTAGGCTTTGGCCACGCCGTCCTGCCCGCCCTTGTCGGCGCGCTTGCATTGAGCATATATGGTGTGAAAAAATCTCGGGGCAGTTCATTTAATTTCTATAGAGAGAGGATAAAAATAAATGCGTCAATATAAGTTAAAACGTGGCATCACCGCGCTTGGTTTTACCTTGGGCTTGGTGGCGACGGCTTCCAGTTTTGCGGCTGATAACGGCTTTTATATCGGCGCTTCGGCGGGTGTGACCGACTGGGATGTCAAAACTTCCGACCTCGGATTAACCGGCGGAAGCATAGACACGAGTGACACTGGTTATAAAATTTTCCTTGGATACGATTTCAACAAGAACTGGGGCCTGGAGTTCGGTTATGTTGATCTGGGTAAATATGAATTCAGCGGTACTTACCTCGGCGTTCCGGTACGCGGCGATGCCAAAATTACTGGCTATACGCTAGGCGTAGTCGGCACTTATCCTATCAATAATAACTTTGCCATTTTTGGTAAATTAGGTGCTTACGCCTGGGATACAAAAGCAAGTGCGAGTTCAGGATCCGTCGGCGCAAGTGCTTCCGATTCGGGCACGAATGTGTACGGCGGACTAGGCCTCAAATATAACTTCACTACCAATTTCTCGATTCGCGGCGAATGGGAACGTTATCATGACTCGGATAATCCCATCGACCTGTATTCCGTCGGATTTGCATATAAGTTTTAAGTAATGCTAATGGGCCGAATATTCTTTCGGCCCATTTTTCTTTTCCCTTCTTCTTTTCATTCTCTGCATTACATACTCTAGTGAGCTAGACCTATCGCCGAGTTGCGTGATTTTGACTGCGACCGGTTAGTGTTTGCCCTGAAAGCGCGATCATGATCCAACGATGTATTCAACCGATCTTTTGCTGGATTCGAAGTGTGCGAGACCTGTCCAAGTTCACTGCATTAATACCGCTGCTCACCATACAATGATTTGCCTCTAGTACCGATCCAGAAACTTAAGGTACACTAGCCGTGCGTTTAGTCCTTTATAACCATAAAAATATAAAAAAACTACCCATTGCTAAAGAGAGGATATCTATATGCAAATTTCTAGAATTCGTTATGCCCTCAACGCTTTCGGCTTTGCACTAAGTTTTTGCTCTGTCGGCTTGGCGACCGCGGCCGACAACGGCTTTTACGCCGGAGGTTCAGCTGGCACTACAAAGTGGAACATCGGCCCCAGCGATATATTGAGCACTGGATCCATAGAGAATAACAACACCGGTTATAAAATCTTTGGGGGCTATGATTTCAACAAGACTTGGGGCGTAGAATTTGGCTATTTGGATCTAGGGAAATATTCCTTCAAAGGCACTTATGGGGGAAGTAGTGTGAGAGGCGACATCAAAATTACTGCTTGGGACGTGATGGCGGTGGGCAATTTTAATGTTACCGACGACATCGCGCTGTTCGCGAAGCTCGGAATTTATGCTTGGGACGCGAAAGCCAGCGCAAGTAACGGCTCTATCAACAACTCGGCAACGGGCACTGGTTCCAATGCGATGTTTGGTTTGGGGATGAAATATAACTTCACCGACCATTTCTCGTTCCGGGGCGAATGGGAACGGTTTCATGATTCCAGTAATCCTATTGATCTGCTGTCCGTGGGCGTCGCTTACAAGTTTTAATTAGTGTCACCGGGCGTACGCATTCGGCCCGGTGCGCCCATTTCTAATTTTCTAGCCCCAAATCCGTCCAAATCGCATCTATACGCGCGGCCACTTTCGCGTCGCGCGCTATGGGTCTACCCCACTCGCGAGTGGTTTCGCCTTGCCATTTATGCGTCGCATCTATGCCCATTTTGCTGCCCAGGCCTGAGACCGGGCTGGCGAAGTCGAGGTAGTCGATAGGCGTATTCTCCACGATTAAGGTATCGCGCGCAGCGTCGACGCGTGTCGTTAACGCCCAGATCACTTCTTTCCAATCGCGAATATTCACGTCGTCGTCAACCACTATCACGAATTTGGTGTACATGAACTGGCGCAGGAAGCTCCACACGCCGAACATCACCCGCTTGGCATGGCCGGGATATTGTTTTTTCATGCTGACAATCGCCATGCGATAGGAACACCCCTCAGGCGGCAAATAAAAGTCGCTGATTTCGGCAAACTGTTTTTGCAGCAAAGGGACAAAGACTTCGTTCAAAGCCACGCCTAACACTGCGGGTTCGTCTGGTGGTTTGCCGGTGTAGGTGCTGTGATATATCGGTTCTTTACGCATCGTCATATGCGTGATGGTGAATACGGGGAAGGTTTCCTGTTCGTTGTAATAGCCAGTGTGATCGCCATAGGGTCCTTCCAGCGCGGTTTCGGTGGGATCGATATAGCCTTCGAGGACGATCTCCGCCGCGGCCGGCACTTGTAAATCGCAGCTGATACATTTCACCACCTCGGTTTTCGCGCCGCGCAATAAGCCTGCGAATTGGTATTCTGATAAAGCATCCGGCACTGGCGTCACAGCGGCGAGCAAAGTCGCCGGATCGGCACCCAAGGCCACCGCCACAGGAAATTTTTCGCCAGGATGGCGCGCGCAAAATTCGCGAAAGTCCAACGCCCCGCCGCGATGCGCCAGCCAGCGCATAATGACTTTATTTTTCGCGATTACTTGTTGGCGATAAATGCCTAAATTCTGGCGCGGTTTATTGGGGCCCTGAGTGACGGTCAGGCCCCAAGTAATCAAAGGTGCGACATCGCCCGGCCAGCACGTTTGTATCGGCAGTTTACTCAGATCGACCGCCCTCCCCTCCCACACGATATCTTGGCAGGCGGCGCGTGATACCTGCTTAGGCGCCATATTCAAAACTTGTTTGTACAGCGGCAATTTTTCCCAAGCGTCTTTGAGACCCTTAGGCGGCTCGGGCTCTTTCAGAAACGCCAAGAGCTTCCCGACCTCGCGCAGACTGGCGACGTCTTCTTCGCCCATCCCCAGCGCAACCCGCAATGGCGTGCCAAATAAATTGCCGAGTACCGGCATATCGAAGCCGGTGGGACGTTCGAACAAAATTGCGGGGCCGCCCTTGCGTAAAACCCGATCGCATACTTCCGTCATTTCAAGGTTGGGATCTATAGCCAGTGCGATGCGCTTGAGCTCGCCGCGCGCTTCCAGCTGGTTTAAAAAGTCACGTAAATCCGTATATTTCATGGCGCTTCCAAGGCAAAAAGCAGCTGCTATTATGAGGTAATTCTGTTTCCGGGAAGGAGAGGTTTATGCGTGCTCTAATGGTCTTATTTTTACTGCTGTCACCCGGGTTGACGGCTTGCCAACAAAAAGCGGATACGCCTCCCGCACCTAAAACGGCCGCGCTGACAGGGAGCACAGCGCTCGCGCCTTAGCCGCATTAGTCTAAGTAACTCAGAAGTCGGCGCACGGGCGCAGGGAGGCCGGCCTCGCGTGCCTGCGCTAGATCCCACCATTGCGCGGTTGGCGCCTTACCGGGGTGAGCGAGCTGCACTTGCAATGCCGCGATGTCCAATCGGAAATGAGTAAAGCTATGGCGTAAGGAGGGCAAGGGGTTGGCACTAAGCGCATGCGTCGCGAACCGCGTTTGTAAATAATCTGCCAACCTGTCGTCGCGCCCCACCTCGGGAAAACTCCACAAGCCGCCCCAAATTCCGCGGGCCGGACGTTTCTCTAAAAGCACTTTGTCCGCGTGGCGCAATACCAGCATCACAGTTTCGCGTTCGGGCAAAGCCATGCGTGGTTTCGGCGTGGGTAAGTTTTGTACCCGGCCGTCGCGCAAGGCCACACACTGTGATCGGACGGGGCAATCTGCGCAACGCGGCTTGCTAGGCGTACACAAGGTCGCGCCGAAATCCATCAAGGCCTGCGTGTATTGTTCTATGTCTTGCCTGGGCAATAATTGCGTCGCACGCCGCCACAAGTCCTGTTCTACACGTCTATCGCCGGGGTAACCCTCTATGCCGAAATAACGGGTTAGGACGCGTTTCACATTGCCGTCGAGTATGGCGACTCGCGCGCCGAAGGCGAAGGCTGCGATAGCGGCCGCCGTGGATCGGCCTATGCCGGGCAAGGTTTGTAGTGTTTCGACATCGCTAGGAAAGTCGCCATCGTGATCGTGCACAATACGGCGAGCGGCGGCGTGCAAATTACGCGCGCGCGAGTAATATCCCAGACCACTCCAGCGCGCTAATACGTGATCCTGATCGGCTTGCGCTAAAGCTCGAACATCGGGGAAGTCCTGCAGAAAACGCAAATAGAAAGGAATAACGGTGGCCACCTGAGTTTGCTGCAACATGATCTCGGATAGCCAAATGCGGTAAGGATCGCGCGTGCCTTGCCAAGGCAAATCGTGCCGGCCGTGGACTGCCTGCCAAGTAATGAGTTGTTGAGCGAACGCCGACATCGGACTAGCGGCCAAACAAGCCTTTCAATCGGTCGCCTAATTGCTCGCGAATTTTGTCCTGCGCTTTTTGCTGCAACACTTCCTTATGCTGCTCGAGTTGCGCTTTGGCGGTGTCCGCCAACATCGCGCCCGCATCAAAGGAGTAATGCAAGGCATCGAAAGCGCCAGCGACACGTATAGGCAGCGTCACACCTTTTAACTGGCTGTTGTCTTTGCCGCCTTGGCCTTCCAGACTGCCGACCAGAGTGGCTTTGACCAAGTAATCCAAGGTGGCGCGATTCAAGTCGATATCGCCTTTTCCGCCCACGCGCAACAGGGGCGACTTGGCGGATAAATCTTCATTGTGCGCAATGCCGTCGCGTATCGTGAAGCTCGCCTTCATTTCTGAAAAATCGGTTTTCTCATTGGCGTTGGCCGCTGCCGCAAAGCCGCCTGCTTGCCCGGATTGCACCGCCAAAGCGGCTTTCGCCTTGCGTGCGATGGCCGCTAAATTCACGCCTTTAATAGCGCCGTCCTCTAAATTCAGTGCTGCATTGCCGCGCAAAGTCTGGGTGATGGCGCGTGCCGTGGCGCCATGCGCATTTAACTGCAAAGAAACATTGCCGCGTCCTTCCAGCACATCATGCTGGGAAAAATCTCTGAGCAGAGGGCCCACGCTGACGCCTTTTAAATTTTGTTGCAGCGCAAATTGCGGTGAAGCGCTGGCGGTGACAGAGGCACTCCCCTGTAATACGCCTTGATATAAATTCGCGGAAACGGAATTCGCTTCGACTCGGCCATTCGCCGCTTTAAAATCCAGACGAACATTGCTGGATTTCACATTGGAAAATTTAAGCTGACCGATTTTAATGCGGCCATTCGCGTTCAAATCGTTCAAGGCTGAAAAATCCATGGGCTGTTCCGCGCCGCCGCCCGCGCTTTGATTCGCCTTCGCCGGTTTCGACGACGAAGCCAAGTATTGATCCAGGTCGATTTGATCGATGTCCACATCGAATTGATACAACGGATGGGCAAAATCGCGCATGCCGATTTCCGCGCGCAGATTGCTCTGATCCAAACGCGAGGCGATTTTCGCGTTCAGGTTTTGCTTTAATAAATCCGCTTGAGCGGCGCCGGTAAGCTGAATATGCATGGGCTTTTTTGACTGGGCAGCGGTAAAGTTCAAGTCACCCACTAATTTATCTAAGCTCAGCGTTTGCGTTTGCAGATTTCCGGTCACAGGACTAGTCAGTTTTCCAGTGAGCTGACCCGCGGCTGGATTGCCCTTGAGTTCCAAGAGCAGAGAGGAGACCGCGAACTTACCGTCTTGGCCTTGGATTTCCGGCAGACTGAGTTGAATAGAAAGCGGTCCGCTTGTCTGATTCAATTCGCCCTTCACGCTTATTGCTTTACCTTGCGCGTGTTTGCGGTCCAATTGTAAGTCGGGCGCATTCAGTGTGAGCTGAAATCGATCTTGACCGCGCAAGCCCGACAGTTCGGCTTTCAGCGCTTTTATTCCCAGCGCCAAGGTCTCGGCATCCGTGTCAATATCGCCTTGCACCGTCAATCCCAATTGCCGCAGACCCAAGGCCTCGCCGCTTACCTTGGCATCCAAGCCGTCCAATTCATAGTGCTTGGCCGCGAGGGCGAAACGCAAACCGGTGTTGATTTTGATTGCCGCCTTGAGTTGGGGATGATCGCTCGTGGCATTAAAATCCAGCGCCACATGAGTATGCGTATTTTCCTTCAGCCGACCGCTGTGCAGTTTGAAATCATTGATCGCAAAAACGCGTTTCGCTTGTTTATCATCGAAGCGCAGGGCACTGTGCGTAACATCCACGGCGTGCACATCGAACTTCACCCAATCCGATTCGCTTTTGCTCATTAAATCGTCGAAGTTCGTGCTGCCATCGGCGTAGCGAACCAGGTTTGCCTGCAGGCCTTCTATGCTCACTTTGTCCACGACCAGCTCTTGGCGTAGCAAAGGTAACCAAGCCACATACAATTTCACGCTATCGATCGAGGCAAAGCGCGCCGGACCTTGATGCTCCGAAAGCTGAGTTTTGCCCAAGTCTAAACCCAGGCGAGGAAACAATTTAAGCTTGATATTGCCCTCTAGCGTCAGGGTCCGTTGTTTTTTGTCCTGAACCAATTGCACGATTTGTGGCTTATAGCGATTAGGATCGACCGTCGAGGCAATAATAACCAACAGCAGAATAAATAAAAACGCCAGCGCCGCCAGAATCCATGCGCTGATTTTTAAAGCCTTATTTAAATGAGAGGGCATAAAGCCTGCGGGGCGGATAGGGGTAGCGCATTGAAAATCTCCGAAGGGCGAGCTTCAGCCGCTGCATCGCTTGGAGCGGGTGATGGGAATCGAACCCACGTCTAAAGCTTGGGAAGCTTTCATTCTGCCATTGAACTACACCCGCGATGGCCGAAGATTATACGGGGTAACCGAACTTATCGTCGATATCGCTGCCCATCCGCTATGGCACATAACGTGCTAAATTTTTGATGCGTACCGCCGTTAGACTACACAAACCTTTTGCCTAACCTGAAGCTGAACCCATGAATAAATTAGTCCCCAAAAAGCGCTGGCAGCAATTCTCCTTGCTGGGCGCGGCTATCCTCGTCGCCGCTTTGATTATCCAGTTTTCCGCCCCGAAGGCTGCCTCCCCCGCCCACCCCACGGCCGTCAAACAGCTGCTGCAGCAAATTCGACGCACCCCGGCCGCTGGGCCCCGTCGGCGGGCCGGACGAATTCGGCGGGGTGCCCCTTCACGAGGAGGTACTCCATCGGCCCCGCGCGGAACGTCCCGTGGTAGTGGCCCTGCTCGATCCGGAGCGGGTTGTCGAGCGCCCGGATCGTCTGCGAGAGGAGCAGCTCGGGCGCGATCCCCGCCTCGATGATCCGCGGGTCTCGGTCGAGGTTGCCGGCCACGAGCGACGCGCCCCCCGGCAGCGGCCCCGGCGCGTCCGGCGCCGTCGCCGCGAGGTTGGCGAGGGTCTGCGGGTCCTGGTCGATCTTGCCCGACTGGACGAGCCGGTCGAGCGCGTGGAGCGCCGCATCGTCGCCCGCGATCGCCGAGCGGACCTGGTCCACGAGGGCCTGGCGCCCGGGGCTCGACGCGACGGCCGCCGCGGGTGCGGGGCCATCCACCG
>CAZKHT010000082.1:0-11291 GCA_964552595.1 uncultured Burkholderiales bacterium
TGGGCCAAATTTATTTTCGGCGCCGCGCCGCGTTTGAGATCGGGCACCTGGCAATACACGCAGCGCCAATTGCAAGCATTATTGGGATTGAGATTGATGCCGATGGAAACACCGCCGGCGCGCCGCGAAATCACCGGGTAGACATAAGTCATCGCGCTGGCGTCGCGATCATGATTTTGGATAGACAATCTGCCTAAGGAAGATTTACGCATGCCGGTATTTTAAAGCGGATTCGCGCAAGCCCGGGAAAAAGCCGTGAAATGTTATACTGCGCGCCTCGCAAAATAGGTTTCCTCATGTTGATCACCCGCAGATTGGAATTCGATGCCGGTCATCGTATTCCGCAGCATAAAAGTCAGTGCCGACATTTACATGGGCATCGCTACGCGCTTGAAGTGACGCTGTCTGGGGACATCATTCAGACGGAGGGAATTTCCGAGCAGGGCATGGTGATGGATTTTTCCGACGTGAAAAACATCGCGTTAGAAAAAATCGCCGCGCCCTGGGACCATGCATTTTTGGTGTATCGCGGCGATCAAGCCGTCTTGGATTTTCTGAATAGCATTCCTGGCCATAAAACCGTGATCCTGGACACCGTGCCCACTGCGGAAAATTTAGCCCTGACTGCGTTTCGGGTGTTGGACGCGGCCTATGTGGACGTGTATGGCAATCATTTGCGACTGGCGCGGGTGCGTTTATATGAAACACCGAATAACTGGGCAGATGCCGTGCGCGGCGAAATAGAAGGCGAATTGCAATGAATTTAGACAAGGTAGTAAGCGGCCGCGACGTGCCGAATGACGTCAATGTGATTATTGAAATCCCCATGCATGGGGATCCGATTAAATACGAAGTCGACAAAGAAACCGGCGCCATGTTCGTGGATCGTTTCATGTCGACTGCCATGCACTATCCTTGCAACTACGGCTATGTGCCGCGCACCCTGTCTGAGGACGGCGATCCGGTGGATGTTTTGGTCGTGACGCCCGTGGCTTTGATCACCGGCGTAGTCGTGCGCTGCCGGCCGGTGGGCATGCTGAAAATGACTGACGAAGCCGGGGTGGACGCGAAAATCATCGCGGTGCCGGTGGATAAGCTGTGCGTCTTATATAAAGACGTGCAGAAACCGGAAGATTTTTCGCCGCTTTTGCTCAAACAAATTTCGCATTTCTTCGAGCACTATAAAGATTTGGAAGCGAATAAATGGGTGAAGGTGGAAGGCTGGGTCGGTGCGGAAGAGGCCAAAGCGGAAATCCTGGCCGGCGTGGAACGCCATCGCCAGGCTTCGCCCAAGCCCAATTTCTAAGGCTCTAGCTCGCTATTGCGAGAAAAAATCCTTCACTCTATCCATCCAGCCTTTAGCGCGCGGATTGTTGTTCTCGCCTTGGCCGATGGCGTCGAATTCGCGCAGCAGCTCTTTCTGTCGCGACGTGAGATTCACCGGGGTTTCTAAAACCACATGGCAATACAGATCGCCATATTGCTGACTGCGCACACCTTTGATGCCTTTGCCGCGTAAGCGGAAAACCTTTCCGGTTTGGGTTTCCTCGGCGATTTTAATTTTGGCGTGACCATCTAGCGTTGGAATTTCGATCTCGCCGCCCAAGGCCGCGATGGTGAAGCTAATCGGCATCTCGCAGTGTAAATCGTCGTGATCGCGCTTAAAAATCGGATGTTCTTTGAGCTGTATCATCACATACAGATCGCCCGCCGGACCGCCATTAATGCCGTCTTCCCCCTCGCCGGCGAGACGAATTCTATCGCCATCATCCACGCCAGGCGGGATTTTTACGGATAAGGTCTTGTGCTGCTTAATGCGCCCGGCGCCATGACAACTGCCGCAAGGATTGGCAATCGTTTTGCCGCTGCCATGACACGTCGGGCAAGTTTGCTGTATGGAAAAAAATCCCTGCTGCATGCGCACCTGGCCTTGACCGCCGCACATGCTGCAGGTGCTGGCTTGGGTGCCGGGTTTGGCGCCTGTGCCTTCGCAAGTACCGCAGACTTCCATGGTCGGGATACGGATTTTGCTTTCCGTGCCCCGCGCCGCGTCTTCCAAGCTAATTTCCAAGTTGTAGCGTAAGTCGGCGCCGCGATAGATATTGGTGCGGCGACCGCCGCCGCCAAAGATATCCCCGAAAATATCCGAGAAGGCATCGGCGAAATTGCCGAAACCCTGGCCGCCGCCCGCGGAAGGGTCAAGCCCGGCATGGCCGAATTGATCATATTGCGCGCGCTTATTGCCGTCCGAAAGAACTTCGTAGGCTTCCTTACACTCTTTGAATTTTCCTTCCGCTTCCTTGCTGTCCGGATTGCGGTCCGGATGGAACTTCATCGCGAGCTTGCGATAGGCCTTTTTTATTTCGTCGTCACCGGCATCGCGGTTGACCCCCAGCACTTCGTAGTAGTCGCGTTTTGTCATGGCGCTGCGTTTTTATTCATTCCGTTCAGGTGAAAAATGCCTGGCAGCAAGACGACAAAAAGGGGCGAGGAGGTTCTGCTCCTCACCCCTTGCCGCCTTGCTTAATTATTTATCTTTAACTTCTTCAAACTCGGCGTCCACCACATCTTCATCAGATTTGGCACCCGCGCCACTCGTGCCGCTGGCACCTGCGGGGCCAGCCTGGGCTTGGCTTGCCTGCATTAAATTATGCGAGGCGGTGCCCAAGGCGTTCATCTTACTTTCAATGGCTTCCTTGTCGTTGCCCTTTAAAGCTTCTTCCGCATCTTTAATCGCGGCTTCGACGGGCGCCTTTTGCTCGGCCGACAGTTTATCGCCTTGCTCGGCCAAGGTCTTCTTGACCGAGTGGATTAAAGCATCGCATTGATTGCGCGCGTCGACCAATTCACGCTGCTTTTTATCTTCCGCAGCATGTGCTTCGCCGTCCCGCACCATACGTTGGATTTCATCATCCGACAAGCCGGAGTTGGCCTTAATCGTAATCTTGGCTTCCTTGCCGCTGGATTTATCCTTGGCCGACACATGCAGTATGCCGTTGGCGTCGATATCAAACGTGACTTCGATTTGCGGCATGCCGCGCGGCGCCGGTGGGATATCACCGAGGTTGAATTGGCCCAAGCTCTTATTCGCCGAGGCCATCTCGCGCTCACCTTGCAACACATGTATGGTCACCGCGGTTTGATTATCATCCGCGGTCGAGAACACTTGCTGCGCTTTGGTCG
Organism: uncultured Burkholderiales bacterium; assembly: GCA_964552595.1. GTDB lineage: Bacteria > Pseudomonadota > Gammaproteobacteria > Burkholderiales > Thiobacteraceae > RBG-16-58-11. Next base: position 3,184 of record CAZKHT010000082.1, read on the forward strand.
GTATGGTGGTGTTTTTCGGGATGAGCTTGGTCATGACACCGCCCAAGGTTTCTATACCCAGGCTCAAAGGCGTTACGTCCAACAGCAAAACGTCTTTGACTTCACCTTGCAACACACCGCCCTGAATCGCCGCACCTATGGCCACGGCTTCATCGGGGTTCACATCGCGGCGCGGTTCTTTGCCAAAGAATTCTTTGACCTTATCCGCCACTTTCGGCATGCGCGTCATACCGCCCACCAATATCACGTCTTCGATGTCGGAGACTTTCAAGCCGGAATCCTTGATCGCCGTCTGGCAGGGGCCTATGGTGCGGTCGATTAATTCTTCGACCAGGCTCTCGAATTTCGCGCGGGTGATTTTGACGTTCAAATGCTTAGGCCCGCTGGCATCCGCCGTGATGTAGGGCAGATTCACCTCGGTTTGCTGCGCCGAAGACAATTCGATTTTGGCTTTTTCCGCCGCTTCCTTCAGGCGTTGCAAAGCTAGCATATCCTTGCGCAAGTCTATGCCTTGTTCTTTCTTGAACTCATCCGCCAAATAGTCGATCACGCGCTGGTCGAAGTCTTCGCCGCCGAGGAAGGTGTCGCCATTGGTCGACAGTACTTCGAATTGATGCTCGCCTTCGACTTCGGCAATTTCAATGATGGAAATATCGAACGTACCCCCGCCCAAGTCGTACACCGCGATTTTGCGATCACCTTCTTTTTTATCCATGCCGAAGGCCAAAGCCGCGGCAGTGGGTTCATTGATAATGCGTTTCACTTCCAAGCCCGCAATGCGGCCGGCGTCCTTCGTCGCCTGACGCTGCGAGTCGTTGAAGTACGCGGGCACGGTGATCACCGCTTCGGTGACTTCCTCGCCGAGATAATCCTCGGCGGTCTTTTTCATTTTGCGCAGCACTTGGGCGGAGATTTCCGGCGGTGCCATTTTCTTGCCGCGCACTTCCACCCAGGCATCGCCATTGTCAGCCTTAATAATTTTGTAGGGGACAAGACCGATGTCTTTTTGCACCATGGGTTCGTCATAGCGCCGGCCGATGAGACGTTTGACCGCGAATAAGGTGTTCTTAGGATTGGTCACGCCTTGGCGCTTGGCCGAGGCACCGACCAAGATTTCGTCGTTGTCGGCATAAGCGACAATCGAGGGCGTGGTGCGCGCGCCTTCCGCGTTTTCGATTACCTTAGGCTTGCCGCCTTCCATAATGGCCACGCAAGAGTTGGTGGTGCCTAGGTCTATGCCAATAATTTTTCCCATGATGACTTCCTTGTAAAAAGTTTTGCTTGATCAGTTAAGTGGGGCGCGCAATAGGGTTTTTCAAGCCGGTTTTTAAGCGTCTTTTGTTTTGGCCACGGTTACTAAAGCCGGGCGCAGAATGCGATCATGCAAGGCATAGCCTTTTTGCATGACCATGACCACCGTATTGGGCTCGGCGTCCGCTTCCACCGTGGCTAAAGCCTGATGATAATGCGGGTCGAATTTTTGCCCAGCGGGATCGATTTCCTGGATTTTGAATTTCTCGAACACGGCGCTGAGCTGTTTTAAAGTCAGCTCCACGCCGCTGCGCAAGCTGTCTAAGCTCGCGTTCTCCGCCGCCAGGGTCGCTTCCAAGGCATCTTTCACCGCCAATAATTCGCCGGAAAAACTCTCGACCGCGAATTTACGTGCGTTATCGGCTTCTTGATGGCCGCGCCGGCGGATATTCTCGGCTTCGGCCTTGGCGTACATCCAGGCGTCGTAATGCTCTTGCGCCTTCAGCTCGGCTTCTTTTAACAGGGTTTCGGGGTTGGGCGTGGCGTCCACGGACGGCGGGGTTTGCGGCGAAGTTTGCTGCTCCGGGACGGCGTTTATTTCAGGGTCTGACATGCTTCCTCCAAAGTTTCTCTGCTGCATATGGAGGCGGTTGCTGCGGCTTCAAGCCCTAAATCGGATTTAGTTTTTCGCTCCCAAAGCCAAGGCATGCAAACGCGAAGCAGCGGCGGCGGCTTGTTGGGTGGCCGGATCGGCCCATAACCAGCCTTGTAAATTGGCCAAGGCTAAGTCGGCCAGAGCGCGTATCCAATCAGGACGCTCATTGAGGCAGGGAAGATAATTAAATTCCTTGCCGCCTTTGGCCAAAAATGCGGCGCGGCATTCCATGGCGATTTCTTCTAAGGTCTCCAAGCAGTCCGCGACAAAGCCAGGGCAGACCACATCCACCCGACCCACGCCGGCGCGCCCTAGGTCTTCGAGCGTGGCCTGGGTATAGGGCTTCAACCATTCGGCGCGGCCAAAGCGAGATTGAAAGGTGATGGCGTATTGCTCGGGCGCAAGGCCCAAGCGTTCGGCCAGTAAGCGCGCGGTTTTCTGACATTCGCAATGATAAGGATCACCGCGCGTCAAGGTATAACGCGGCACACCGTGAAAGCTCATGAGTAATTTATCCGGTCTGCCGTTTTGGACCCAGAAGTCGCTAATCGATTGCGCCAGGGCGGCGATGTAACCGGGATCATCATGAAAATGTTTAATCGTGCGTAAAGCGGGCATATTGCGCATGCTCGCGGTCACCGCGAAGACTTTTTCTAAAGCGGTGCCGGTCGAACTGGCCGCGTATTGCGGGTACATCGGCATTACTAATATACGATCACAGCCTTGCGTTTGAAGTTTACGCAGGACCTCGGGAATACTGGGTTCCCCATAGCGCATCGCATAGTCGACCACCATGGGGGTGCGGCTGCGCTCACCCAAATAGCCTTGCAATAACTTGGTTTGCTTGCGCGTATGGACCAGCAGAGGTGAGCCTTCATTGCTCCAGATTTGCGCGTATTTGGCGGCGGATTTCTTAGGCCGGGTGCGCAATATCACGCCGTGCAAAATAGGCCACCATAAGGCCGAGGGAATTTCTATCACCCGTCGATCCGATAAAAATTCTTTGAGATATACCCGCAAAGCGCGGGGCGTGGGCGCGCTGGGCGTGCCCAAGTTAATCAGCAAAATGCCGACTTTGGCGATGCTGCCGTGCGTGTAAGTGGGCTCGGGTGGGAAGGGCATAATGGCGCCTTAAAGGCGAAATCTGAGGGTTTGCATGAGCGCCGTTTTACGCTAGGGGCTGAGCACACTTAATGATAAGACAAGGCACTGGATAATAATTTGGCGGTGACATCCACTATCGGGATGACTCTATCGTACGCCATGCGGGTCGGCCCGATGACGCCTACCGTGCCCACGATTTGATGCGCGACCTCATAGGGCGCGGTGACCATGCTGCACTCGTCCAGCGGCATGGCGCCGGATTCGCCGCCTATGAAAATTTGCACGCCTTCGCCTTGTTGCCCCAGCGCTAGGAGTTGCATGAGCGCGGTCTTCTGCTCGAACACGGCGAATAATTTACGCAGCTGATCCATATTGCTGGAGAGGTCGGGTACATTGAGTAATTTGCCGCCGCCGGTGATGACATATTGCTCCTGCGATTCTTCATCGAAAACCTGGCTACTGGCTTGCAGCGCGGCGCTCATTAAATTACTCATGTCCTGGCGTATTTGGGTGAGTTCTTCGCGGATGGAATTATTCGCTTGATCCAAGTTACGCCCGGCGTAATTGTGATTAAAGAAATTCGCCGCCTCGGTTAAGGCCGCCGCGTCGTAGCTCTGGCCCGGAGTCAAAATCCGGTTTTGCACCGAGCCGTCGGTAGATACCAAAATCATCAAAATGCGCTGCTCGGATAAATTAATGAACTCGATGTGGCGTATCGCGGTGGAGCGTTTTGACACCAAGACCACGCCGGCGAATTGCGTCAGATCGGAGAGTAAGCGCGCGGCCGATGCGATCAGGCGGCGTGGTTCGGATGTATCCAGTTGATGCTCGAATTGCTGAATTTCACTACTGGGTAAAGGCTGCACCGTGAGCAAGGTATCGACAAACAAACGATAGCCGCGCGGCGTGGGAATGCGCCCGGCGGAGGTATGAGGGCTGACGATAAACCCCAGCTCCTCTAAATCGGCCATCACATTGCGTATGGTCGCCGGGCTTAAGTCCAAGCCCGAATATTTTGATAGCGTGCGCGAGCCTATGGGCTGGCCCTCGCTGATGTAACGTTCCACCAGGGTTTTCAGCAGCACTTGTGAGCGTTTATCGAGCATGGCAAACATTGTACTGATTTCGCGGATTTAAGGTAGACCTGTCGCGACAAGCCGCGAAGGCGCGGGCTATAATCCGCGCATTATGCGTTTTCCCTTCGAAACAATAGCCCTGGTCGGAAAGTACAACGCCCACGAGATCAGCGGCCCCATCGTCAGCCTCGCTCAGTTTTTGGAGAACAAAGGCTGCAAAGTGGTGATCACGGTGCAAACCGCCGATCGCATGGGCATCCCCGGCTTGGATAGCGCGCGCTTGGCGGACATAGGGGCGAGCGCGGATTTAGCGATTGTGCTGGGCGGCGATGGCACGATGCTGAATGTGGCGCGGGTGCTAGCGGATTACGACATCGCGGTCATAGGTGTGAATCAGGGCCGTTTGGGATTTTTGACCGACGTCTCGCTTAATACTATGCACGAGACCTTGGACGAAGTCCTGGCCGGTAAATTTAGCTGCGAGAACCGTTTTCTATTAGATGTCGTGGTCGAACGGGCGAACGATATCGTGTTCCGAGGCCGCGCCTTCAACGATGTGGTGGTGAGCAAAGGCGATATGGGCCGCCTGATAGAGACTGAGGTGTGCATAGATGGGCAATTCGTTTACAGCCAACGCTCCGATGGCTTAATCATCGCCTCGCCGACCGGCTCCACGGCTTATGCTTTATCCGCAGGTGGGCCGATTTTGCATCCCACTCTAGAAGCCATGGTCTTGGTGCCTATTTGTCCGCACACCTTGAGTAATCGTCCCATCGCCGTGCATAGTCACGCCGAGGTAGAAGTCTGGGTCACCCACGCCGATGACTGCATTGCGAATTTCGATGGCCAGCGGCGCTTGGAACTCAAGCAAGGCGACCGTGTGCGGGTGCGGCGGTCGGATAACTCGCTGCTTTTACTGCGGCCCTCGGGACATAGTTACTACGATATGCTGCGGCAGAAACTGCATTGGGGCGGGAAGCTGTAAGCCCCGTGCGGTGATAAAGGGCTTGAATTTTTTTCGTAGTCGCAAGGAGCGGAGCATGCTGCTCCATTTATCCATTAAAGATTTTGTGATCGTGGACCAGGTCGAAATTGAATTCGCACCAGGCTTCACCGTGCTGACCGGCGAAACCGGCGCCGGGAAATCGATTTTGATCGACGCGCTTTCTTATGCCTTGGGTGATAGGGCGGATGCCTCGGTCGTGCGCGCCGGCTGTGCGCGCGCCGAAATTGCCGCGCAATTTGACATTGCACAGCACGCGGCCATGCAAACCTGGCTCAATGAAAATGCCCTAAGCAGCGAGGACGGCGAATGTTTATTGCGCCGGGTGATCGATAGCGGCGGCCGTTCGCGCGCGTTTATCAATGGCCATGCCGCGACGCTGCAGCAGCTGCGGGAGGCCGGGGAGCGGCTTATCGATATTCACGGACAGCATGCCCATCAATCTTTATTGCGAGCCGCGACGCAGCGCGATTTGGTCGACGCCTTCGGGGGCATGAGCGCCGTGGCGCAACAAACCGCGCAAGCTTATCGCGCCTGGCAAGAAATAAAACGCCGACGCGAGCAGGGCGAGAGCCAAGCGCAAACCTTGGCTCGGGAACGTGAAGACTTATCGCGCCAGATCGAAGAACTTGGCGCGCTGAATCTCACGCCGGAGGAATGGCCAACGCTATTGCAAGAGCAAGCCCGCCTCGCCCACGCGGCTAGTTTAATAAGCGGTACGCGTGAAACAATGGATAGCTTGTCGGAAAGCGATCTCTCCGTGCTGGCCCAAGTCGCCGCGCTGATCGCCAAGCTAAAACAATTGCGCGGCTATGATGCAGGCTTGGATGAACCGCTGGGTTTACTAGATAGCGCCGAAATCCAATTACAAGAAGCCGCGCACAGCTTGAACCACTATTTACAGAAATTAGAACTGGACCCGCAGCGCTTGCAAGAATGCGAACAACGCATGGAAAGCCTGCACAGCGCGGGTCGCAAATATCGCGTGAGTCCCGAACAGTTGCCGGAATTACTCAGCCAAGCCCAGGCACGCTTAGCGGAATTGAACGAAAGCGTGGACGCCGAAGCGCTCGCGCTAGCGGAGAGGGAAGCAAAAACCCAGTTTGATAGTTTGGCTAAAAAACTTAGCAGCGGACGCAAACAAGCGGCCAAGCAATTGAGTCAAAAAGTCAGCGCCAGCCTGCAGCAATTGGCCATGCCCGGCGGTGTGTTTGAGGTGAAGTTGAGCGCGCTTGCCGAAGCCGCGAGTCATGGGTATGAAAATATAGAATTCCTAGTCGCCGCCCACCCCGGCGTGGAAACGAAGCCCCTGGCGAAAATAGCCTCCGGCGGCGAACTCTCACGCATCAGCTTAGCCATACAAGTCGCGGCGATTGATTTGGCGTCCGTCCCCACTTTGATTTTTGATGAAGTGGATGTAGGCATAGGCGGCGGTGTGGCTGAAATTGTCGGCGGCTTGCTGAAAGACTTAGGCGCGCGCCACCAGGTGCTGTGCATCACGCATTTGCCTCAGGTCGCCGCCCAAGGCCAGCAACATTGGCGAGTCTCGAAACAAACCCAAGGCGATCACACCGTGTCGCAAATTAGCGCCTTGGATAAAAAAGCCAGGGTCGAAGAAATAGCGCGGATGTTGGGAGGTGTAGAAATCACCGCAAAAACCCGCGCTCACGCCGCGGAAATGCTGGCGGCGAGCCGCTAAGGAATCAAGTCTTGTGCGCGCAATTCGGCTTCACGCAATCCACATATAAATACAAAGAGTGTTCGCGTATGGCGTAGCCGCGATCTTTGGCGATTTTTTCTTGGCGCTTCTCGATTTCGGAATCGAAAAATTCTTCCACGCGCCCGCACTGCAAACAAACCAAGTGATCATGATGCCCGCCTTGGTTTAATTCGAACACGGCTTTGCCGCTCTCGAAATGGTGGCGTATGAGCAGACCGGCTTGCTCGAATTGGGTGAGCACGCGATAGACCGTGGCCAGGCCTATGTCTTCGTGTTCGTTCAACAGCACGCGGTAGATATCCTCGGCGGTGAGATGCCGCTCGCTGCTGGTTTCGAACAGGCTTAAGATCTTCAGCCGGGGTAGGGTGGCTTTGAGGCCTACATTTTTGAGTTCGCTGGGGTTGCTCATGGGACTGGACCGCGAAAAGGTGGGACCATGATACGAGTTTTAGCCGGCGCTCGCCAGCGTATGCCCCATAAAATAGACGCCCGCGCTATAATGGCCCGTCTCATTTTCCAGCGATCGTTATGCGCCGTCTTATTCTGGCTTTGCTTTCATTGGGTTTGCTTAGCGCTTGCTCCAGCACCTCTTTTACCTCGTATTTGCCCAACCCGTATAAGGTCACCATACAACAGGACAATGTGATCAACCCGGAACTGGTATCTAAGCTCAAGCCCGGCATTACCAAAGCACAAGTAGCCCTACTGACGGGTTCCCCCCCGGTTCCCCACAATCTTCATGCCAATCGCTGGGATTATGTTTACAGTATTTATGAAAAAGGCAAAGAGAAAGAAACCCGCAAGCTGACTTTATATTTTGAAAACGACTTGCTCACTCGCGTCGGGGGCGACGTCGTCGCCGCGACACAAGCAGACAAAGCAGCCGAGGCCGCCCAGCCGGTGCGCGGTCCCAGTGAAATCGTTTTAGAAAAATATGATCCGAATAAGCCGCCGCCTCCGCCGGAAGAGGAAAAAGGTTTTCTCGGCCGCTTATGGGATAAGATTTTTTAAATGCTGAATGTCGCCGTCGCCGGTAGCACTGGCCGCATGGGCCGCACCTTAATCGAAGCTATCGCCCAAGCGCAGGATATGCGTTTGAGTGCCGCTTTGGACCGCAGCGGCAACCCCGGTATTGGTAAAGACGCGGGAGAATTCCTGGGCGCATCTTGCGGTGTGCACATCAGCGACGATCCCGCAAAAGCTTTGCCGGGCAGCCAAGTGTTGATTGATTTCACCCGTCCCGATGCGGCCTTGCCCACTCTCCCCGTGTTTCAGGCCATGAAAACCAAATAGGTTGTT
>CAZKHT010000083.1:0-11253 GCA_964552595.1 uncultured Burkholderiales bacterium
CACGTGTTGCGGCTGCTCGGCTAGGGTCTGATCGTAATATGGGAGCGCTTTTTGTTGCCGGCCGGACTCGGCCAGCGCATTGGCTTTATTGAACAAGGCGAGTAAAAAACCCGGCTTGAGTTGCAGTGCCTGATCAAAACACGCAATCGCTTCGGCGTACTGCCGCTCTTGCCTTAAAATATTTCCGCGATTGACCAAAGCCTCGGCGTATTCCGGCTTCAGTTGCAAGGCTGCGTCTATCAGAGGCTTGGCTTCCGCAAACCGGCCCAGCTGAAATAAAGTCGAGCCCAAATTGTTATGCGCTTCCGGAGAAGTGGGCGCGATGCGCAAGGCGAGTCGGTAATACTCCAGCGCGGCTTCATAGCGGCCGGCGAGATGGCAGGCATTGCCCGCATTCAAGGGCGCATAAAGATTGTTCGGCTCTAGCTTCATGGCGCGTTCGTATTCGCGCAAGGCCTCGTCGATTTGACCGGCATCCGCTAAACATAGGCCCAACTCGTGGTGCGCTTCCGCGCTTTGGGGGGCGAGCTTAAGGGTTTTTCTTAAGGCGGCGATCGCGTCGTCCCAACGCTTCAGCTGCCGATAAGCTTGGGCTAAATGCAGATGGAAATGCGGATTGCGATTATTTTTTTTGAGCGCGCGCGAAATCAAGGCCACGGCTTCTTGTGAAGATCCGCGCTGATGCGCAATCAAACCGAGCAGATGGAGCGCATCCGGATGTTGCGCATCTTTTTCCAAGATGGCGCGATACGCGGTTTCCGCTTCATTGAGATTTCCCGCGCGGTGGAAAGCCACTGCGCGCTCTAGTATGGCATCTGTCATCGCTCACCTTATCCAGCCTTGGATTCGCCGCCGCCAATTAACGTAGCGAATTGGTTTTTGCCGATTCAATCCTGAATAGCGGGATCCCAGAGTACCGTCGGCACATCGCTCAAACGGTATTTCCCGCTGCGCACCGCGCGCGCCAGCTTTTCCAGGGTTTGCTCGTGCAATAAAGCCATCACGCGTTTTTTAATCGGTACCCAGTTGCCGTGCATGGGACAGGCCGTTTCATCGGCACACGCTTTCAATCCCAGGACGCATGCCTGGGTAAATCGCGTCCCTTCGGTCAACAGCAAAATTTGCATGAGGTCGGTTTGGGCCGCGCCTTCTTGCAGACAAAAGCCACCCAAACGGCCGCGTATGGAGTAAAGCAAATTGCCCTTGCAAAGATGCTGCATGATTTTGGCTAAATAGGCGGGCGGTACTTGCAAATAAGCGGCGATTTCGCGGCTTAAGACGGGCTCGCCCACGGGCCGGGTCGCGACAAAAATTAAAGCTTGAATGGCGTACTGACTGGTGCGGGATAAAATCATGATCGCGAGCGCTGTATTTCAGGAGCAGTTTATCCGAAATGCGCCCTCCACGCAGCGGCGCGATGCGCCAGCGATAGACCAGCAGCGCAACCGCGAAGACAAAGGCCTAGGCAAGGCTTAGACGCGAGCGCCGCTAGGTGCATGCGATAGGCTTAACCCAGCCAGGCAGTGAGCGTGGCTAAAGAAAATCTAAAATAATGATCGACCAAAAACGCCGCGAACAATAAGCTCAAATACAAAATTGAATAGGCGAAAGTACGCTTGGCCAGCGCATCCGAATAATTGCGCCATAGCCTATAAGCAAAAGTTAAAAACACGCCGTCTAAAACCAAGGCGCTCACTAAATAGACTAAACCGCCCATACCGGTCGCCACTGGTAACAAGGTCGCGGCGGTTAAGATCACCGTATACAAGAGCACATGCAATTGCGTGAATTCCTCGCCATGGGTCACTGGCAACATGGGCATGCCGGCGCGCGCATATTCATTTTTGCGATATAAAGCGAGCGCCCAGAAATGCGGCGGAGTCCAGGTAAAAATAATCAGAAAAAGTAATAAGGCGTCGGCGCTGACTTCGCCGGTTACCGCCGCCCAGCCCAATACCGGGGGCATGGCCCCGGAGGCGCCGCCTATCACGATATTTTGCGGAGTGCGCGGCTTCAAGATCACGGTGTAGATCACGGCATAGCCGACGAAGGTGGCCAGGGTCAGCCACATGGTCAGAGGATTGACGAAATTATTGAGCAAGAGCAGACCCATGCCCCCCACCACGCCGGCAAACAATAATGTCTGCGGCGAAGTCACTTCGCCTCGGGGCAGTGGCCGCGCCCGCGTGCGCGCCATTAAGGCATCTAGTTTTTGTTCGATGAGACAATTCACCGCCGCCGCCGCACCCGCCACCAAGGCGATGCCTAGCGTAGCGGCGAACAATATTCTTAAAGGCACCATGCCGGGAGTCGCCAAAAACATCCCAATCACCGCAGTGAACACGATCAGCGAGACGACACGCGGTTTGGTCAATTGCAAAAATTGCTGACAACGTTCGCCAAATTGGCTAAAGGCTAAGGTTTGCATGGAAGTCCCATCAGGCCCGGTTTTGAGCGGTTTTAAGATTAAAGTTTAACACCGTGAGCGCGGCCAGGAGTAATGCCGCAACACCATTATGCGCAACGGCAAGTGGCAAAGGCAGGCTTAACAGCACATTGAGTATGCCTAGGGAGAGTTGCAGCAGCAGCAGGACCAGCAACGTCAGCCCGAAACCGCGCTGGCTGCTAAACCGCATTAATCGCAGGGCGAGGCTAGCCACGATAAGCAAGATCAGCACGGCGCCTAAACGATGCGCCCAATGAATGGCGGTTAAGGCATTTAAGCTCAGTAACTCGCCCTGCCCGCTCATGCCCAACGGACGAAAGATTTCGAAAGCTTGGTGTGCATCCATGGTGGGCCACCAGCTGCCATGGCAAGTTGGAAAATCGGTACAGGCCAGGGCCGCATAATTGGAACTCACCCAACCGCCGAGCGCGATCTGGATGAATACCGCGACTAAAGCAAGCACCGCGTGCACGCGCAACGCGCGGACTTGCGCGGGAAGCTGTAGTAGCTTGTGACGCTGCCGCTGCAGTAGCCAGACCAAGAGAACAAATGTTGTCATCCCGCCCAAAAGATGCGTAGTCACAACCCAAGGAGTGAGCTTCAAGGTCACGGTCCACATGCCGAACAGCCCTTGCAAAATCACCAAGGCGATCAGAAAACTAGGTAGGCCGATTGCTTGTTTAAGGTGGGCGCGTTTGCGCCAGCTCCAAATACCGATGACCACAATGAGCAAGCCCAGGGTGCTGGCGAAATAGCGATGCGTCATCTCCTTCCACGCTTTCGCATGCGATACCGGCCCACCGGGGTGAGCGGCATGCGCTTGCGCGATTTCTTCAGCGGCATGCGCGGGACTCAACTGGCCGTAACAACCCGGCCAATCGGGACAGCCCAAACCAGCGTCGGAGAGGCGCACGAAAGCGCCCAATACCACGACGCAAAATGCCAATAAAGCGGTGAACAAAATAAGTTTCTTATACATGGTCATCCAATTTGCGAAGCGCGCAGCAAACGCTCTATATCTTTGTGCATGTGTTTAATGTCTTTTTGGATGCGTTCGGCATCGGCGGACACGGGCCAGCGCATGATTAAATTGCCCAGGGGATCGATCAAATAAACGCCCTGCCCATCAGGTGCCTGCCGCGCGTCGGCAGGGAAGCGCGCCGCGTACTGATCCGCGGCCGCCAGGGCGGGTAACAGCGCCCGCGCTTTATCGACGACGAATAAGCCGCCGGCGTAGTTTTGCTGCAGGGTGGGTTTGGGCACCCCACCATCGCTGAGTATCCACAAGCGTTCTAGCCGGGTTTGATCGCGGCCCTGCATGAGTCTTACCTGGCGCGCGGCGTACAGCTTAGCCTCGCAGGTGTTGTCGCAAGCTGCCGGGTCGGCCTGCACCAAGAGCCATTTCCCGCGCAATGTTTTGAGCGTAATGGGCGCACCGCCGGTAACGGGATCAAGCCGAACCGACTCCGGCAAAGTTTGCACCGGCAACAACACCCCATAATTTTTGACGCCACCCGTGGGCCGCCAAACAAAATACGCCAAATAGCTGGCGATGATGGGTAAAGCGAATAGCGCGATAATGAATAAAAGCTTGGCCCTAGCGGGCTTTGCGGCTGCGGACATAAAGCACTCCATAAATAACAACGATCGCGACCGCCATGGCGAACCATTGAAACGCGTAACCGATATGCATCGCCACCCCGACGTCGGGGCGTTCCCAGTGCTGGATTAATCCCGCCTGAGCGGGGCTCAATTGCACCACCATTAAAGGCGCCAAAGTTTGCGGCAGCTGCGCTTGCATACGTTTAAAGTCCAAGTTTTCCCACACTTTTCCGGCCACGGTTTGACTGGATAATTCCAAATAACGCCCACTGGGTAAGGTGGCGATACCGTCGATGGTTTGCAAACCGCGAGGCGTAGCTACGCGCGGTAATACTGCTCTACGTAAACCTTGTGCTACCCAACCTCTGTCGATTAAGACATAACCCGCGCCGCTTTCTAGCTTGAGAGGGGTAATGACTTCATAACCGGGTTTGCCTGCGTAAATCCGATTGTCCAATAACACTTCATGCGCGGCATCGAATTCCCCGCTCACACTGACGCGTCGATAGCGTAGCGTTTCCGGATTGAAATCGACGCGGGTGAGAGGCTGGGCGGGTGCCTGAAATTGCGTGTCATAGCGCGCCTGTAAATCGCGCTTGACTTGCGCTTTCTGCGATTGCCATATGCCCGCGGAAATCGTTAAAGCCAGCAACAAAACCGCGGCTACGCTGGGCAGCCAGAATGGCCGGCGCGGCTTAGTCGAGTTTGCTTGCATGACAGCCGTACCGGGTTTCCGCTACACTGCAAACCCACCGAATGACAGGAGACCGCGCGATGATTTCGCTCACCGTATACCGCATTATCATCGTCAGTTTTTTACTCGTCATCTTAGGCAGCTTGGTTTCCGCGCTGGTGTATTTGGTAAAAGACAAGGGGGGATCCACCCGCACCGTCAAAGCCTTAACCCTGCGTATCGCTTTATCCCTCAGTTTATTTTTATTGCTCATGGCGGGCTATTATTTCGGTATACTGCCGCCGCACTAAATGCGTCTATGCCGCCGTACTGCTACGGCACTGCTCAATAAAAATGGCGCCGCGATGCTGCTGCGGCGCCAAATCCCCTTTTTCAGGTTTTTATTTTTAGAACAAACTTCCTCTTGTACTCGCTACAGCCAATACACAAATACGAATAGGCCTAACCATACCACGTCCACGAAGTGCCAATACCAGGAGACCGCTTCGAAGGCGAAGTGATGGTCCGGGCGGAAGTGGCCTTTAATCGATCGCAGCAAGATCACCAATAACATCAAAGTGCCTACCGTGACGTGGAAGCCGTGAAAACCGGTCAGCATGAAGAAGGTCGCCCCGTACACGCCGGCGCCTAAGGTCAGCCCCATTTTGGTATAGGCCTCATGATATTCCGTAGCCTGCAAATAAAGGAAGACAATACCCAAGGCCACCGTAAGGGCTAACCAGATAATTAATTGCGAGCGATTATTTTTCTTCAAACCCCAGTGGGCCAAAGTAACCGTTACGCCCGAGGTCAACAGAATTAAGGTATTAATCGCAGGCACACCCAACGCGGCCATAGGCGCGAATTCACCTGGTTTTGCCTCCGCCATGGGCGCGATCATTTTGGCGCCTAAAGGGCCGGCGGTGGGCCAAGTCGCTTTAAAGTTTTCCCAAAGCAGGGAATGCGTGTCACCCTCGCCCAGCCAGGGCACGGACAAAACCCGCGCGTAGAATAAAGCGCCGAAGAAGGCGGCAAAAAACATGACTTCAGAAAAAATAAACCAGCTCATGCCCCAGCGATAGGAACGGTCTACCTGGGCATTGTATTTTCCGGTCTCGGATTCCCCTATGACCTGTCCAAACCAGCCGAACATCATGTAAAACAGTACGCCTAAGCCCGCTAAAACGAGCCAGCTACCGGGCAGGCTATTCGCCCACAAGACCATGCCGCCCGCGAATAAAGCCAAGGCCACTGAGCCGACGATGGGCCAGCCTGAAGGCGATGGAAGATAGTAATTGCTACCTTGATGCTCACTCATATTGCTCCCTCCTTAAGACTTATCATTGATACAAATTCCTTACCAATTAACGCGTCACAAAATACACGACGGCCAATAAAATGCCTATGAACAAGATCGCGCCCACAATGCCGGCGACAATCACTTGCGTGGGGCTAAGCTGTATCGCATCGCGATCATAGTCGCTACGTTTGCGTACCCCAAAAAAACTCCAGAACACCGCGCCGGCCGCTTGCCAGGCATTGGCTTTCTTGCGCGGGCGCTCGCTCACCTTTAGGAGGCACCCGCTTTAGTTTGCTCGTAAAACGTGTAAGACAAAGTGATGGTATTCACATCACGCGGCAAATCGTTTTGGATCACGAATTGCACAGGCATTAAGCGCGTCTCACCCGGCTTCAAGGTTTGCCGGCTAAAACAAAAACATTCAATTTTCTTAAAAAATCCGCCCGCCAGCGCCGGTCCATAACTCGGCACCGCCTGACCCACTATGGTTCTATCGGTCAGGTTTTGCACGCGATACATCACTTGCTGTACTTCGCCTGGGTGCACCCGCACGCTGGTGGTTTGGGGCTGGAATTTCCAGGGCAATTTATCACCCACGTTGGCATCGAACTCTATCGTCACCCAACGCGCGGGATCCATTTGGGTATTCGTGACGGTGATCTTGTCTTTATTGATGCCCGTGACTTCGCAAATCTTTTTATAAAACGGCACCAGCGCATAGCCAAAGCCAAACATCAACACGATGATCAGCAGCAATTTTTTTAAAACTGTGCGATTCTCTGTACGGATTTCGCTCATGCTTTACCAGTGCTGGGTAAACGTGTAAAGAAACAGCCCAATCACGATGACCAGCAGAATGGCTGCGGTTTTGTACTTTGCTTTTTGCTGCTTCGCTTGCACAGGGTTTCCTCGTTAAGGTGCACAACCAGGCTGTACAGGCCGCGCCGATATCGACGCGGCCTATAAAATTATTTCACGAGCGGCGGCACTTCAAAGGAATGATAAGGCGGTGGCGAGGGCAGGTGCGTCCACTCCAAGGAATCCGCGCCTTCCCAGGTACGATCCGGCGCTTTGGCGCCACCTTTGATGCATTTCACAACGACGGCCAAAAGAATTAATTGGCTCAAACCGAAACCGAAGCCCCCTATGGTCGCCAGCTTGTTGAAATCCGCAAACTGCAAGGCGTAATCGGGAATGCGTCGCGGCATGCCGGCCAAGCCTAGGAAATGCATGGGGAAGAATAAGACATTAAAGAAAATGGTGGACAACCAGAAATGCCATTTGCCCAAGGTCTCGTCATACATATGGCCGGTCCACTTGGGTAACCAGAAATACACGCCGGCAAAAATACCGAATAGTGCGCCCGAGACCAGCACATAGTGGAAGTGGGCCACCACGTAATAAGTGTCCTGCAACTGTATATCTACCGGGGTAATCGCCAACACCAAACCGGAGAATCCGCCTATGGTGAACAAACAAACGAAAGCAATGGCGAACAACATGGGGGTCTCAAAAGTCATAGAGCCCTTCCACATGGTGGCGATCCAGTTAAATACTTTCACCCCGGTCGGCACCGCGATCAACATCGTGGCATACATAAAGAACAATTGCGCCGACGTCGGCATGCCTACGGTAAACATATGATGCGCCCACACGATGAAAGACAAAATCGCGATAGACGAGGTGGCATACACCATGGAGGCATAACCAAATAAAGGCTTGCGCGCAAACGCGGGAATGATTTGCGACACGATGCCGAAGGCCGGCAATATCATGATGTAGACTTCGGGATGACCAAAGAACCAGAAGATGTGTTGGAACATCACGGGGTCGCCGCCGCCGGCCGCATTGAAGAAATGTGTGCCGAAATGTCTATCGGTAAGCAACATGGTCACCGCGCCCGCGAGTACCGGCATCACCGCGATTAAAAGATAGGCGGTAATTAACCAAGTCCACACGAATAAGGGCATCTTCATCAGCGTCATGCCGGGTGCGCGCATATTCAAAATCGTGGTGATGATATTGATCGCGCCCATGATGGAAGAAATACCCAAGATGTGCACCGCGAATATCGTCATGTCCTGAGAAATACCGCCTTGCAAAGACAAGGGCGGATACATGGTCCAGCCACCCGCGGAAGCGCCGCCCGGCACAAAGAAAGAACCTATCAACAAGGCACCCGCCACCGGCAATAGCCAAAAGCTCCAGTTATTCATGCGCGGGAAAGCCATATCCGGCGCGCCTATCATCATCGGAATTTGCCAGTTCGCAAAGCCGACGAAGCCGGGCATGATGGCGCCGAAAATCATAATCAGGCCATGAAGCGTGGTGAGCTGATTAAAAAATTCCGGCTGAACGATTTGCATCCCCGGCTGGAACAATTCCGCCCTTATCAGGAGTGCGAGCGTGCCCCCCGCAAAAAACATAATGAAGCTGAACCAGAGATATAGCGTGCCTATGTCTTTGTGGTTGGTGGTGGTCAACCAGCGCATCAAGCCGGTCGGGTGACCGTGGCCATGATCGTGGTCGTGTGCATGATCCGTATGTGCGTGCGTCGCTTCCATAATGGCTCCTAAGAATTATTTCCGTAATGCTTTAATTTCGGCAGGCTGTATGACTTCGCCGGTATTATTGCCCAAGGCATTGCGCTCATAGGTAATTACCGCTGCGATATCCACATCGCTTAAGACTTTTGCCCAAGCGGCCATGGCCGGGTTTTTCTTGCCGCCATTCATCACGATATCGATGTGCGCGGCTTTCGGTCCGGTTGCAATCGGCGAACCAGTCAAAGCCGGGAAGGTTGGCGGCATGCCGGCACCGGTCGGTTGATGGCAGGCAGCGCAATTGGCGGTATAGACTTTCTCGCCCTGGGCTTTTAACTCATCCAAGGTATAGCTGGTTTTATTAGGATCCAAAGTAGCGGCGGCTTTGCTGGCCTTTTGTTCGCCCAGCCATTTCGCGTAATCCTCTTGCGATTTCACTTCCACCACGATAGGCATAAAGCCATGGTCTTTGCCGCACAACTCTGAGCATTGTCCGCGATAAGTCCCAGGCGTATCCGCACGGAACCAAGCGTCTTTGATAAAACCAGGAATCGCATCTTGCTTAATGCCGAAGGCAGGCACCGACCAAGAATGAATCACATCGTTAGCGGTCAGGAGTATCCGTACTTTTTTGCCGACAGGCACGACCAAGGGATGATCCACTTCCAGTAAATAGTGCTCACCTTTCGCTTGCTTATTTTCTCTTTGTTCGCGCGGCGTGGATAAGGTGGATAAAAATTTGACGCCGTCAGCGGGATATTCGTATTCCCATTTCCATTGGTAACCCGTGGCCTTCACGGTCATATCCGGGTTCGTCGTGTCGCGCATATTCAATATGGTTTTGGAAGCCGGAATCGCCATGGCCACTAAAATCGCGAACGGAATGATGGTCCAAATGATTTCAATACGGGTATTTTCGTGGAAGTGTGAAGCTTGATGGCCGACGGACTTACGGTGCTTCCAAATCGAGTAAAACATGACGCCGAAGACGACGATGAAAATCGCGACGCAGACCCACATGATTAAGATGTGCAGATCAAAAATCTCACGCGCCACAACAGTTTGCGGTGTTTGCAGATTATATTTTGATTCTTCTGCCCATCCCGCCATGGACATCAGGGCAAAGATCAACCCAGATCCCAAGCTCCTCATCTTACTCGTCATTGCTACCCCCTTAGATGGTTAAACCAAGTACCTAAATTCCGTGTTGCAACTGCAAACGTATTTGTTTCGCCAGCACCAAGCGCTGCGCATCATTCAGAAAACGTCCTAGCTCGAATTCATATCCGTGTGACCGCATGGCGAGTCGAAACACGCCTCGGGCCGAGGTATTGACCGTTAATTGTGCCCAGTGCCGATTGAATTCTTGTTTGGTAAAGCGTTGTGCATTTTGCGACTCAACGGTAACGCGATCACCCTGTATTGTTATTTTTTCGTAGTCCTGGGCATGTTGAGCAATGTGCCGAAACGCCCAAATCAGCACGCCGACTTCCAAACCGGCAAAGGACAAAACCAGCCAAGCACCCGCCCATGCGAAGGTGAGCGCAATCCCGAAGGTCACCGTAACCAGACCACACAGAAAAATAAATCGGCTTGTGGATGACAACGAGCAATTGGGGCGGGCAATCAAGATGAAGTCTGCCGGCGGTTCTACGTTGCTGCCTTTCATCTGCGGATCACGCCTTCGTTAATGAGTCGGGCATCGCTTTTTTAGGCCGCTAAGGTAGCACAGCGACCCACCCCTCGCAAGCAAAAAGTTCAAATAAATCCTTTGATTCCGCGCATTTAAGTTTAATGTATCAATATTTTTTAATATACCAATATACACTTTTATTGAATCGGAAACGGTGGCGAAGGCGACCAAAAGTTGCTTCGATTTTGGGTCTCGATTTGGGTAGGCGAGAAGTCCAACGGCGGCACGATGCCCCATAAAGGAGCAGGAATACGAACCCGCAAAGCGGTGATATTTTCGTCGAGCAAGGGCATGGGTGCGCGCAAACTATTCGCGACCCAACCGGCGATGTGCAGTCCGCGCGCTTGTATCGCCTCCACCGTGAGTAGAGCGTGATTCAGGCAACCAAGACGCATGCCCACCACCAACACCAAAGGCAATGCAAGTAATTGCGCGAGATCCGCCATGGTTTCGCGCGCGTTGAGCGGCACGCAAAAACCGCCCGCCCCTTCCACAACGATACGCTCGGCGCGCGCGCACAAATTTTTATACGCCGCATCAATGCACGCTAAATCGATTTCATCTGCTTGCCGCGCCGCCGCCAGATGCGGTGCAATCGGCTCGGCGTAGACATAGGGATTCATCAGCGCGAGCGGCACATCGACATTGGCTGCGGCGCGGAGTTGCGCAACATCTTCATTGAGTAGGCCGGCAGTCGTTTGCACGGCGCCCGCGGCTACCGGTTTCATCGCGACCACGCGTTTGCCTTGCGCGACCATTTGCCTAAGTATAGCGGTTGCGACCAAGGTCTTGCCGACATCGGTATCCGTACCGGTGATAAAAAAACCCTTCACGCTATACCCGCGCGGCGTGTTTGAATTTTCAGTTCTATGATTTTCCGGCCATCCCATTCCGGCGATTTTTTTTCGCCTACCCAAGCATTACCAAAAATCACTTCCTAAATCTCCGGTAAGCGTTAGTCGCGGCGGAGGTTTTCCTAATTTTTCTGCCTTGTTT
>CAZKHT010000084.1:0-11146 GCA_964552595.1 uncultured Burkholderiales bacterium
AACCGCGAAGGCGAGCGCTTCATGGAGCGTTATGCGCCCAACAATAAAGATTTAGCCAGCCGCGATGTGGTGAGCCGCGCGATCATTACCGAGATACGCGAAGGGCGGGGCTGCGGTCCGCAGGCCGATCACGTCTTGCTCAAGCTGGATCATCTGGGCGAAGAAAAAATTGCCTCGCGCTTGCCCGCCATACGCGAATTGGCGCGACGCTTTGCGCATGTCGATATGGCGCAAACGCCGATACCGGTTTTTCCAACGGCGCACTACATGATGGGCGGCATCCCCACGAATCGCCACGGCCAAGTCGTCGCCCCGACCGCCACCGGGCCCGAAGAGGCGCTGCCGGGTTTATATGCCGTCGGCGAATGCGCTTGCGTTTCGGTGCATGGCGCCAATCGGCTAGGCGGCAACTCGCTCCTGGATATTGTGGTGTTCGGGCGCGCCGCGGGCAATCACATGCTGGAATATCTGCGCGATAACCCCTATCCGCGGCCTATTCCCAAGGACGCGGCAGTGCCGGCTTTAGCCCGTCTGGCCCGATGGGAGCGCGTAGGCGAAGGCGAGTCCATACCCGAAATACGCGAAGCCATGCGTCTGGTGATGGAAGCGCATTGCGGTGTATTTCGCACCGCCGAAGGCATGCGTGCGGGCATGGAAAAAATGCTCGCCTTACGTGAAAGACTGAGCCAGGCCGTGCTACTTGATCAAAGCAAAATTTTTAATACCGCCCGCATCGAGGCCTTGGAACTGGAAAATATGCTGGAAACCGCGCTCGCCACCATTATTTCGGCGGCCGCGCGAGAAGAAAGCCGGGGCGCGCATACCCATGTGGATTTTCCTAATCGCGACGATAACAATTGGCTGAAGCACAGCTTGTATTTTTTAGACGGCCGCTTGGATTACAAGCCCGTGCGTTTAAAGCCGCTTACCGTGGACTCTTTTCCGCCTAAGCCGCGAGTTTACTGAGTCTATATTTTCTTGCTTCGGGTTTTATTCACCCGTGGGTTTATCAAGAGAGAAAACCATGCGCTTCTCGATTTATCGTTTTGATCCGGAATCCGGCCTAGCGCCGTATATGCAGGACGTGGAACTGGCCATCGCGCCGGCAGGCAAGATGTTGCTGGATGCCTTGCTGGCGATCAAAGACCAAGATCCCACTTTATCGTTGCGTCGTTCTTGCCGCGAAGGCGTGTGCGGCTCCGATGCCATGAATATCAATGGTCGCAACGGCCTGGCCTGCGTCACCCCGCTGACGGAATTGAAAGAGCCGATTACCTTGCGGCCTTTACCCGGCATGCCGGTGATACGCGATCTCATCGTCGATTTGACGCAGTTTTATCAGCAATACCGGTCCATCCAGCCCTACCTCATCAATCATGACCCCGAGCCCGAGATAGAGCGTTTGCAAAGCCCCGCGCAGCGCGCGGCACTGGATGGTTTATACGAATGTATTTTGTGCGCTTGCTGTTCCACAGCCTGTCCTTCCTTTTGGTGGAACCCCGAAAAATTCGTAGGCCCCGCCGGTTTGCTGCAAGCGTATCGCTTCATCGCAGATAGCCGCGATCAAGCCACGAATGTGCGCCTGGATGAGTTGGAAGATCCTTATCGTTTGTTCCGCTGCCACAGCATTATGAATTGCGTGGATGTTTGTCCTAAAGGCTTGAATCCGACCGAAGCCATAGGCCGCATCAAAGCCATGCTGGTCAAGCGCACGGTATGAGCGCGAGCCCGCGCCTAAGTTGGAAATGCCGACGCGGCACGCTTGAGCTGGATATTATTTTGCAGCGCTTTTTGGCGCAGGTTTATCCGGAGTTGCCGCCGCAGGCGTGCGCGATTTTCGAGCAACTCGTGGAAAGCGGCGACGAAGAATTATGGGCCTTGATCAATGGCCACGTTTCCGCGCCCAACGTAGAGGCGCAATACATTATTGAGCGGTTGCGCGCATGTTAATCCTGCAACTCGGACCTTCCCGCCGCCTGGCGGCATTGCTCATGGCCGGGCATGCGTGCGCCGCGCTCTGCGTTGTTATAGTGCCGCTACCCGTATGGCTGAAAGTCACGCTAGTGCTGGCCGTATTTCTATCCCTCGCATACGCCTTATTACTGCATGGCTGGCGGCGTTTAGCCTGGAGCGTGGTCCATTTGCAAGGTGATCGCGAGGGGGGTCTGCGCGTGCGCTATCGTGATGGCCGTGAGATAGACGCACACGTTTTGCCGTCTAGCACGGTCGCGCCTTTTTTAACGGTAGTCGTATTTCGTGTGGCCTCGCGCCGGCTTATCCAAGCGGCGGTGATTATGCCGGACGCGGTGACGCCGGAATTATTTAGGCAATTGCGGGTTTGGCTGAAGTGGAAAGTAGGGCAGGGACTGACGTCGGATAAAATCTCGGCGTCTTTGCAGCAAAGCTAGTTAATCGGCCTTGGCCGAAACAATGACGCGCACGCCCGGACGTAAAGGTTTGCGGCTAGACAATTTGTTCCAACGTAATAAATCCGCGAGTTCCACATCAAAATGTTGGGCTATGGAATGCAAGGTATCCCCCCGGCGCACCGTGTAACGCTGGGGCGTTTTACGGTTCGCGGCAGCGGTTTTGGTTTTATTGCTCGCCTTCACGGATTTTTCTGCTGCGGCCGGCGCGCTCACATAAAGCTTCTGATGGGTTTTAAGCCTCGCCGACTTAAGCTGATTCCATTTTTTGAGTTGTGCTTCCTGCGTCCCGGTTTGCTTGGCGATGCTTTTTAAAGTATCGCCGCGACGCACACTATATATTTCCGCTTCTTCGCGCTTAAGCGGAGCAGGCGTGGCATTGACTTCGGTATACGCGATATTTTGCAGACGGGCACCGCCGGTTTGCGGCACCAGCAAGACTTGGCTATTGAGCAAGCGACCGCGCTTATTCACGCTGACACTATTGATTTGTTGCAAACGCCCGGGGGAAATATTGTGGCGACTGGCGATTGCCGAGAGTTTCTCACCGCGTTTCACGCTAATGGTCTTCCACGAAACCAGAGGCTTGCTATAGCTCTCCAAGCGCTCGGCGAAAGCTTCGGCTTTGTCCACCGGCAGTAATAAAGTGGTCGGACCTTGTGCTTGAATCACGGGACGGTTGTAGTGCGGATTGAGCGAAGTGAATTCATCCAAGGTGGTATCGGCCAGCTTGGCCGCGAGGGCGACGTCGATATGCCGAGTCAGTTTTATCTGCGCGAAATAGGGCGAATTAGGCAACACTCCTAAATCCACGCCGAAATCTTGCGGGCGCTGAATTAAATTTTTGACCGCGAGTAAACGCGGCACGTAGTGCCGGGTTTCGTTCGGCATATTTAGACTCAAATAATCCGTGCCTAGACCCTGCGCTTGATTTTTGCTGATGGCGCGGGAGACCGAACCTTCGCCCCAGTTGTAAGCCGCCAAGGCGAGTTCCCAATCGCCGAACATATCGTGCAGTTTTTGCAAATAATCCAAGGCGGCATTGGTCGCGGAAATCACATTGCGCCTATTGTCCACCCACCAGTTTTGTTTCAAGCCATAATCGCGGCCGGTCGCGGGGATGAATTGCCAAATACCCGAGGCATGGCTGCGCGAATATGCCTTGGGGTTGTAGGCGCTTTCTATCATAGGCAGTAAGGCGATTTCGGTCGGCATGCCCCGGCGCTCGACTTCTTGCACGATGTAATACATATAGCGCTTGCTGCGCTCTAGCGTGCGCTCCACATACTCCGGGCGCGCCGCATACCATCTTTCATTTTCTTTTACTAAATCGGTGTTCAAATCCGGCAATGCAAAACCTGCCCGTATGCGCGCCCACAAATCGGTTTTCGGATCGCCTAAATTTTTGGCCGCCTTGAGTAAAGGCTCGGCGCTGGCGGGCGCCGCTTCTATGCTGATAATCGCCGCTTGCTCGTCGCCATCGGCAGCGCCGTTGGTGTCGGCTGATTGGATGGCCGCGGCAATCGGATCGGTATTGCTTGATGTGTTGGCGCTGGGTTTATCGTTGGTGGGTTTTACCATCGGCGATTGACTGGCGATACTGACTGCGGCACCGGGAAGTGCACTGAGATCGGCCGCGTAGGTAGTAGAAACAACAGGACTGAAGAAAATAAAAAAACCGAGTCGCGCGGCGCGATGAACGTGCATAGCTGGATCCCACTGAATAACCAGCGCGATGTTACGGGCCTAAGCTCTTCAAGGTCAAGGCTTTTTAGGCCAAAAAGGATTACCGAAATGTATCTTTCCAGGCCCGCACTGCGGCGAAAACCTGCGCCGGTTCGCTAAGCGTTTGCCCGGTGTGGTTTTCGGCAGCCTGGATGACAGAGGCTTCATGACTGCGCAGAAAAGGATTGGTTTGTTTTTCCAAACCGAGCGAGAAAGGAACAGTGGGCAAGCCTTGCTCGCGCCGCTGGCGGTCTTTGGCTTCCCGATCACGCAAAGCTGTGTTGCCGGGCTCTACTGTTTTCGCGAATTGCATATTTTCCAAGGTGTACTCATGCGCGCAATACAGCAAGGTGTGATCCGGCAGCGCGGCAATTTTCGACAGCGAGGCATGCATCATAGGCGGCGTGCCCTCGAATAACTTTCCGCAACCGCAGCCGAACACCGTATCGCCACAAAATAAACGATCTGCGCCATAATAGGCGACGTGTCCTATCGTGTGTCCCGGCACATCCAAGACGGCGAATTCGAGCGCTAATTCGGGAATACTCACCACGTCGCCCTGTTTGACCGCGACAGTGCGGCCGGGAATGGCTTCGCGTGCCGGTCCATACACGGGCACGCTGCCATGAGCAAGCAAGGAGCGTATGCCGCCTATGTGATCGCTGTGATGGTGTGTGCATAAAATGGCGCAGAGTTTTAATTGATGCTGAACCAGATAATCCCAAACCGGTTCGGCATCGCCCGGATCGACGACCGCGGCATGATTGCCCTGGACTAAGAGCCACAGGTAATTGTCTTCGAAAGCGGGAATCGGAATCACGTCGGCCATGAGGGTATTGTGGGAGAGAACCAGGACTTGTCAAATTTACCAGAATTACCCAGTCGCGAGCCGAATCCCGCATCCAAACCGGCAGCCGCACCCGCTTCCAATTATGGTCCGAATTACGGACCGCCGCGCATGGAACGGCGGCGCGATGCCAGGCAGTGGTTCGAGACCACGCTGGGCCAGTATGTTTTAGAGCGCGAACAAGCGTATTTCGACGCCACGATTAGCGATATCTTCGGGTACAACGCGCTGCAAATCGGTCTGCCCCAATATCCCTTATTGCGCGCGAGCCGCATTCCTCTGCGTATCACCGTAGGCACGCATCAACCCGCCCATCTACTGGCTGACTTTAATCATTTGCCGATTGCCAGTCAGAGCACGGATTTGGTTTTGCTGCCGCATGTTTTGGAATTTTCCGCGACGCCGCATCAAATCTTGCGTGAAGTGGAGCGGGTTTTAATCCCAGAGGGCCATGTCTTAATCACCGGGTTTAATCCTTTAAGCTTTTGGGGTGCCTGCCATTTGGTGCGTCGCGGCCGCACCGACTATCCCTGGTGCGGCAAGTTTTTGGGCTTGGCGCGGATAAAAGACTGGCTGGCCTTACTGGGTTTCGAAGTCATGGCGGGCAAACTCACTTGCTATGCACCGCCGCTGCAAAGCGCGCAGTGGCTCGCCCGTTTGCAATTCATAGAAGCCGCGGGAGATCGCTGGTGGCCTTTGGGCGGCGGTGTGTTTTGCCTCTTGGCAAAAAAACGCGTGCACAGCATGCGCCTCATTTTGCCAAGCTGGAGCGAACGGCTGGCGGCGCAACGTGGCATCGCGCCGGTGGCGCAAAAAGAAGCCGCGGGCTGCCGTACCCACAAGGAGAAAGAACTTGCCTGAAGCAGTGGACATATTCACCGACGGCGCTTGCAAAGGTAATCCGGGGCGGGGCGGTTGGGGCGCTTTATTGCGTTACGGCGAAAAAGAAAAAGAATTATTCGGCGGTGAAACGCTGACCACCAATAACCGCATGGAACTCACCGCCGTGATACGCGCGCTCGAAGCGCTGCGCCAGCCGAGCAAAGTGCGGGTGCATACCGATTCGCAGTATGTGCAAAAAGGCATCAGCGAATGGATTATGGGTTGGAAAAAACGCGGCTGGAAAACCGCCGATAAGCAGCCGGTAAAAAACGCCGATTTATGGCGCGAATTGGATGTCTTGGCGGCGAAGCACGATATCGAATGGCTGTGGGTGCGTGGTCACGCCGGGCATGAAGGCAATGAGCGCGCCGATCAACTGGCCAATAAAGGCTGCACCTGTATTGAAGGGGAGATGAGCTAATGCGGCAAATTATTTTGGATACGGAAACCACGGGTTTGAGTCCCGCGCTGGGGCATCGCGTTATCGAAATCGCCGCGGTGGAAATGATTAACCGCCGCCTCACCGGAAACCAATTTCATTTTTATTTAAATCCGGAACGCGAAATCGATGTCGGCGCTCAGCAAGTGCATGGCATTACCTTGGAGTTTTTGCAGGATAAACCAAAATTTTGCGATGTCGCGCGCGAGTTTTTGGACTTCGTTCGCGGCTGCGAATTGATTATCCATAACGCGCCTTTCGATGTGGGATTTTTGAATCATGAATTGGGCTTGGTCGATTTGCATCCCGTCGACGGTCATTGCGCTGCCATCATAGACACCCTCAAGCTGGCGAAAGAACTGCACCCGGGGCAAAAAAATAGCTTAGACGCCTTGTGCAAAAGATATGCGGTCGACAACTCGCATCGCACCCTGCACGGCGCCTTACTCGACGCGGCGCTATTGGCGGACGTGTATTTGGCGGTGACTCGCGGCCAAAGAGGCCTGCTCATAGAAGTCACCGCGCCGACTCACGCCGAAGTGCTTGCGCGTTTAGAAGAGGCGGCGGGTCCGCCCTTGCGCGTGCTTTGCGCCAGCGCTGAAGAGCTCGCAGCGCACGCTGCGGTGTTGGTCGATATTCAGAAAGAAAGCCGGGGCAGTTGCTTGTGGCCTACGGAGCAAGCCTGACGCCGGTTTATTTTTCTCTCATGTAAAGTTGTAAGGAATCCGCGCTTCGTTCGACTATTGCACTTCTGGTCCAAACGGAGCCGCGATGCGAAGCTTAAATCTTTTCTCCTGGGCAAGTGTTTTAACGCTTTTGCCTTTACTTGGTCAGGCTGCTTGCGTCGCCCAAAGCGGCCCGCAAACCCGCGCTTTGGTCGAGCTGTATACCTCTGAAGGCTGTTCCAGTTGCCCGCCCGCGGACCAGCGCATGGCGCAATTACCGACTAAGCTCCCCGACGCGGCAGTGCCTATCGCCCTCCATGTCGATTACTGGGACTATATCGGCTGGAAAGACCCTTACGCCCGCGCCGAGTTCGGGCAGCGCCAAAAAGCGTTAGCGCAAGTCAATCGCAGTCAAGTTTATACCCCGCAATTTTTTGTCTCCGGTCAGGCTTTGCCGGCTTGGCGCGTTGGGGGTTTAGATGCCGCCATACGTCGCGTACAAAGCCAGCCCGCGCGAGCCGATATCCAATTAGTGGTTGACGCCAGCCGGCCGGCTGCGTTTGCAGTCGCGACACAGGTTCATTCCGCGTTGACCGAGGCGCCGCTGGTGTTGTATTTGGCGCTGACCGAAAAAGGCCTGAGCAACAAAATCGATGCCGGCGAAAATCGTGGCGCCGTATTGCAGCACGATTATGTGGTCCGCGAATGGCTAGGCCCCATGGCGCTAAAAGACGGTGCGCTGAAAATCCAAAAGCAAATCGCACTCAAGCCGAATTGGCGTCGCGAGCAATTAACGGTGGTGAGTTTCGTGCAAAACAGCGCCAATGGCGAAATATTACAGGCGCTCAGTTCAGCCGCTTGCACGGCGTTAAATTGAAAAAATGAACTGCGCGGAAATAAGCTGCGCCTGTGAGCCTATCGGCTCATAATGTGCGGCGGCGGACGATTTTGATCGTGCAACAATTAAAAATTGGGGGACGACTATGCAAACGACAGGTAAATCCATACAACCCGCTTGGCTGCGCATTACGCATTGGCTGAATGCCATTGCCGTGGTGGTTTTAGTCTTAAGCGGCTGGCGCATTTATAACGCTTCTCCTTTATTCGATTTTAAATTTCCACGCGACGCGACTTTAGGCGGCTGGTTGGGCGGCGCTTTATTGTGGCACTTCGCCGCTATGTGGATATTGATGATCAATGGCTTGATTTATCTGGCGCTGAATATTTTTTCCGGGCGCCTGGGGCAGCGCTTTTTTCCCTTACGGCTGGGCGCGGTGTGGCACGATTTGCGCGCCGCGTTGCGCGGGAAGCTTTCCCACGCCCGTCTCGACGAATACAACGCGGTGCAAAAATTCGCGTATTTGTTTGTGATCCTGGACAGTATCGTGCTCATCCTATCCGGCCTGGTGCTTTGGAAATCCGTGCAATTTCCTCTGCTCAGGGAATTGCTAGGCGGCTATGACAATGCCCGCATTGTGCATTTCGTAGCGATGGCGGCTTTGGTGGCCTTCATCGCCGTGCATGTGCTGATGGTGGCGCTGGTACCGCGCAGTTTGCTGACCATGCTACGCGGACGCTAAGGAGAGCGCTATGTATACTCAAAAAAAATGGACCTTGGATCAAAGCGATTTAGTCAAAGCCGCGCTTAAGGAATTGCCGCTGCCCAGCCGCCGCTTATTTTTAGGCCGAGCCTTGACCCTGGGCGGCTTGGCGATGTTGAGTGGCTGTTCGGTGACAGGGGAGGAAAATGCGGAGCAGGTTTTAATGCGGGTGTCGCGCTTTAACGACAAAGTGCAAGGCTGGTTATTCGATCCCAAGGCTTTGGCACCCACTTATCCGGAAGCTATGATCGCGCGGCCTTTTCCCTTCAATGCTTTTTACGACAGGGAAGACGTGCCGGAAATAGACGCGGCCGAGTACAAATTAGAAGTCAGCGGTCTGATCGCGGATAAACATTGCTGGACGCTGGAAGAACTGTATGCGCTTCCGCAAACGGATCAAGTGACGCGGCATATCTGCGTGGAAGGCTGGAGCGCCATCGGCAAATGGGGTGGCGTGACTTTCTCGACTTTTTTAAAACGCATAGGCGCGGATTTATCGGCGAAGTATGTAGGCTTCAAATGTGAGGATGATTACTACACCAGTATCGATATGCCCACCGCCTTGCACCCGCAAACTTTATTGACCTTTACCTACGATGGCAAAATTCTGCCCCCGGAATACGGCTACCCGATAAAATTACGCATGCCTACCAAGCTCGGCTATAAAAACCCGAAACATATTGTCGCTCTATATGTAACCAACACCTACCCTGGCGGATATTGGGAAGATCAAGGTTATAACTGGTTTGGCGGTAGTTAAGTTACACTGCGGGCCGGCATATTCATTTTTTAACCACGAAGGAGATCTGTGATGTCTAAATTTTTAGTGACGCTTTTATCCGCCGGCTTTTTGTTTGTCGGCTTGCCCGCCTTTGCGGAAGACATGCCTAAGGGCGACATGGGTAAAGCCACCATGGACAAAGATGATATGCATAAAGGCGAAATGAAAGCCAAAATGCACGCCAAGAAAGCCCATATGAAGAAAAAGGCGCATATGAAAAAGGAAAAGGCCGAACATAAAATGGAAGAGATGAAAGATAAGATGGATAAGGACGATATGAAAAAATAATCACCCGAGAGGGCGATGAAAAAACGGCGCTCGCTTACGCGGCGCCTTTTTTTTTTGGTTTTTTTCTAAGCGGAAATTCTGGCTATAGTGTAAGGGCTGCCTATTTTCCGGAGACCAGCGTGATTATTCAGCCCATCGATATGTTCCTGATCGCTTGGTTCGTCTTAGCCGCGCTGTCGACGGCCTATGTGGCCTATGATCAATTCGCCCACAATCCCGAACCCAGCGTCATGAAATGGGGCTTTGTTTTGGTCACACTGTATATGGGCCCCATTGCGCTGTTGATCTATGTGATGGCGGACAAAGAACCCAAGCCAGGCACTCATGAAACCTTTGTCAAACCACTATGGAAGCAGGGCGTGGGCTCGACCATCCATTGCGTGGCGGGCGACGCCACCGGGATTATTGTCGCCGCCGTGATTACCGCGCTATTGGGCTTGCCGATGTGGTTGGATTTAATCATCGAATATCTCGCCGGCTTTGTCTTTGGGCTGTTTATTTTCCAAGCGTTGTTTATGAAGAACATAATGGGCGGCAGCTATTGGGAAAACGTGCGCAAGTCCTTCATGCCGGAGTTGATCAGTATGAATGCCATGATGGCGGGCATGGCGCCGGTGATGAGTTTGCTGATGATGGGTCGCGATATGCGTGCCATGCTGCCGACGGAGCTCTTATTCTGGGGGGTGATGTCGCTAGGGGTGGCGGCCGGTTTTGCCATTGCTTATCCCATGAACGTCTGGCTGGTGGCGCGCAAAATGAAACATGGCTTAATGACCGAGCGCGACGACGCGGTGCCGGCGTGGGCTAAGAAAAAATCCGCCGCCAAGCCAGTGGCCCATGCAAAACACGATGCCCATGCCGCGCATCAAGGCCACGCCGGCATGGAAGGTGAAAAATCAGCCAAGGGCCATAGCATGCGGCCCAATGTTACGCGGCCGCAGTTGAGCGCGGTGGCGGGGTTTAGCGTATTGATGTTGCTCGCCGGCATGACCTTGCCCGCATTGCTTGTGAATATGCGTTTGAGCGCCCACGACGTAGGCGGTGCCATCATGCCCCCCGGCATGATTATGGGCTGGGACACGCCAGGCCAGGCCATGCGCGATATGGCGGCGATTCATCCCAAATATGTGAACTACACCGCGCCGGTAGACGCGCGCGGCGATTTGCCCCTACAGCCGCGTATCGAAAATGGCGTCAAGGTTTTTGAGTTGCGCGCCTCTGTCATACGCTGGTCCATTCTGCCCGAGGTGCAAGTCGAAGCTTACGCGTTTAACCATCAAGTACCCGGTCCGCGCATACGCGTGACCGAGGGCGACCGCATACGCATCAAGGTCCAAAATGATTTACCGGAATCCACGACTGTGCACTGGCATGGCTTGATCTTGCCCAATGAAATGGACGGTCCGGCGAAAATTACGCAAGCGCCGATTCCGCCGGGCGGCAGTTATACCTATGAGTTCACCACGGAGCAGGCGGGCAGTTATTTTTATCA
>CAZKHT010000085.1:0-11053 GCA_964552595.1 uncultured Burkholderiales bacterium
CCTGCGGTGTCAACGGTAATCACTAAATCCAGTTCCGAGAGGACGGCGGCGGTGGCCGCGAAATCGCTTAAGCGAGGCGCTAGATCTTGCGCCCCTGGTAATAAGTCCGCTCCGCCGGCGCCGACTTGCAAGCTATAAAACTCCACGCCCGGATTATTCGTCAACGGCGCATAAGCCGCCGCCGGCAAAGAACGCTGCTTATCTTGTTGATGCGTCGCCAAGCCCGCCCATACCAGACCAACCTTTAAACAGCCCTTCGCAGCCGCGGGCACGGCGCTGCTGGCGAGGGGAAGGGCGGATGAGGCAGGCGCATGGATATATGGCCCCGCCATGCCAATGTCGCTCACCCCTAGGAGATGCGGCAAGCTCATCAAAGCACAATTCATATCGTGCGCCGGCAGATTATCGGTATCGCTTATGACTTGATCAGCCCAGCCGGAGCGGATTAAGTTTGACTCGAGCAAGCCATGCAGCGGCCGCTGCACGCAGCAAATTAATTTGCCGACCCGCGCCCTCGCCGATGCCAAAAAGCGCACAAATTGCAGGGTATCGCCGAAGCCCTGCTCGGCGTACACCAATAGGGTTTTATCTAGCGCTGTTTCGCCCGCCCAATGCCAGCTCCCTAGATTTAAACGCCAGCGTATGCCGGCCTCGAAACCCCATTCATAGCCGGCAAACCCCGCCTGCCATTGGCCTTGGGCGAGCCGCGCCAAGGCCAGATTCCAATGCGCTTCCGCGAAATTCGCACGCAATAAAATCGCGGCCTCATAGCATTGCATGGCGGGAATGTGCGCGCCCTGGGCTTGCAAGGCGATGCCGAGATTGTTATAGGCTTGCGCATTGGTCGCGTCATGCAACAAAGCTTCGCGGAACGCGGCTTGGGCTTCTTCCGGGCGTGCCAGTTGCTGCAAAACGTTGCCTAAATTATTAAAGGCTTCGCTGTAATCGGGTTCGAGTTGTATCGCTTGCCTGAACACCGTCTCTGCTTCCGCGTAGCGTTGCTGGGCTTTTAAGGCCACGCCTAAATTATTGTGGGCCGGGGCGTGATGGGGTTTAAGGTGTATCGCTTCGCGCAAATGCGCTTCGCCTTCGCGCGCGCGGCCGCATTGCACCAGGGCATTTCCGAAATGGAAATAGGCTGGGAAATAAGTTGCGTCAGCCTGTAAGGCGCGCTGAAAAAAATTTAAGGCCTCATTCAAATGCCCGGCGTTAATTAAAAGCTGGCCTAATTTATCGGAGAGCTCGGCGCTATGAGGACACCATTCCCAAGCGCGTCTATAAGCGCGCAAGGCTTCGGCATGTAGCCCCATCGCCAGGCAAGCGGCGCCTAAGGCCTGCCAAGTAGCGCCGTCTTCCTTGCCTAAATTCAAGGCGCGCTCGAAAAACCGTACCGCGTCCGCATATTCGGCACGGGCATAGGCGATCTCGCCGAGTAATTTCAGTAAGGGCGGATGCTCCGGCCAATTTTCGTAAGCACGCATGGCGGCCGACCAGGCTGCGGCGTAATTTTCTTGCAGCAATAAAATTTCGGCGAGTAAACAATTGGTCTCGGCGTGCTTAGGTGCGCTGCACAATACCGCTTCCAATTCGTAGCCTGCTTGGGCCAGCTCGTTCGCCTGGGTCCCCACTGGTGAGCGCGCTTGGCGCAAGGCTGATCGGGCGCGTTGCAGCGAGATCAAGAGCGCGGATGAATAGGCGTCATTCAGATAGGGCAGCG
Source organism: uncultured Burkholderiales bacterium (assembly GCA_964552595.1). GTDB lineage: Bacteria > Pseudomonadota > Gammaproteobacteria > Burkholderiales > Thiobacteraceae > RBG-16-58-11. The sequence continues at coordinate 1,718 of CAZKHT010000085.1, forward strand.
CACCTATTAAAGCCCGCGGTTTAACTACCCAAGCCGGCAGTTGATCGCAAATGGCGGCGATAGGCACAGACCAATCCCCGGCTTGGGCTTGCCGGAATAAACGCATACTCGGATACCACGGACTGTCCGCACCCGATTCCAGCCAGCGCCAGTCAGGCGCATTCGAAAGCAAGACCCACACCGCCTTGCCTAAGGCACCGGCCAGATGAACTACCGAAGTGTCCACGCTAATCACTAAATCCATGGCGGCGATGGCGGCCGCGGTATCGCCGAAATCGCTGATTTCATCATGCAAGTCGGTGAGCGCGCTAGCCCAAGGCGTGGCCTGAAACTCGGCCGCCGCCAGACCCTGCTGCAAGCTATATAAACTGACCCCGGGTAAGGCGGCGATAGCGGCAAAATTTTCCAAGGCGCAATAGCGATTCGGATTATCGGCATGGCTGGGTTTACCGCTCCATGCTATGCCGATTTTAAAATTCGGATCTATGGCCAAGCGCGCTTGCCAACGCTGGCGTAGCGCGGCTTCCAAGCTCAGATAGCCGACCTCTTGGGGGATATTCTCTCGTCGCGTCTGCATTATCCCGGGCAGGCTCAGCAAAGGCGCATACACGTCGTAGTCGGAAGGTGTCGCGAGACTAGGCGTGCGCTCTATAAGTTGATCAATATAGTTGCAAGCCCTTAGCACGCGGCGCAAACCGGTTTGGCACTCGAATAAAATCCGCGCGCCTTGGCGTTTTAACAGAGGCAGATAGCGCAGAAATTGAAAGGTGTCGCCATAGCCTTGCTCGGCGTGTATCAATATGGTTTTCCCGGCCAAGGACTCACCTTGCCATAAGGGCTGATCATGAAAAATCGGCGCGCGGTTTTGAATGCGGAAACGCCATTCGTATTCTTTCCAGCCTTGGTCGAACTTCCCTTGATATAAAAGCACATCGGCTAAATTAAAATGCGCGTCCGCATGCTGCGGCTGCAATGCGATGCTTTGACGCAAGCAACCTTCCGCCTCGCCCAGCCGATTTTGCTTGCGCAATACCACCCCAAGATCACACAAAATATCCGCATCTAAGGGCTTGAGCTGAGCGGCGCGCGCTAAATGGGTTTGCGCCTCGGCATAGCGGCGCTGTAAGAAATACAGCTTGCCCAAACCCTGCTGAGCGGCCGCGGATTCCGGATGATAACTACAGGCCCACACAAAATACGGCTTCGCGTCTTCGTAGCGCGCTTGCCCAAACAGCAATTGCCCCAAGGCCATGAGCGCGCCTTGATGCCGGGCATTATGCTTTAACAGCGTTTGCAAGATATGCTCGGCGCTGTCCGCCGTTTTGTTTTCTAAATGGGCGAGCGCCAAGTGAAATAAGGCTTCTTCGTGCTTGGGCTGAAGTTCGGTTAAGCGCGCCAAATGCGCGATCGCGGCGGCCGGCACTCCCGCTTGCAAATACAAGGTACCGAGTAAAAACAAAACATCCGCATCGTTAGGCGCGGCATCGCGTAAACGCAAATATTGTGCTTCCGCAGCGCTCAGCTCGCCGCGTAAATGTTGCGCGGTGGCTTGCGCCAGCAAGGCACGTCGGCCTTCGCTACCTTGGCCTATATCGGTTTGATTCAGCGGCAAGCGCAAGGACATGGCTTAAGCGCTCAAGGCTTTGAACCACTCATCCAGGTGGTCTTCCAACATATAGTTGTCGTGCACCCAGCGCCGCAAACAATCGCCCTCCACACCTGCCGCATCCAAGTCGTAGATGCGGTCGCGCAAGGCTTCTATCCATGCCGCAGAATCGTCCGCGACGCGTTTCACCGGCGCATTTTGATAAGGATAAATATCCGAACAAATCACCGTCATGCCTAGCGCGCCGTATTCCAATAGGCGCAAATTACTCTTGGCTTCGTTGAAGGGATGGGACTGCAGCGGCGCAATCGCGATGTCCAACTGCAAGCTCGCGAGTTTTTTGGGATAGGCATCGAAATCCAAAATGAAGGGATGCTCTTCCTTGATATACGGCTTGAGTTCTTGCAAACACATTCCGAAAAACACCCAATCCACTTCGTGCGCGGTGGCTTTTACCAAGTCCACCACCAACGCCAAATCACCATGGTGTTGCTGCGCTCCGGCCCAGCCGACGCGCGGTTTTTTGCTTTGCTGGCGACCCGTGTGCAAGCCACCCCAACGGGCCTTTTCCAAATAATTCGGAATCAGCCGAATATCCTTATTCAAGCCCTGGCATAAATCGACCAGGGGCTGGGTCGTGACGATCGCGCGATCGCAATAACTTAAAGCCTTGCGTAGACGTGCTTTGGCATCGCGGAAGGCATGTTTGTGAAAAGGACTGTGCTCGGGCACATTGGTAATCAAATCATCCATGGCAAAAATCCGCCGGCTGCGATGAAAACGCTTGTAGGTTTCCAGCATGGCCAGGTGGGCGTCGGAAATCGCGGCGTGTACCACTAAGCTATCTGGATCGGCGCGCGCCAGTTCGGGTAAGGAGAGGATGCGCATCTCGGCATATTTCGCGGTTTCAACCACATCGCATTTGGCTTTGCCGGCTTGATTCAAGGCGCGGAAAGGCGCGCAAATCCTGTATTCACCACTGCCTCCGACCAGGGGCACGCCGAGGAAGCGTGGTCTGTCGTGGAATTGCGTATCCCAATCGATGACCACGGTGTCTTCCACGCGGTAATCGGTTTTGATCAAGGATAAATTGCGGTTATAAGCGGGATCGTGTGCCAATTGCGGCAACCAGCGCTCGAACATGGCATGGGTTTCTTTCACGGTTTGCTCATACCATTTCGCTTTAAAGCTCAGATCCAATTCCTCGCGCTGCCGGGTGGCAGCATTGTGATGCACGAGCGTGGCATACGGCGTCCACACAATTTTATAGCCCCGCCGTCCGACTTTCAGGCAGAGATCCACGTCGCCATAGAGATGCAAAAACGTGCTCTCATCCATGCCCCTAACTTCTTCATACACGGCTTTGCGCACGAGCATGCAACCGCCGGTCACCCCCGAGACATTTTGATCGACATGGGTGCGGCCCATATAGCCCGGCGTATCTATGCCTAGCTGCTGAAAATACGGATGGTCGGCGACTTCCGCCAAGCCCAAAACCATGCCGGCATGCTGTAATTTCCCGGTCTCCGGAAAAATCAGGCGCGCGCCCACGATGCCGACCTCGGGCCGTTGCGCATATTGCAGCATGCGACTTAGCCATTCGCTTTGCACCACATGCACGTCGTTATTCATGAATAAAATATATTCGCCGCGCGCCTGCTGGGCGCCCAAATTGCAAATCGCCGCGAAATTAAACGCCTGCGGAAAGCGTAACACCCGCACACGGTCAGCATGCTGCGCGGCTATCTCGTTCAAGTAGTCCAATACATCGGGATCACTGCTTTGGTTGTCAACGATAATGATTTCTAAATTGGGATACGCCGTTTTCTGTAACAGGCCGTTGATGCAAGGCTCTAAAACTTCGATACGGTCTTTGGTCGGAACGATTACCGATACCCAAGGCTGAGCCGCATGTTCATAAAGCAGTCGAGTGGTGTTGGGTAAATAACCATCGGCGAGTTGCGCGGCCACGCCCATATTTTGCAAATGTGTTTGCAGCACGCTGCGTCGCGCCATTTCCACGCTGTCGTCATGCCCAGTGGTCGCCGGCGCTGAATACAAAATGTCGGAGATATGTCCTATGGCGGCTTCGCCTTGAGTTTCCAATACACTTAAACTCAAGGCGTAAGCCTCGGCGCCCCGCATTGCGCTAGGGGGGGCGCTAGACGTTGTCAGTGCATCCCAGGCGCCGCGGGCAAGGAATACACAGTCACCAAAATAAGCCTGCGAGCGCAATAAATCTAAATTGAAGTCGGGACGAAACTGCGGTTCGCAGCGCTGGCTCTGGGCATCGAGATAATCGCTATCGCTATAAATCAATCGCCATTCGCTGTGTAAATTAATGTAATCGGCAACGCTGAATAAGGCTTGTGGCGTGAGCTTTACGCCCGGCTCTAGCCAACCTAGCCATTCCGCCAGCGCGGCATCGCTACCGTTTTGCATCGCATCCAGCGCAGTCTGCGCGGCGCTCATCCAGGTTTGGCCGGCGTCGATTTCCACCCACCGCAAAACCTCTAATTGATTAAAACTGGGGTCGGGCGCGGGAAAAGGCGCAATAACCGTTAGCCGCCATTGTTGATACAACTGGCCGCCTAGGCTATCCAAGGTATCGGCTAATAATTGCTCCTCGCCCGCGCGTAGCGGTAGCAACAAATGAATGACGGGCTTGCTATGCCATTTCAGTAACATGCGCTCCGCAAAAATTTGGCCATCGATTTCTTGCAAGGAATGTTTATACATCCAGCGCTGGTACTCGGTTTCGCGCGCCTGAGGCGACGCACCCATTTCCGCTGGCGCAGCCAAAGCGGCCTCAAGACTGCGCAGCATTTCCGCGCGCCCGGCCTTGACCGCCTCGTCCTCAATCGCGTACCGCGCATAGATATCGGGATAGACCGTGAGATAAGTATGCATCTGCCGGCGCGACACATTGTCCGCGACATGAGTGCGCTGCCAAACTTCGGCGGTGACACCGGGCACATGTTTCAACGGCCAATGTTGCGCGAAACGAAGTAATAATTCCCAGTCTTCCAGTGAAGGCAGGCTTTCATCAAAAAGGCCTGTCACTTTTAGACAAGCGCGCCTATGCGCCCACACATTGATGGGGATGTAATTGCGAACCAGCAATTGTTCTTTTGTATGCGCGACGTTTTCGAAAAGCTGAGCGCGGCTGACTTCACGGCGCTTGCCTTCGTGCTCTTCTTCCATCACATACACTGTATCCGTGTAAGCAAAGGCGACATCCGTGCCGCGCATCGCTTGCACTAAAGACGATATATGGTGGGCTTGATATTTATCATCGTCATCCAAATAGCAAATCACTTCCCCGCGCGCCGCGCGCAGACCGGTATTCTTGGCGGCGACTTGGCCGAAATTCGTGGTGTGCGCCAGATATCGGATACGGCCTTGTGGGTCCAAGGCGTTGACCAATTGGCTGACGTCCACCCCACCGTCGTTCACGACGATGGCCTCCCAATGCGGATAATCCTGGGCGATGATGGAATCCAAAGCGTCTTTTAAATAATTCGGGCGATTATGCGTAGGCACAATAATCGAGACCAATGGTGCATGGCCTAAGGGAGGCAAGCCCGTGGCTGGAACCGGCTGCTCAGTTTTTACCACGGCCTGAAAATAACTGCCGCCATAGGTCGGACGCGGACCCCAAGCCGCTTGCCAATAGCGTCGTACCGCGATGTCGGATTCGCGTACCGAGGTATCACGCTGGCCATGCTCATTGCCTTGTGGATTGAGCAGATACAAGCCCAAAACCTCGGGCAAGTGTAAAAAGGTTTCACCGCCCGCGGCTAAGCGCAGCCAGAATTCGTAGTCGCCCGCGGACATGAAAGCCTCGTCGAAATAGCCGTAGCGTTCATGCAAATCGCGCCGCCACAGCGGCTGCGGACCCATATAGCAGACTTGAAACAAGGTATCGCGGCTAAAATCCGGCCAGCGATAATACCCTATCAGCGGCGCGCTTTCTAAGACTTGGTTTTCTTTGTCGGTAATCGCGACATCGGCATAGGCCAACGCCAGGCCGGTATCGCGCTCCAAACTCGCCGCCAATTTTTCCAGGGCGTCGGCGCGATGTCTGTCGTCCACGCACGCCAGACTGATATATTTCCCGCGTGCGGCTTGGATGCAGCGATTCAAAGTGATGTGCGATTGTTCGCGCACGCTAGTGCGCATGAAACGAATATTGTGATAACGACTTTGAAACTCGCGCACGATGGCGGCTTCATTTTGCGGAGAATTGGAATCGATAATGACGATTTCCAATTGCTCGCCCAAGGTCTGCGAAGTTAAATCCTCCAGTAGGCCGCGCATGAAGCGTTCACCCTTGTAACTCGATACGATAGCGCTGACCAAAGGGTTTTTCGGCGCGAATGCGCTCTCGTACCAACGGTCTGCTTCTACGCCCTCTTCCCTCTCAGCGCTGACATGCAAAGGTGCCACTTTGTCCGCCATGGCGGCAAACTTGGCTTCGTAGGCGCTGCCGATGCGGCGTTGCGCGAGACGCCGCGCCTGCACCTCGGGATTCATGGTCAGGGGCAATAAGCGCCCATGGGAAAAGGCCTCCACCGCCGCGCGGGCATGGAAATCCACATGCGGCGCCACGATTTCGCTCCAGCTTTCCTTGTTTTCCTTGGCATTGGAATGCGGGTGCGCGAAATGCCAGAGAAATACTTGCTCATGCCAATATTCCGGTATGCCGGCATTCACCAAACGCCAGCCCAATTCATAAGGGCCGCAGATATAACCGCGTAAGCTTTCATCTTCGTCGAAGCCGCCAAAGCCCAAGGCATCGCGTTTCGCGACCGACATGCAGGCACCGGCATTGGGCCAAAGCTCCACCCAGTCGTAACGCAGCACCTGCTCTATGTTTTCCAGTTTGCGTGGGTAAAGATGATTGGAGCGCTGCTCATGATGCATGAGCACTAGAGGCTTGGGCTCGGGCCGCTGTTCTAATTCGAAGGCTTCGATAATCGAAGCCACAAACTCGGGCGGAAACACCGCGTCGGAATCGCACACCGTAATGACTTGTCCGCGCGCATGCAGCAAGCCCAGGTTATAGCCTTTATGCTTGTGATACATGCCGCTTTGACCGCAGGTCATGACGCTGTCTGCGAGTATCATGGCTTCGGGCACGACCCGATCATAGAGGTCTATCCAGATCAGTTCATAGCGATCGCGAGCGACGGTCTGGCGCGTCAGCCACTCCAAAGTGTGAAACTGCTCGCGACAATTCCAGTCGAGCAGAATAATGGATACCAGGGGTCGGGTATCGTGATCCGGTGATTTATGGATGTGCAGGGAATCCATGGTTCTTATAAGGTTTGTCTCTTATTGCGCCATTACGCTAACCGGCTTGCGCGGCTCAAGTCTAAAGTCGCCAGGCCGCTAACTTAGCAACACCAGACTTAACGGCAGCCCACGGAATATATTGAGTAAAATCGGGTACGGGAGCTAAGTACTGAGCAGGCTTATGAAAGTTCTTTTCTTACATCACCAGCAACGCCTGGATTACCGCCTAGAACCCACCTACGTGGAACTGTTCAAGCCCTTCCTATTGTCCGGGCTGATGGCGGAATATCAGGAATTCATATACCAGGGCGAGTTAAGACAGTGCGCGGATCGGGTCTTTGTCGATATGCACAAAGCTTTAGGCGAGCGCCTGCTGCACAAGGTGGCGGAATATCAGCCCGATCTGATTGTGTACTCGCTGACTTGGTGGCATGAATGCGTACGGCCTAGGTATTTTTTTGAAATTAAACGCCGCTGGCCGCAAATTAAAATTCTGACTCATTACTGGGACCACAATGAGGGCAACGCCATCATGATGCATTATGAGCGCGACTGCCATGTGTTCTCCGACGCCATCGTGATCCCCGATAGCCATACCCGCTGGCAAAAGCTGCGCAATCGCGAAGGCGTTTACGCGGACTTTCCCAATGTGGAACGCGCGCATTTTTTGCCCACGGTATTCGATCCCGATCATTACAAAAAGCTGGAGACGGAGAAGCAATTCGACATCGCCATTTTCGGCAGCGCCGAAGGCCTGCGCGAGGGATATATCTTTGCTTTAAAGCAACGTTATGGCGCGCGGTTTCAGCATTTCGGCGGGTTTCATCAAGCGGACCAGAGCTATATCGCCATTGATGACTACGTGCAAAAGCTCAACGCCACCAAGATTTTCGTGAACACCCAAACCTTTCCGCAACATCGCTTGCAACTCAAAGGCAAAGTGCGCGAGGCCTTATCCTGTGGTACTTTTTTACTGGAAAACGAAAATCCGGAATCGCGCCACTATCTGAAAGAAACCCCTACGGTGTTCTTCAGCGAAATTCAAGACTTGTATCAGAAAATTGATTATTACCTAGATCATGAAGCAGAGCGCGAAAGCATCGCCCGCGAAAGCCACGACTGGTATGTGCAGAATCATAATCCCCGCAAGTGGGCGGAGTTTCTTTTGAATCGTTTAGAGTTGGCGTAAGCCTATAAGCTCGTCGCCCGCGGGTAATTGTTAATTACACTACCATGCGCGCGGTGAGACTGTGCAGCCGCGCTTCAAATCGGGCCACATCCAGGCCGGCATCTTTTGCCATATCGAAATAAGATTGCCCCAGCTTCGCCAGCAAGTATTCCTTCTTGCCCAGCGCGACCTTTAAGTCGGAGAGCGCGTCGCTATAGCTATTCGCATTGAGATTGAGAATAGAACGTAGCATCCAGGAGGCGACGAACTCGGTTTTAGGATGCACATTATTTCGCAGTAGGGCTAATGAGGTTTGTGCGTCGCCCTGGGCTAGGGCAATGTTGGCAAGGTAGAACACCGCGCTTTCTTGAATAAGCTTTTCCACCGTGCGCAAATGTTTGTCGTCGGGTGCTTTGCGGTAGGCGACGACTTCCTCCATCATGCGGTCGTAGTCGAACAAGCCATCCTGAAATTCGCGCCAGAATAAGATATCGTCGGCATCGTAGCGTAGCTGCGGATTGGCCCGTATCGCCTCGAACACGGTACGTGCGGTTTCCAGTTCATTGAGCTCGAAACAAAGCCGACCAAGATTAAACCAAGCCGCCAGACGCTCGGGGAAGCTCGCGACCAGTCCTTGATACACGGACAGGGACGCGTTAAGCAGCGCTTGGATTAATTCGGGTCGCGGCGGATTAAAGCGCCGTGCGGTAATCGCGCTATACAAAAAAGACTCCCCCACCGCATCGACGCAAGGGTATTCCTTGCAGCCGCTCATGGCTTGGCGAAACTGATCTTGTAGCTGCATGAGCAAGGTGTTATCGGGAAAATGAAACGATATACGCCAAGGCGAACGGCTGGGATAGCGTATGCGCGAGAATATAGGATGCGGTTTTTGACGCGCTCGCACGCCAACGGTACCACTGACATGAATCAGAAAATTAAAATACAAGCGTATGCAGCGCTGGAAATCAAAAATCGCGTGCACTTTTTGGCTGCCCCGGCGCGCGGCTTGCGCGTAACGCGTATCCCATTCGGCGATGACACGTTTTAAAACCTCAATATAGTCGTCACGTTCATATGGCACGGCACCTTCATCTTCGGTCAAGAAAAGGCCTAATTCGCCGCCGCTTTGATACAACGCACAAGTGCCTACGCTAATTGCTTCCACCGCCCTGCCATTCAACGCGCCCCAGCGATTGACATGGGTATAGGTCAATTTGGCCTTGGACAATTCGCGAAAATAATCTTCAGGCTCTATGAAACC
>CAZKHT010000086.1:0-11032 GCA_964552595.1 uncultured Burkholderiales bacterium
GGGCGATCGTCCCGGAAAGTCACGTCCCAGCGGCGCTCGATGTTCCGGAACCAGAGCAGCGGGAAGGCGACGGGTCCGAGGAGCCCGGCCACCGGAACTTCCCACGCGTAGCATATGAGGACCCAGTGGAGCTGGCGGGAGTCGAGGAGCCAGCCGAAGAGCGAGTAGGGCCGCCCGAGGCCCCACCCGGGCGCCATGGGCACGAGGGCGGTCGCGACGGAGGCGCCCTTGGCGTTATTTGCGCTACGTTATTTTTTGGACGACGGCGCAGTAGATACGGCGCCGGCATTTATTGGCGATATGAGTTTGCTGCAGTCCCTGCGCAAAATCCTTGCGCGACGCTGCATACATGCGGAATTGATGTATGTAGGCAGTTTGGAAAGTAAAGGCAAAACCCGGCGCGAATTAGCGTTGGCCGCCGAAGCCGCTATCGCCAATGCGCTAAATCTGCCTGCGCCGCACAAGGCACTTGAAATACCTGCCGGTCTTGCAGACGCAGTGCCGACAGCTGTCCACCCCATAGACAGCCCGTATCCAGCGCCACATGCCGGCCGCCCACATTAAGCCCCAGGGCCGACCAATGGCCAAACACAATATTCACATCTAGGCTGCGGCGATTCGGCTGTTCATACCAAGGTAAAGTATTCGCGGGCCGCGCGCTGGGCTCGCCTTTGAAGTCAAATTCCATGCGGCCATCGGCATGGCACACGCGCAATCGGGTCATGGCATTGGTAATCACGCGCAGGCGTTCTATACCGGTAAGCTTGTCGTCCCAATGATCGGGACGATTGCCGTAAAGTTGTTTTAAAAAATCGCGGTAATTATCGGCGCGCAGCGCCGTCTCGACTTCTTTGCCCAGCGCTAACGCTTGCGTGGGCGTCCACTCGGGCAAGAGGCCTGCATGCACCAATAGCCAATCGTCGGCCGCGTAAATCATGCGCTGATGGCGTAACCAATCCAGCATGGCATCGCGATCCGGTGCTTCCAATATCTCATCCAAAGTGTCGCCACGGCGTGGTTTTTCATGACCCGCCGCTACCGCCAGCAAATGCAAATCATGATTGCCCAGCACGGTGATTAAACGTTCACCCAGACCCATGGCCCAGCGTAGGACGGCGGCCGATTCCAGGCCGCGATTGACGAGGTCGCCGACCAGCCAAATTTCATCGTGTTCGGGATTGAATTGGATTTCATCCAGCAATAATTTCAGTGCGGAAAAACATCCTTGAATGTCGCCGATTGCGTAAGTTGCCATAACATTCCTAAGAGAGATGCGGCTATTTTACCGGCGAGGCCAGACGCTGCCCATGTTAGAATTGCGTGGTGTCACAGCATCAATCTCGCCTTACTTCCGCTTCGCCTTTTCATGGTCTGAATGCTCCCCAAGCCGCCGCGGTGAAACACCTGGATGGCCCTTTATTGGTCTTGGCCGGCGCCGGCAGTGGCAAGACGCGGGTGATTACGCACAAAATCGCTTATCTTATTGCCGACTGCGGTTACACGCCTTCACATATCGCCGCCATTACCTTTACCAATAAAGCCGCGCGCGAGATGCGCGAGCGCGCGACTAAGCTTTTGCCCAAGGCCACGCCGGGTTTGATGGTGACCACCTTTCATTCCCTGGGCATGGCGATTTTGCGCCAAGAGGCAACCCGCCTAGGCTATAAAACCCGGTTCTCCTTACTTGATGCGGCAGACAGTTTGCATGTGCTGTCGGAGGTGATGAAGACCACGGATAAAGCTGAATTGAAGCGTGTGCAAGGCCGAATCTCGCGCTGGAAGAATGATTTGATTGCCCCAGATCAAGCCGGCCTGTCAGCGGAAAACGCGGCCGAGCACGCCAGCGCAAAATTGTATCAGCGCTATCAAGATACTTTGCGTGCTTACCAGGCCTTTGACTTCGATGATTTGATCCGCATGCCGGTGGAGTTGTTTGAGCGCGACCAGGAAGCGCGGGATAAATGGCAGGACAAGCTGCGGTATCTATTGATAGACGAATATCAAGACACCAATACTTGCCAGTATCGCTTGTTGAAACTCTTAGCCGGTCCGCGCGCGGCCTTTACCGCCGTGGGGGATGACGATCAATCCATCTACGCTTGGCGCGGCGCGAATCTGGATAATCTGCGTTTATTACGCGACGAATTTACGCAGTTGAAAGTGATCAAGCTGGAGCAAAACTATCGCTCTACAGTGCGGATTTTAGAAAGCGCGAATCATCTTATTTCACACAATCCCAAGCTTTTCGAAAAAAAATTGTGGAGTGATTTGGGCTATGGCGATCCCATCCAAGTCATCGCCGCCAAAGACGAAGCACAAGAAGCCGAGACCATCGTGCGCCGCATCATGGCGCATCGTTTTGAAGCACGCGGTAAATGGTCGGACTACGCGATTTTGTATAGAGGCAATCATCAGGCGCGCGCCTTCGAAGAAAAGTTACGCGCCGAACGCATACCTTATGTGTTGTCGGGTGGCACTTCGTTTTTTGAGCGCACCGAAATCAAAGACATCACCGCCTATTTGCGTTTGCTGCTGAATGTCGACGACGATCCGGCGTTTATACGCGCCATCACCACGCCCAAGCGCGGCATAGGCGCTCAGACCCTGGAAAAATTGGGCGCTTACGCCGCGAACCGCAATCTAAGTTTATTCGCCGCCGTTTTCGAAGCCGGCCTCGCCGCGCAATTGCCGGCAAGAGCGGTCGCCGACCTCACGGAATTTTGTAATTTCATTAATAACATCGAATATCGCGCGACGCGGGAAGCCGCAGGCGTGATTCTGACGGATTTGGTCAAGGCCATAGGCTATGAGCTCTATTTATTCGATAGCGAGAACGAGGCCACCGCGAAGACCCGCTGGCAGAATGTCACGCAGTTCAATGATTGGTTAGCACGCAAGGGCGAGGAAGACGAGAAAAATTTAATCCAGCTTGCGCAATCCGTGGCTCTGTTATCCATGATACAGAACGACGAAGGCAACAGTGATGCATTGCGGCTGTCGACTCTGCACGCGGCGAAAGGCCTGGAATTTCCGTATGTGTTTTTAGTGGGAGCCGAAGAAGGCATTTTGCCGCATAGAGAAAGCATAGATGCCGGCCAAATCGAGGAAGAGCGGCGCTTAATGTATGTCGCGGTCACGCGCGCACAACGTAGCTTTACCGTGAGTTATTGTGAAAAACGCAAGCGCGCCCGCGAAATGCAAAGTTGCGAGCCCTCACGCTTTATCGCCGAGCTAGGTGAGCATCTAAGGCGAGCACACACGGTGTCGGACCCGGCGACCGCCAAGCAAGACGGCAACGCGCGCCTAGCCCATTTAAAAGCGCTGTTGGCCGATAAAAAAACATCCTAAGCTCCAAGCTTTATCGCCGCACAAATAAAAAAGGCGCGAAAAAAATCGCGCCTTTTTTCACATTGGCCTGAGTTATTTTTTTGTAGCGGTAGCTTGCGTAGCGCTGGCCGCAGCCGGTTCCGCCGCAGCGGCATTAGCCCCGGCAGCCGCAGCGCCTGTGGGCTTCGCGGCTGCGGGCGCGGGTTCTTTCGGTTTGAAATTAGCACCCGCGGAATTCGCCATATAGGCTACCGTGCGCGCGATTTCTACATCGGATAAATCCGGATTGCCGCCGCGTGGCGGCATCTGGCGCAAGCCCTCGGTGGCATGCTTGATCAACGTGTCGTAGCCTTGGGCGATGCGTTTGCTCCAATCGGCTTTATTGCCAAATTTCGGCGCGCCTAAAGCGCCGCTGCCATGACAAGCAGCACAGGTTTCGGTGTAGACCGCCTCACCGGTTTTTTCCACGCGCGGCGCATTCGGGTCTACGGCTTTGACCTCGCCATAAGGTTTAATGCGCTCGACCACGGCGGCATTCGCCATGCGCGGATCATCTTTGTTAATGTGCTCGCCTTGTATAGACATCACCAATTGCACAATTAAAATGATGGCGATGACCGGCGCGGCGAAAACGCCGACGGCGGCGGCTAGCATCATCATTGGGGAAGTTTTGCCTGGCCCTTGTGGTTCGCTCATGCTAATGCCTATCCTCTTATGTTCGTTGCTCAAAACCCGAAATTATACTGAAAACCCCCGCCCCGACCAAGGCGCCGATAGAGGCCCCAGGCAAAAACCGCTATAATCGCCGCACTCGCGCCCGTAGCTCAGCTGGATAGAGTACTGCCCTCCGAAGGCAGGGGTCGGACGTTCGAATCGTCTCGGGCGCGCCAGATTTTTCAACTCCTTAGCCACAAACGCGGACTATCAGTCTGGCCGGTGGCTTGCCCTTCCCTGGACTTGTTCTCATTATTAAGACTCCAGCGGCAATTAGTTAGCCAAAATCGCGTCGCATTGGCTCTTTTGCATTCGCTTCCGCCTTGGCGACAGTGACTTTGTGCTTTTGCTAGGCCTCTACTTTTAACATGGGTACCGGGTAATCCACGGTATCCGTATCCTAAATTTTTGTCCTATGCTGAAAAGGGAAGGTTTTCTGGTTTCGCTTTTCATCTCCCTTTTTAGGAATCCAAACATGAACCATGACGAGAATATATTTTATGGCCGGCGGCGCATCTTACTCGCGGGCGGCGGGATGACGGTTTTGTCCATGACCGGCTTGTCTGCGCGCGCGCAAGCGGCGGAAGCGGTCAAGGCGGACAAATCTATTAGCGGTGCAACTTTGCCGGTGAAACAAATCGAAGAAATTCTTCGCAGCGAAGGAAAGTTGAGCGACGGCGTATTGTCTATCACCCAAGACCGCAAGGATTTACAAGTGACCGGGCCGGGCGGCATGCCTTTTAAGCCGGCATTCGAAGTCAATCATGAGTTTGCCTTTCAAAGCTTAGGCGCCGACAAGGCCATTCTGAATGGCGAGCTCTCCTTATTGCCGAGAGAAACGAATCCGGTCATAGATCAATTGATCACGCACGGATTAATTTTTCAAGCCTTTCATCAGCACTTTTTTGATTTATCGCCGCAAATTTTTCATATTCATTTTCGCGGCCTAGGCCGGCCGTTGGAGCTTGCGAAAGCTTTGGCCGCGGTCGTTGCCGTAACCGCCACGCCATTACCGCAGAAATCGCCTGTCGCGCCGAAATCATCATTGGATAAAGATAAGCTGGAAAAAATTTTAGGCGGTAGCGGCGAGATTGGAGACGATGGCGTGGTGACGGTTACCGTGGCGCGTAAAGAAACCATAGTGCTGGACGGCGTGGCCTTGAATTCTGAAACAGGCGTCTCGCATTCCATTGCCTTTCAGCCCTTAGATGATAAGCGGACCGCGGTCGCGCCGGATTTCGCCTTGATCGCGGCTGAAATTAATCCATTGGTGCAACTCATGCGAGAACAGGGATTCACCATACATTGCCTGTATAACCAGGAAACAGCAGAGAGCCCGCAGTTATATTTCTCGCACCAACTCGCTATCGGCAACGCTTACGACTTGGCGCGTAAAGTGCGCAAGGGCTTGGAGCGCACTAATACGAAATTTAAGAGCTGAATTTAGGCGAAGATTTCAAAATACGCTCGTCTCAGGCGCAGTAAGTCATGCTCTGGCTACTTGAATCCCAAACACGGCAAACGCGAGTTTGAAAGGCTGATGGAAGGTCGCGTCGGATGGAACGAGTCAGAATACAACTATGACCATTCGCAAGCGTTAACGTGAAGCCATGTAATTTTTAGCTTCCTCGCCGGGATTGGGCAAACCGGCGACACGCCACGCCTCGCGCATATTTCCGAAAAGATTAAATATACAGTGCGTGTCTTTTTCATTGACCCGACAGGCATGGCTAGCGGGCATTAAAGCACCATGCTCTAAATAATGAGCGCGCAACTGTTGCAATATTTCTAAGTGGCTGTCGCTTAAAGGTCCCAGTCCATCCGCAGCCGCGATGCGCCTTGCCACTTCCTCATTCCATACGCCGGGTTCGAGCAGGAACCCGTCTCTATCAAACGCCACGTTTGAAAATTGCACTAAGCTCGCTTGCATGTTTACCCTTCCAACACCCCACTGGATGAGGTCCACGCTACGCCTATTTTTATAGACATTATGTGCGGCACAACACTTAAGGCTAAAAATTTTTGTGCTCATGAAAAGAGTTTACCTTGCTAGACTGGAGAAGCTTAGCGGTAAAAAAATACCCGGTAAATTTTTGAATTATGACTTGTTCAGTAGTCGGCTGCGCCCAAGCTTTTGTTTATCCAATTTACGCTCGAAAACCTGCGTTCTGGGCCGCCTTCGCCGTCGGCAATGCGAGCTTATTGCTTATTCTCGGCTTAGGCTTTGTTTACGGTGATCACTGGCTTGCCTGGGATAACAAAATAGCTACGTTGAGTTATGGACTGCGCGCGCCGGCGTGGAGCCAATTCATGCTCGCCGTTTCAACTTTGAACAGCAACGCCGCCATCACCATTTATAGCGGCTTCATCATTTTATATTTGTTATACCGCCGCGCCTGGCAGCCTGCGTTTTGGTTTGTATGGATAGTGCAAGGCGGTTTGGTGCTCAATGTCTTGCTGAAGCATGCGTTCAGCCGCGCGCGGCCCGATGTTTATGAGCCTTTGCTGCACTTAAGCAGCTATAGTTTTCCCAGCGGACACGTAGCGGGCACAGTGCTGTTTTACGGCGTGCTTGTTTTTGCGTATGCGCAAGCGGGACCGCCGTTACGAGTTTTGCTCGTTGCGTCACTACTGGCGATCTTATTGGTCGCCCTCACCGCCTTCAGCCGCGTCTATCTGGGGGTCCATTTTTTTAGTGACGTCCTTGCCGGCGCGGCTATGGGCGGGACATGGTTAAGCTTGAATCTATGGTACCTAAGCCGCGGTCCTCGTCGCCTTAGATCTTCGCCGGCGCGAACAGGCCTCTCGTGAATAACGCTCATCGCGCGGCGCTCATACTCAATGCCCATGCAGGTGGCGGAATTGACGAAGCTGCCCTGGGCCGATTGAAAGAACAATTCATCGCCCATGGCCGAGAATTAATTTTGTATCGCGCCCGCGATGGCGCGCAATTGGCCGAGTACGCGCGCCAGGCGGTCAAGCAAAACATAGCGACGGTGATCGCCGCCGGCGGTGACGGCACCCTCAGCACGGTGGCCGATGCCTTAAAAAATACCGCGAGTACCCTAGGCGTTTTGCCCTGGGGCACGCTCAATCACTTTGCCAAGGATTTGAACATTCCTTTTGATATGGTGGGCGCCGCGCAAGTGATCTTGGAAGGCCACAGCGTCACTGTCGATCTCGGCGAGGTGAATGGGCGCTGCTTCATCAACAACTCCAGCTTGGGTTTATACGCTCATGCGGTGCGGGAGCGCGATGCGCAAAGACGGCGTTCCGGCCGGGGCAAGGTCAGCGCATTTTTTTGGGCGGGTTTAAGCCTGTTGCGTATCTTTCCCATGCTGCACATCAAAGTCGTGTGCGACGGCAGACCCTTGCTCAGACACACTCCTTTTGTCCTCATCGGCAATAATGAATATGCCTTGGAAGGCTTACGCATGGCCCAGCGCGCGAATCTGCAAGAGGGCATATTGAGTTTATACATGAGTCGAGGCGCGGGACGCTTGGGCTTATTGCGCTTAGCCTGGCTGGCGCTATGGGGAGGCTTACGCCAGGCGCGTGATTTCGATGCCCTCAAGGCGCGTGAAATTATTATAGAAACCCGGCGGCCACGCTTGCGAGTGGCGCTGGATGGAGAAGTCACCAGCATGAACACGCCGCTGCATTATCGCGTACTGCCGGGCGCGCTACGGGTATTGGTGCCGCGACCGAATGCGACACCGGGTTGAGAGTTTAAGTATGCGCACCCTCATCCATTTATCCGATTTGCATTTTGGGCATATAGACCCCGAGGTTCTTCAACCCTTGCACGCGTGTATTCACAGCTTGTCGCCGCAGCTGGTCATCGTCTCCGGGGACTTGACGCAGCGGGCGCGCAGCGCGCAATTCGCGGCCGCGCGCGCCTATCTGGACACGCTTCCCCATCCGCAATTAGTGGTGCCGGGGAACCACGATGTACCCCTCTACAATATATTTGCGCGGTTTTTTCAACCCCTCAAAAAATACACGCGCTATATCAGCCGCGAGCTCAACCCGGTATTCATAGACGAAGAAATCGCTGTCGTCGGCTTAAACTCCGCGCGCTCCCTGGTGATTAAAGACGGGCGTTTGAATCGCGAGCAAATTGAGTGGGTGCGTCGGCACTTTGCCGGGCTGGCTGCACAACACATTAAAATCGTGGTGACCCACCATCCTTTCGAAGTACCGCAAACCTTTGCCGACGGTAAAAAACTCGACCCGGACGAAATCATTAATCGCGCCGATATGGCCATGGCCGCCTTCGCCGAATTAGGCACCGATGTGTTGCTCTCGGGGCACCTGCACATGAGCAACACCACCGATACACAAGCGCGCTATCCGAACGCCGCTTTCTCCGCCTTGGTGATACAAGCGGGGACTGCGACTTCCACTCGCGCACGCGGCGAAACCAATAGCTTTAATGTGTTAAAAATTGACGCCGGACATATTACGGTGCTGCGGTATGGGTGGTCCGCCCAGGACAAAAAATTTGAGGTCACGCAGGAAGAAAATTTTTACGCACAGGGAGAACGCTGGCTTAAGCAGTAATGTGAACTAAACCACATTGCAACAAAATCTTTTTTATTCACTCCAACATTCTCCGCAAACGATAAAGGTGCCGCCATGAATGCGATTGAGTCTTCGCCATCCTCTACAGCTTCCTCTTTCTTGCCCCGGTTACGCACGCTGTCCTTGGCCTGCGCAATTGCGTTTCAAATGTTTAACGTCGCCTACGCGGCGCCTACACCCAGCAATACCGAGACGCCGGTAGAAAAAGGCGGCCCTTATGATCGCGTCTTTTATCCCGAAAATTTACCGACCGCGGCAGACGCCGAACATTTTCCGCGCCAGTGGGAATTTTTAGGCGCCAATCCCCAGCATAACGCGGCGTTTGAATTGTCCGCGAGCGCCCCGAGTTGGCTGACCCAGGGCGTGGAATGGAATTTTGCCGAGGCGCGTGCCTGGCCTTTGCAATACAAAGATTCCTACGATAGCGACGTCTACGGCGCGCGGCGTGGCCCCTCCACGCAAACCCAATTTTATGGCAATGCGGTCGGCGTCTCGGTCGTCGACGGCATCGTCTATGCAGAGAGCGATGATCAGTTCGCGTACGCGGTGAATGCGCGCACCGGCAAGCTGATTTGGCGTACCAGCCCCGTAGGCAATACCTTGATGGGTACGCCGGTGGTCGCCGAGGGAAAGGTATTTTTGTCCGCCGGAAATGTGGGATTTAATTTTTCCAATGTATCCGCTTTTGCCAAAACGAAGACCGCGGCGCGCGGCGAGGGCATCAGCTTTAACGGCATCTATGCGGTGAATGCGCGTACCGGCGAGTTGCTTTGGCACTATGGTACCCAGGGCGAGGCCATGCCCACCCCGGCGTATGCGGCGGGCAAGATTTTTTTTGTAACCGGCGATGGGTATGCGCTCGCGCTCGAAGCGTCTAGCGGAAAATTACTTTGGAAGACGGAGCTAAAAGGCATGGCCAATATGTCCAGCCCCGCCGTGGTGGATGGAAAACTCTATGTCGCCATGTCCTCGCCGGGCAGCGTGTTTTGTTTGGATGCGGCGAGCGGCAAAAAAGTTTGGCAAGGTAAGATTCAAGGCGCGGAAGACACCGGCATAGGCGATGTGTCACCGGCGGTGAGCGATAATATCGTGGTCATGGATGCGGTGGCCGATGCCAAGCAGGAAAACGGCAAGTCCACCATGGATACGCGTATTGTTGCCTACGCTGCCGACAGCGGCAAAATACTTTGGCAAGCGAACATGGGTAGAGGGCCTAAGCCGCCGGCGTTTAAAGGCGGCGTGCCCATGATACATGCCGGCGTGGTCTATGTAGGCAGCCCGGTGAATAATGTGTTGCAAGCCTACGATTTGAAAACCGGACAGCTTAAGTGGACTTGGAAAGTGCCGCATGCCGGTGCCGCCGGCTCGGCCCGTGGTGCGCCCACTTATTATCGCGACACACTCTACGTGTCGACGGGAGAATACGTGTACGCACTTCATCCCCAGGACGGCAAACTTTTATATGAGCATCACATAGGCGGACGCTTTGGCATCGTGAACCCGGTAATCGTCGGTGGAACGATGTATCTGAGTAATTCTTGGGATTGGCTGCACGCGATACCGCTTAAACGTATTCAAGCGGACACGCAGCATGGTGCCGCTAACATGTAAACCGTCGTTAGCAAGGAAGGTCTGCGAAAATATATTTTACGTCATTCCCGCGAAGGTGGGGATGAAGCGTATCGTTGATTCGTTCAGAACACCTTATTTCCTGGGCCCCCCGCCTTCGCGGGGGCGACGGACTTTTTTGGAGGCTTCCCTAGGGTTTAATTTGGCCGCGAATTTCGCCGTCTTTATGCGCCGCGCTGTGCACATTCACATACAGCTCGCCCGCTTGATAACTTTGATATTGCGCATCCGTGAGTTTGCTACCCGCCGGCACGGCCCAGGTGTGTTCCTTGCCTTTCACCAACGGCAGCACTATGGGGCCGGATTTGCCGGGCGCACCCAAATGAATGTGGGCTGCGGTTGCGTCTATGCCCGTGGTGACCACACTGCCGCTCACGCTTTTATCCGGCGAGACGATGATGTCGGCTTGGCCGCTGGCGCTGGTTGCGACGGCCGGCACTTCCTCACTGCCGCTTAGCTTGATCTCGACCGCGCGTGCGCTCGCGACGCTGCCGATAAATAAGATAGAGGCGGCAAGCGCGCTCAGGTAAAAAGAGGGATGGCGTATCGCTATCATGGCTAGACTCCTTACTCGGTGAACAATAATGCGTGGGCTGCTTACGGGAAAAAATACCTTATGCTTTCTCTACCCTATGCCTCTGTTCGCTAACCCACATAAATTTGCATGAGTGCGTGACGACTTTGTAATTCATTCCCCGCCTAGCGCCGCCACGTCGGGGACTTGGAAGACGGATTGCAGCTTCAGGACCAGGTCGACAGCGGCGGCATACAAATGCAC
>CAZKHT010000087.1:0-10890 GCA_964552595.1 uncultured Burkholderiales bacterium
CCGAAATACCCCTGGATATTAAAAATGGCTTAAGTCATAGAGGACAAGCGCTGGCGGCCTTGGTCGAGAAATTGAAAGTGGAATGGGATTTGAAATAAGTTTTGGGCAACGCGATTTTGGTTATTAAAAGAGTGTTGGCGAGGAATGATCAGAGGAGATTGGGAGCGGCGCCCATTAAATGCTCATGAGCGATAACGCCATTCCGATTACTTTTCCTGCGAAAGCGCCGCATTTTGACATTCCGCCACCGCTCACTTTATATGTGCACATCCCTTGGTGTGTGCGCAAATGTCCTTACTGCGATTTCAATTCGCATGAGGCGCGCGGAGAAATTCCCGAGCAAGCTTATCTCTCGGCGCTGGCTCAAGATTTAGAATCTCACCTTCCCGCTATCTGGGGCCGGCGCATCCACACCATTTTTTTGGGTGGTGGCACGCCCAGTCTTTTGTCCGCTTCGGCCTTGGATAATTTGTTAACGACGATACGGACTTTATTGCCCGTGGAGCCGCTGGCGGAGATCACGCTGGAAGCCAATCCAGGCACTTTTGAAATCGAAAAATTTCGCGACTTCCGCGCCGCCGGGGTGAATCGTTTATCTATCGGCATACAAAGTTTTAACACTCAACATTTGCAAAGCCTAGGCCGCATACATGATGGCGCCGAGGCGAAACGCGCAGTCGAAATCGCTCTAGGTTTATTCGAAAACCTTAACCTGGATTTGATGTACGGTTTACCCCAACAAGAAATCGCCGAAGCGCTCAGTGACATAGACACCGCGATTCAATTCGGTGTGCCACACATCTCCGCCTACCACTTGACGCTAGAACCCAATACCCTATTTCACGCACATCCGCCAAACTTGCCCGACGACGATGCGACGGCGAGTATGCAAACAGAGATTGAAGCGCGGCTTCTAGCGGCCGGCTATGGTCATTATGAGACTTCCGCCTTCGCGAAAAAACATCACGCCTGTCTGCACAATTTGAATTACTGGCATTTCGGCGATTATCTAGGCATAGGCGCGGGCGCACACAGCAAGATCACTGGACGCGACAGCGTCACGCGCCTTGCCTGCTACAAACAACCCAAGGCCTATATGCAGCAGGCCATGACCGGCCAAGCCGTCGAAACGCGACATGAGATTCCAATTTCTGAACTGGGTTTTGAGTTCATGATGAACACGCTGCGCCTCAACGCGGGGTTTCCCACGGCGCTGTTTCAAGCGCGTACCGGACTGCCGCTCACTGCGGTGGAAGCCCCGTTACGCGATGCCGAAGCGCGCGGCCTGATCACGCGTGACCTCACGCATATACGTCCCACTACACTAGGCCGGCGCTTCCTCAACGACTTGCTGCAATTATTCTTAGCGCCGGCTTAAGCCGGAGGGGCGAGCCCAGGCCCTCCTTGGGTGTCACTCATGGCCCTAAGACGCAGCCTTGCGATATTTCGATGGCGTAAATTTGCTGCAATTGCTGGCGTGCTTCGGCGCGCGTGCAGGCCGAGGCGCCGTAGGTCGTCGTCGAACTGGTTCCACCAAAGGTGCAAGTCATCTGGAAAGAAAAATCTTGTTCACGCCCGCCAGGATTGCCGGGGCAAGCGGCGGGTTCGGGTGGCATATTTGAGGTTCCAGGCGATGTCGTGCCCCCGGCAGTGAAGACTGGTGGCTGGAAAACCGGCGGCGGTAGAAACATCACATCGAAAGGCGTGCTGGCTGAGCCCGCCGCATTTTTCGCGACCAAGGTGTAGCGCACTTTCACATTCGGTTTCATCGGACGAATTGGACTGATGGTCAGTAAGATTGCCGCGCCATTCGCCTGCCCCGCCGCGCAGCGTGCCGCGCGATCAGCCAGCGTATACGCGGTACGTGAGGGCGTAATCGCATCCGCGCAAGTATTCACGATCCCCACGGTGTAAGCACCCACCGTTGCCGGTACCGGCGCCGGGGTGATATAGCCATTGTTTCCCGGCGACCAATAACACTCGCTGCCGGCAACGGGCTGGCCATTGGCAGCGCTGCATAAATGCGAGGTATTCGCGCGGGCCGGAACGGAAGCCAAGGCCGTGCCGCCGGCATCCAATACCGTGAATGCGCTGCCCGTCAGATCGGTATTAATCCGCAACTGAAAGGAAAAAGGATTGCCGATTAGCGCATCTTCCAGCCAACCCCAAGTAAAGGTAGTCGCGTAATGCGGATTGGTTTTTTGCCAGGAAGTACTGCGTATCGTCACCAGCGCGGGCGTGGTGACGGTTGCAGGTGTAAGGGTTGCATTGGTCACCGCCGCTACGATCACCGGCGCGCTTGGGGGTGCCGCCGGCGTACTGGGATTGGTAGGACAAGCACTAAGCAATACGGCTATGGGTAAAAGTAAGAGCCGGGCAAGTACAGACAAGTAAGGCGAATCATGAGTCTTAGGCATGGCATTGCTCCCTCTATTCGGATTTGTATGGGACTGCGCTTGGGAAATCTACACCTCTTTTTTTGTGCCAGGGAAATATACTCTAGATGCCCTGCTCGGCGCGCGTTTCAGCCTGCTTTGCTGCGCCTAGCTTGTTAATTCATTTCTCATGTCGGGAGTATCTCGGCCACAGCTTCTTATTACCTTACACGGTGCCGCTAAAAGTAGGACGCAGATTAAAGATCAGGGCTTATTTCACATTCTCTCCTATCCAAGTCGCCGCAAGCTCCATCGCTTTTTCCGGCGTGGCCAAATGCCCGCCGGGGACTTCTACGAATTGTTTATTCACGGTCTCCGGCAAGGCTTTGTAGGCCGCGCCCCCTAGACGTTTGGGGCCGTCGGCTTCTTCTACACCGACCACCCAGAGCACGCGCGTGCCTGGTAACACGCGGCTGGCATTGACCGTCATATTCATGGGGCCATCACCATCGAAATAGTCGATATAGGTTTTCGCGCGCATGCGGATTTTTTTGGTGCGATTACCGGTGTTGTAGTCTTCGAACCAGGCACTCGCTTCCCCTTCGCCTTTGGCGACCATTTCTTTCGCGCTGGCCAAATCTTTCTCGGTAAACCCGCGCATGAATTTACCCTCGGGGTTATGGCCGGGCGCGAGGATGATTAAGCAATCGACAGGCGTGCGCCCGGCGTAATAAAGCGCGCCGGCGGCGCCCATGCTATGCCCCGCAAGACAAATTTTATTCGCACCCTGGGCTTTCAATGTTTTGATCGCGCCATCTATATCCGCCGCCAGGCCGTCTACTCCCGCATCGTACTGACGGCGAGTAGACCAAGGCAATTCCGGACTGATGACAATATAGCCCGCGCTTTCCAAATGCTTGGCCAAGGTTGCGGTGTAGCCCTCGGGGTTACCCCACTTACCATGCAGCACCGCGATGCCGACTTTGGGTTCCGCCATTGCGAAACTGGTGCCGCCTAAGGCCATTAGGCTAGCGATGCAACAGCGGAGCAGGAAGCTTGCGACCAGTCTCATTTTGGAATGTCCCTTTATATGGTTTGCAGGGGGGTTTAACATGGCTGTCTATTCTCAATCGAGACTGCAATGAATTCAACTTCGCCTCCTTGTGTCTTCGATCATCCACCTGCCGGTGCGCGCCTAGGCGTGGGCATCGCTCAGAGCACCTCTTTCAATGCTGCGGCTTTCGAAATCGCGGTCAACGATTTATTGCGCGCTTGCGGCGTAGCGGCGGATTCTGTTCATACCGGCAAAACCGCGAAACGGGTGCGCGAGCTCTGGGAAAAACGTTTGTTGGGCGGCTATAGCATCGCGCCCGCCGATGCATTGGGGGAAGGCTTTGCCGACGACAGGCAAGACATGGTGGTGGTGCGCGGCATTGCGATTCATGGCGTGTGTCCGCATCACTTGGTGCCGTTTCGCGGCATCGCCCATGTTGCGTATATTCCCGGCGGCAGGCTGCATGGTTTCGGACGGATAGCGCGTATGGTGGACGCCATCGGCCATCGTTTCACCTATCAGGAATGGATGACCCGCGACATCGTCGAAGCCTTGGTCACGCACGGTCAGGCGCGCGGCGCGGCCTGCGTCATCGAAGCGGAGCAATTGTGTCTGCTGCTGGGAGAAGACCGACGCGGCGATGAACGGGTGTATACGCAAGCCTTCGCCGGCGTGTTGGAGCATGAGGCGGCGCAGCGCGCGGAATTTTTTCAGGCGATACAGCGCCGCGAAGCCTAGCGTCTAAGGTTGTGCCGCGCGCGCCGCACTCCAGGCCAGCAGGCCCGCCATCAAACCCTCATCGCCTGCTTCGGTGGTGATCACCTGCTCCAAGCCCATACTGCGCGCGGTTTCGGCGATGCGCGCGTGCGGTACCAGCAAAGGGGTTTTTTTAAGCCATTGCTGGCCGAGCTTGCCGACTAAATCAAATAAATTGCGCAGCGTATCTATGCTGGTGACCGTGACCGCGTTGAGTTCGCCGCGCGCCCATAGGTAAAGGAGTTTACCGCTGTCCGCTTGGGGCTTTTGCCGCCGATAGCATTCCGCGTACTCGATTTGCGCGCCGCGTCGCGTGAGCTCATCGCCTAATACTTCGCGCCCGCCATCGCCGCGAAAAATCACAATGCGCTTGCCGGCGAGATTTTGAAGCTGGGGCATGGCGAGTAAACCTTCGCTGTCAAACCGTTGCGCCGGCGCGATCACGGCGCGTATGCCTAAGCGTTCCAGTACCACCCGGCTACCTTTCCCTATGGCCGCGATTTGCAAAGTTTGGGGTAAGGCGCGGCGACCGCGTATGAGGTTTAAAGCTTTATTCACCGCGTTCGGGCTGATAAAAATCGCCACATCAAATTCATCCAAACGATCAATGATGCTGTACAAAAGACGTAAGTCCGGCAAATCCACGATCTCTAATGCGGGAAACAAAACCGGCGTGCCACCGGCTTGGCGAATTAATTCCGCGAGGTAAGTGGCCTGGTGCGCTGGCCGTGTGACCAAGATGCCGAGTCCCGACAAAGGGCCGTTTTTCACGGCATGACGCCCAGCTCGGCCAAAATTTTATCGGCGCCTTGCGCGATCAACATGTCGGCGAGCGCTATGCCTATGGCGTCCGCATCTTGCGGTGCGCCGCTGTGCACACCATGCACGAAGCGCTTGCCTTCAAGATCGGCGACAAAACCTTCCAGGCGCAACATCCCATCCTGTATCTCGGCATAGCCGCCTAAGGGCGTTTGGCAACTGCCCGAGAGGCGGCGGCTAAACGCGCGCTCGGCATGTACGCAAGCGGCGGTATCAGGATGATTCAGCGGCTCGAGTAAGGCCAAGACATCTTCGCGGGTGGCCAAACATTCCAAGCCCAGGGCGCCTTGACCCACGGCGGGCAAGCTGATGCTGGGCTCCAGAACACTAGCGATGCGGGTGGCCAGATTCAGCCGCTTCAAACCCGCGGCCGCCAAGATGATCGCGGCGTATTGGCCTTCATCCAATTTGCGTAAGCGGGTTTGTAAATTACCGCGTAGAGGCTCAATTTTTAAATGCGGGTAGCGGCTTTTCAATAGGGCTTGGCGGCGCAAGCTAGAGGTGCCAACGACCGCGCCTTTGGGCAAATCGGCTAAATTTTTGTAGTGATTTGAGACCAGGGCATCGCGCGGGTCTTCGCGTTCGCCTATCGCCGCCAGGACAAATCCTTGCGGCAAAGTCATGGGCACATCCTTCATGGAGTGCACCGCGAAATCGGCGCGCCCGGCCTGCATGGCCACTTCCAGCTCCTTAACAAATAGCCCTTTACCGCCGATTAAAGCCAAAGGCGTATCCAAAATTTGATCGCCGCTAGTAGTCATGCCCAGAATATTGATGCTTGCGCCCGGGTATAATGCCCCGACTTTGTCTTTGATGTGATGCGCTTGCCATAGGGCCAGCGGACTTTCACGGGTGGCGATGGTCCAGCTAGTTTGTTTGGGGATGGGTGATAGGGAACTCACGGCTGGGCGGATGTCTTATTTAAAAGTTGGCCGCATGCTGCGGCGGAGTGGGAAGTGATGCGTACTTCAATATTTAAAATTTTCGCACTTATTTTAGCATGCTTGCTGAGCCTGCCTGTTTCAGCGGTGGAGCGCGGTAAGCTGCCTTACGCGATGGACTTGAGCAAGGAAGCCAAGGCCGCGCGCGAAAAACAAATTCCGATTTTGATTTTGTTCAGCACGCCCGGCTGTTTTTATTGCCATCGTGTGCGCGAGGAAGTTTTAATTCCCACCACGCGCAATGCCGACTACGACAATAAAGTCATCATGCTGGAAGTTGAAAGCGGCAATAGCGCCCGCCTCATCGACTTCGACGGCAAGGTCACCACGCAAGATCAATTCGCCGCGCGCCAGCATGTGGCGCTGACGCCGACGGTGAAATTTTTTGATCCCCAAGGTCGCGAAGTAGCCGATCCTATCATTGGCCTGGTGACGGTGGATTACTACGGCGGGATGTTGGATCAAAATATTGAAAACGCGATTTCGAAAATCCGCCTACGGGCCAAAGCCGCCGCCCGCTAAGGTCGAATTCCGCAGGTCAGCGCTTAAATTCCTTAATGATATGTTGTTGCCGGCGGCTGACTGGCAAGCGTTCTTGCATGCCGCGTAGCCTTGCCACCCAACCGCTGCCCGTGCTCTCGCCTTCTTCAGGGGCGTGATCCACGCGCTCAAAACCTTCAATAAAGGCCCGGCTCAGTAAGCAATTGCGATGTATACGCACGAACTGGGTCGCGAATTCTTGCTCCAGTTTAGTCAGCGATTCCTCGAGCAAATATTCTTTTTCCAAAGTGCGCACGGTGATGTATTTAAGCTCGGCTTTCAGAAACGCAATATCCGCCACTGGCACCAGCAAAATCCTACCTCTGTCGCCTATCGCGAGATGGGTGCGCGCGCGCCCCAGGGCTTCCTTCAAAGCCTCTACCCGGCTGGCGCCTAAGGCTTTGGCTTTTTGCAGGGCGCTCAGCAAACGCTCGGCGCGTATCGGCTTTAGCAAGTAATCGACGGCGTTCACCTCGAAAGCTTGGATCGCGTAGTCGTCGAAAGCAGTGGTAAAAATGACCGCCGGCGCATGGTCCAAGCTCAGTAAATGTTCTGCGGTTTCTATGCCATCCATCACCGGCATGCGGATGTCGAGTAATAAAACATCGGGGCGCAGGGCATGCAATTGGTCTAAGGCTTCTTTGCCGTTATTCGCCTCGCCCACCACCTCAGTGGCTAAAGCCGGCGCGTTGTCCGCTAATAGCTCACGCAGCCGGCGCCGCGCCGGGGCTTCATCGTCGACGATAAGCACGCGCAAGGCGGTGCTCATTTCGCTTTCACATAGGGCAGAGTGATATGCACTTGGTAATGCGCGCCCTGGACTTCACATTTCAGCCGGGCCTCGGCATCGAAGTGCAAACTCAAGCGCTCGCGGATATTTTGCATGGCCATTTTATTTCCCGCATGATGCGAGCCTTCCCTGAGGTAAGGATTTTTGATCACCAATTGTACTTGGTCGCGCGAGTGAAAAATATTCACGGAAATCTCGCCCGGCGTGGACGCCGGCTCTATGCCGTGGTACACCGCGTTCTCTAAAATCGGCTGCAAAATAAGCGGTGGCACCATGGCATCCTTAGGCATTTTGTCGATATGCCAAGCGATCTGTAGGCGCTCTCCTAAGCGCAAACTTTCCAGCTCCAGATATTGCCAGCATAAATTCACCTCGTCTTCCAAGCGCACCAGCTCGCGGTTTTCTTGCATCAACACCCGGAATAAATCGGCCAAATCTTGCAACGCCCGTTCCGCGCGCTGCGGCTCGGATCGGACTAAGCTCATGACCGCATTAATGCTGTTAAACAAAAAATGCGGACGTATTCGCGCTTGCAGCGCTTGCAAGCGCGCCTCGCCTATGGCCGGCGACAAGATGCGGGCTCGCATATTGAAGTAGCCCAGAAGAATGAGCGTAACGGCCGCGGTCAGTATCCAATGTTTGTCCAAGCGGCTTGCCGTCTCAAAGACGAATAAGCGGCTCATGATAAAACCGTGTACCAAGCTGACCACGAGCAAGCTAATCAAGACCACCAGCAGCGCGCCGGTCTCATAGCGTAGGCGCAGGAGCGGTTTTTTCAGCGCGCATAAGGCAACCAAAGATAACAGTAGCGTGGGTTGTATCAACAAAGAGACTTGCTGCAATTCGCTAAATAGTTGCGCCATGCCCTGCACCCGCACCAAGGCCGCGCCCAATCCCAGGAGGTTGACGATAATCAAAATGCGCAGCAGCACACCCAGGTTGCAGAAGTCTGGCAGCGCCACGGGATAGGGTTTATTTTGATTTATACTGGACATGTTTTCTATTGTGGTGAAGGCCTATACGCTATGCAACAAAAACCCGGCGCCCCGGCCGGCGAAACCTGGTCCGGCCGTTTTTCTGAACCGGTGGACGAATTGGTCAAGCGGTTTACCGCATCCGTGAGTTTCGATAAGCGACTCGCGCTTTTCGATATTCAAGGTTCCTTGGCGCATGCGCAAATGCTGCACGAAGCACAGCTGATTTCCGACATTGATCTGGGCAATATCCGCTTAGGCATGGACAGGATACGGGCGGAAATCACCGCCGGCCAATTCAAGTGGTCGCTGGACTTGGAAGACGTGCACATGAATATAGAGCGCCGTCTGACCGAGATCGCAGGCGAAGCCGGTAAGCGCTTGCACACTGCACGCTCTCGCAATGATCAGGTGGCCACGGATATACGTTTATATTTGCGGGATGCCATCACTACGATTTTGCAACGCTTGCGGGAATTGCAGCAGGCGATCCTGGACGTGGCGGAGCAACATGCGGCGACGGTCATGCCGGGCTTCACCCATTTGCAAGTGGCACAGCCGGTGACCTTGGGTCATCACTTAATGGCTTACTTCGAAATGCTGCAACGCGACGCCGCGCGCTTGTGCGATTGCCGCGCGCGCCTCAACCGCTTGCCTTTAGGCGCGGCGGCCTTGGCCGGCACCGGTTATCCCATACAGCGTGAACGCGTGGCGGAGTTATTGGGTTTCGAGGGCGTCTGTGAGAATTCTTTAGACGCCGTATCCGATAGGGATTTCGCAATTGAATTTTGCGCCGCCGCAGCCTTGGTCATGACGCATTTATCGCGGCTGTCCGAAGAATTGATTCTATGGATGAGCCCGCGCTTCGGTTTCATCAGCTTGGCGGATCGTTTCTGCACCGGTTCTAGCATCATGCCGCAGAAAAAAAATCCCGACGTACCGGAGTTGGTGCGCGGCAAAACCGGGCGCGTGATCGGCCATTTGATGGCGCTCTTTACGTTGATGAAGGCGCAGCCTTTGGCCTATAACAAAGACAACCAGGAAGATAAAGAGCCGATTTTTGATAGCGTGGACACCGTGCTGGATAGCTTGACCGTGTACGCCGGCATGTTGCGCGGCATGCAAGTAAACAAGGATGCCATGCGCAAAGCAGCCAGCGAAGGCTATGCGACCGCTACCGACTTGGCCGATTACTTGGTGCGTAAAGGATTGGCGTTTCGCGACGCGCATGAGATTGTCGCCCGCGCGGTGAAACAAGCCGAGACGCAAAAACGCGATTTAAGCGAATTAAGCTTAAGCGAACTGCAAAGTTTTTCCGAATTAATCGCGGCTGATGTATTTGAGGTGCTGACCTTGGAAGGCTCGCTTGCCAGCCGCGCGCATCGCGGCGGCACGGCCCCGAACGCGGTACGTGAAGCCATTGCCCGCGCGAGATCCGCCTTGGCTTAGTCATGGAGTTTTTTACGCGACAATGGGTAGAGACGTTTGCGTACAAATGGAACCATGATCCAGATTTGCGTTTGCCGCTGGCGCAAATCGAATTTTCCGCGGTGGTTGCCTTAGGCTATACCCAAGTCGATCCCCCCAGCGTCTTGCTAGAGGTTCAGCTTGGCAAAGTGGTACGCGCAGGCTTATACAATAAAGTCGCGCAGCTGCCGCTGATCAGCTGGGATTTGCGTGCGACAGCCGAGCAATGGGCCATATGGCAGCGCAGCCCATTAACCTTATCCACTCTCAGCCTGGCGGTACAAAACCAATTATTGGTCTTCAAACTTGGGAATTACCGCACTTTGATGCGTACCCCGGGCCTGGCCCAACCCTTTCTTCGATTTTTCAAGATTCTCTAAATCACGCCGTTAAAACCGGTAACCCGGTGTAAGAAAACCGTTGCGCCACCCGATCAACTCGCGACAAGGAAATCCCCATGGCTCCTGTCCTCAACAAAATCCTGTATGTCGAGGATGAAGCCGATATACGCACCGTGGCGCAACTCGCTTTGGAAGCGGTCGCCGGGTTTACTTTAATGCCTTGCGCCGGCGGTGAGGAAGCGGTGCGCAACGGTCTCGGCTTCGATCCCGATTTAATTTTGCTGGATGTGATGATGCCGGGCATGGATGGGCCCTCCACCCTCGCGGCCTTGCGGGCGTTACCGCCGCTAAAAGACGTGCCCGTAATTTTTATGACAGCCAAGGTGCAACCCACCGAGATACAGCGTTATCGCGAACTTGGTGCGCTAGACGTCATTGCTAAGCCCTTCGACCCTATGACCCTGGGCGATCAAGTTCGCTCCATCTGGGCCCGGGCGCATGTCTGACGCAAACGAAAAAATCCGCGCGCAATTACTCGAATTGCGCCAGCGCTATGCCGTGGAGTTACCGCAAAAAATCGCGGAACTACGCAGCGATGTAAACACTATTCAATCCCACACCACGCAGTCCGCGCTCGCCGAAGCGTGGCGCAATTTGCATCGCAAGGTTCACAGCATTACCGGTTCCGGCGGCACCTTTGGCTATGTTGTCTTAAGCGATTCCGCGCGGCGCTTAGAACAGGCTTTACGGCCCCTGGCCGACGCGACAACGCCGCCGAGCGCAGATTTATTCGACACCCTAGAAACCCTGTTACGCGATGTGGAAGCGGCGGC
>CAZKHT010000088.1:0-10811 GCA_964552595.1 uncultured Burkholderiales bacterium
CGTCGGTGAAGGTGCGGGTCGTGTATGGTACGCACCGTGGTCATCCGGTTCTGCTTACGGTCTGATGATCGGCGCCGGCGCAAAAATGACCCAGATGGAAAACCGTATCGTGCTGGCTCGCTTCAAGGATGGTTACGGCCCGGTCGGCGCCTACTTCCTGCATCTGAAGACTTACACTCAGAACGCCTATGGTGAAGAGTACGAGTCCAAGTGGTTTCCGGACCTGCAGAAGATGGTCGGCAAGGAATATTTGGACCCCGAGGTTTCTCACCGCACGCATCGCCCTATTCCGACCTGTTTGCGTAACCACGCCATCATTCACGAAGTGAACGCCGGTCGTGGTCCAATCCACATGGTGACGATGGAAGCCTTCCAGGATCCGCATCTTGAAGAGATCGGTTGGCACAACTTCCTGGGCATGACTGTTGGCCAGGCCGTACTGTGGGCGTCGACCGACGTCGATCCCAAGTATGAAAATCCGGAATTGACTACCTCCGAGCCGTACGTCATGGGTTCCCATGCCACTGGCTGCGGTGCGTGGGTATCCGGACCGGAAGACGTCTCTCCGCCGGAATACTTCTGGGGCTACAACCGTATGACGACCGTCGAAGGCCTATTCGGTTGCGGCGACGCGGCAGGTGGTACGCCACACGCGTTCTCGTCCGGCTCT
The DNA here is from genome assembly GCA_964552595.1 of uncultured Burkholderiales bacterium. Taxonomy (GTDB): domain Bacteria; phylum Pseudomonadota; class Gammaproteobacteria; order Burkholderiales; family Thiobacteraceae; genus RBG-16-58-11. Next base: position 671 of record CAZKHT010000088.1, read on the forward strand.
TTCACGGAAGGTCGTCTGGCTGCCAAGGCTGCCTGCAAGTACATCGATGACGGCAAAGCAGAAGGCATTCGCGTGTCTGACGAGCAAATCGAGCGTCGGCGGAAAGAGATCTATAAGCCACTCGAAACCTATCGCGTTTACAGTAACGAAGTCGTTGCCGGTTCGGTGAACCCAAACTTCATCAATCCGCGCCAAGGTCTGGATCGTCTGCAAAAGCTGATGGATGAGTACTGCGGTGGTTTCGGCGTGAACTACATGACGAATGATAAGCTGCTCAATATCGGTCTGAAGAAGATGGCGATTCTGGGTGAAGATCTGGAAAACGTTGCGGCTTCCGATATCCATGAACTGCTGCGCGCGTGGGAACTGAAGCATCGCTTCCTGACTTCGGAAGCCGTGTTCCAGCACACCTTGTTCCGCAAGGAGACGCGTTGGCCGGGCTATTACTACCGTGGCGACGCCATGAAGCTGGACGACGAGAACTGGCACGTGCTGACAGTATCGCGTCGCGATCCCAAAACGGGCGAGTACACCATGGAAAAAGCGCCTCTATATCACCTCGTTGGTGACCTCGAGGATAAAGACCTGGCAAAGCTGAAAGCCGAAGGGTCGCACTAAGCAAATAGTGGCTTTGTAAAAGCCAGGTTTCTATTTGCTGGGAAAAAGGACCGACATGTCACGTGTTGGTCTTTTTTTTTCCATTTCTTGAAAGTCGTGTGAATGAGAGTCTGTGATGAATATTCTTGAAAAATCCGATGAGGAGATTCTAGAGATCGCCAACCCCATGTGGGCGGATCTGATCAAATATTCCAATGAAGGAAACTACGGTGCGTTTACCCGGAATTTTTCATCTTCATTTATCAAAGGAGCCAACGAAATCGAGTTGGGCAAGCAGTTTGCGCGCAGCGACTTGGCCAAAAACCTGTCGGAAGATTATAAGTATCTCGGCACGATACGACGTGGCGAATACATCACGGTTTTGTACAAAGTCATTAACAAGAAAAATAACACCGAATGGCTCGGCAGATTGGTATTGGGTTATGAAAAAGAAAAAGTCAGAATTTTTGGTGCCACGTTGTTTTAGGAGAGCTTGCCCGATATGTCCGATACGATTGAAGACGAAAAATTCGTTGAGCTAAATTACCGGGTCATCGATACCAAGACCGGAAACGTCTTGGTAACGATCGAATATCCATTGGGCTATGTACATGGCGTCAACGATGTCATGGCTGAGGAGGTGACGAAACAACTATATGGCAAAAAAGTCGGGGATATCATCGAAGTACCTATCGATATGACTGCGCTATACGGTGAGCGAGATGAATCGCTGGTATTCACTGATCGGATCGAAAATGTTCCAGAGGAATACCGAGCGATCGGCATGACCATCACCATGGAAAACGATAAAGGCGAAATGAAGAATTTTATTGTGACCCGATTCGATGACAAGACCCTGACGGTTGACGGGAACAACCCACTCTGTGGTAGAGAGGTCACATTCGTGCTGGAAGTGCTGTCGATACGCGACGCCACCGAGGAAGAGATCGAACTTGGTGGGGCGGTCGATGGCAATCCTGACTTAAACGAAATACTCGCGCGCGCGCAATGAAATATTCAACCAATTACATTTTGTATCCCATCAACGGTGCGCTCGAGCGCGCTATCGCGGACTCACTACGTTTCTTAAGTGATGAGGTGGCAGCGGCGGCCATTCCGGATACAAAAATCACGGTTGCGGATAAATTTCGCTACACGCGGGGAAGCTATGAACTGCATCATTTCAGTACAAATGTGTTGGAACCTGCACAAGCCGCATTGGAATCGGCGGTTGCCACAGAAAGCGATCGATTGGTTCGCGCAACGCTCATGAACAATCTGGGCAATGTGCTCGCTGCCCTCGCCCAGAACCGAAAGGATGAAAGCCTTTATGGCCAATCTATTGCATCCTTTGAGAGCGCGCTGGAACTGCTTAGCCAAGACACAGCGCCGTCCGAATGGGCCGAGACACAGGCCAATTTGGGAACCGCATTGCAGTCTTTGGGCCGCCAAAACGCAGATACAAAATTACTGAACAAGGCGGTCGATGCCTACACCGCGGCCTTACTCGTGTATTCGAAAACGGAGACACCGGGAAAATGGCTATTGGTCATGCATCAACTCGGTACCGCCTTACATTCCTTCGGGCTCCTGCTTAAGGGGAACCGTACCTTAAACAAATCCGTGGTGGCCTATAAAAACGCGCTTGCAGTACTTGATGCCGATAATTACGCACACGAATTAACTGCAACACATAATAACCGTGGCGCCGTGTTACACCACCTCGGGGAGGCGGAACAAAATCCCGAGCGCATCAAAGAATCGATTCATTCCTATGAAAAAGCTTTGGCCGTCAGCATGGAACAACAATTGCCCTTTCATTTGGCGGTGATTGTACGAGTGAACAAGGCGACGGCACAAAATGTCCTGGCCGAGTTCATAAAGGATACCGTGTTGGCACAGGACGTTGCCGATGAGTTTGAATTGATTCTGGAGTGCTTCCCGCATGCTTTGCAGCCGCTTTGTGCAAAGCACTGTGAGGCACAACTGAATCAGGCGCGCCAGCTAGTGGGAACTGCGGCCACCGCGTAAGCAAGCAAACCGGTCCCGCCCTATCACTGCGGGACTGACAAAAATTGAGAATTGAATTTGATCAAGGTTATTTTTTCGTGACAGAAACAAAGCCAGAAAAAAAACGCGATCCCAACAACCCGTGCCTATTTTGCAAAGATCCTAAAGGCGTGTCACTGGTAGAGGAGCTCGCCTACAGCGCCCGCGATACCTATGCGGTCAGCCCGGGCCATACCCTGGTCATTCCGAAGCGGCACGTGGCGAGCTTTTTTGACCTGACGCCAGCTGAGGTGGCGGCTTGCATGAGCCTGATCAATCAGGAGAAAAAGCGCATCGACGCGGAATTTCACCCGGACGGCTACAACATCGGGGTGAACGTGGGCGCGGCCGCCGGCCAGAGTATTTTCCATGTCCATATTCACGTCATCCCGCGCTATCTGGGAGATGTGGAGAACCCTCAGGGGGGTGTCCGACACGTCATCGCCAGAAATGCACACTACACGCGTTAAAGAGTATAATTTTGCAACTGTTTTTCAACCATTGAGGAGCGCTAATAATGAGTGACAAGCCCGTATTTACTAGACCAAAAGTCCCCACCGGCAAAACTGAATATCTGACGACGACCCAGAAAGAAATCACTCCGGGCAAGTTTTTTGTCGGCTACGACACCACCTGGAAACCCTTCCAGAAAGAAGTGCCCTACCAAACACCGAAGAAACCCTGAGACATTCTGCCACGCACTTTTAGAGGCAGTCGCATCTGTAAAAAGCACGCTCCGATGAGCGTGCTTTTTTTTGGACTCAACCGGATAGCTAAATTCTAAAGCCGCTGAGAAAGTCGATAATCCACATTGATAAATGCGCCGATATCCGCCAGGAAGCGAACCGTTCTGCCACCGAAACCGACATCCGGCACGGATTCGTCCTTATCTGTGGACAACACAAGAACCAAATTGAGCCGTGGCGACAGATTGTGGCTTTTGCAGATCGCCACAATCTTGTCTTTCACCGGCTCAATTTTCTTGATCAGACCGTCCGTTAGCTTGTACACATCGATATCGCCATTCAGCGTCTCGGTCGACAGCTCCCACGAGCTCAGCACCGGCTTGTTCAAGTCGCTTCTGGCGCCAGAAGCATCGACCGAAGTCGGTTGCAGGCCAAGGTGCTTGGTGACCTCATGGGGATCGAAATGATAGCCCGCTAACATAAAGTGGACTTGCGCTTCATTAGTTGCCAAAGTTCATATCCTCTGCGTCAATGGTTAAAGGATCAACGTGACCATTCTACTTATATTTAGTCATTCAGACTTGAACTGACGGTTACCGGTTTGTCTAAGGACAACTATCAGGTCAAATTCAACCTGCGTATTTATCTAGCATTCGTTCGGTCTTCCAGGGTCTCATGGGGCGTGCGGTCACTGAATCGCCCCTGATTTCCTAGACACACATGACAATCCCGTACGATTATTTCGACGGCTATCGCGGCGTCTATGGCATAGAAGACACTCGCCAAACCTTGGTCGAGGCGAAGCCTCAGGGCATACCCATTCTGCATCCCCATAGACAACGAAGGCCAAGATTATTTACCGCATATGTATGGCGCGATGATTATGTGGTGCTGGATGAAGTGAAAAAACTACCGCTGCAAGTCGCCGACGCTTAACGACCTAAGCGCGGATCGTTAATAGGCAGTTTGGCCAGCACGCGCACATTCTTGCCGTCCGGTTTGAGAACCACCATAGTCCCCGGATCCACCAACTCGAAAACCAAGGCATCAATATTTTGCTGGTGTGTTACCAACACCCAATTTTTGGCGCCGCGATACGCCGTGATTTTTTCAGTCACTCGCGCCGTTCGCTGCGCCGCCTCCGCTTCTGAGAAATCCGACAACAAATCGAGCTCGTCCCAGACCTTGTAGCGTTTAAACGCCAGACGCGCGGTATCTTGTGTCCGACATGACGGCCCAGCTAACACTTCGCGAATGGGAATCCGCTGCGCGCGCAAAACGCGACCTAAACGCGTCGCGTCACTGCGCCCTTGTAGCGACAAATTACGCTGCGTGGCACAACCATCAAAATCCGAGTCGGGGTCTATGCTGGGGGTTAATCCATCGGTGTTGGCGTGGCGCATTAGAATCACATGACCGCCGCGGCGCAATTCTTGCCAGACATTCATATCAGCGAGTACAAGCGGCGAAAAACAAATTAACAATACAACGCCCACGCATTTCTTAAAACGACCGTGGCATACAATCCGAAGAAAAAATGTTGTTCTAAGTATATGATCGTGAGCGCTAGGCGTTCGCCTTCCGGACGGGGTGGACGTTGCTTGTACGTTAAACATAGGACGTACAAACAGTTGGTGGACACTATGCAAAATTTTCTTTACCCAAGTTTTTCGAATCGTAAAGTGTGCTTAACGCGGAATGGAACACTTGATCTTCACTAATTATCCCGCTTGATTGAGGTCGCTTGATTCACACGTAGTAATAGGCGCTCAGTCGCCGCCTTAACCGCGTCACAATCTGTTTCGTAACCAGCGAGCGGCAGGTGCTCAACCAAATTCGCGTACTCGCGTCTCAACTCGGCATCGTTGGAGGATAAAACTTTTGTGGAAGCTTTTGCCAAACTCGCGATTGCCTCCGAATAGCAAAGATTTGTATTAAATAACAATGCAAAACGGATTATGACAACTGTGGCCCCCGAGTGCGGTTATGATAAAAGACGAAAAAATGAACAACTTTATATAAGCAGAAAATGAGCGAGCCACTTAGAATTTACCGCCCTTTAGCCCTAGCCCAATCCACCAGCGGCAGCCAATGTTCCAACTCCCGCTCGCTCTGCGAGCGCGGCAGATCGAATAGGGTTTCACCTAGGGCCGCGGCTTGGATATACACTTGTGCGTCGCGCAAATTGGTAATCAGCGGCAATTCATATTTCTCAAAAAAATGTTGCAGCGAGGCCGCCGCGCGGGTGCGGGGGTCGACCCGCATGCCGACGACACCGATTTCAACTTGATGTCGGCGCAGGCCCTTATGTTCCTTTAAGGTTTCGAAAAATTCAGAGGTGGCCCACATATCGAATAGCGAGGGTTGCACCGGCACCAAAATTTTATGGGCCAAGCGCAATGCGGCAGTCAATTCTTTGCCGTGAATGCCGGCCGGCGCGTCTAAGACGAGGTAAGCAGATTTCACGCTGGCGGGGTCGAATTTTTCGTCACGCGCGTCCACGCCCCAAATCGGCGGTAAGTCCGGCGAGCGTATGGACAGCCAATGCAAGCTGGACTGCTGCCTATCCATGTCGCCTAGGGAGACAGTCTGACCCTGCTGCGCGAAGAATCCGCAAAGATTGGTGGATAGCGTGGTTTTACCCGCCCCTCCTTTAGGATTGATGACTAATATCGTTTGCATCCGTCCAACCTATCGCCATGTCCGCGGCCGCGCCGCCCTGTTCGCTATCTTACGATATTTACCGCTGCCCCAAAAATGGCCTTCGCGCGACGCATAGCCTCAGTCTATGAGCCCAGCCGCCCGGCACCTAAGCGTATCTCGGTCGCCGCTTGTTTGAATGGCTCGCAGTCGACTTCATAATATTCATGACCTAGCATGCTGGCCGTCGTCGCCCCTGTCGGCTCGTTCCAATGCTGAAACCTTTTCAAAGCCTGCTCATAGCCACGCTCGATTTGCATTAACGCTTTACGCACATGATCATCCACGAGTATCACATCACGATCGCGCGGCGCCAACCCTACCATTTTGGCGCTACGATTCACGCATTGGCCCATGACCGTAGCCGATTGAAATTGGCGTGGCCCCACGTTCGTTGAAAGCACAGGGCCCAGCGCAACAGTCACACGCAATTTAATCGCGTTCGCCACTTCACTCGAGAGCTGCTTCCAATGCTTGGCCTTGAAGTCTTTAAAATCGGCGAGCAGATCGGTAGCCGCGCACACTGCCCGAAACGCAGGGTTGCTCGCGGCTTTGAGCGTATCGAAACCACCATAATGAAAACGCACCAAGGTGCCATCACCATTAAATTTTTCCACCACGGCAGAAAAACGGCCCATGCGCTGATACACGTTTTCGTTAAAACGATTTATTAAGCGCGCCGCGTCTATCAGGGGCAACTCACGAAATAATGACGACGAGCGCGTTAAATCCACATACAAAATTGCCGCGTTCTCCAGATTGATCTCGCCTTGCAAGCCGAGCAGGCGGATAAAATCGCGATTGGACTGGAAGTAATAAGTCTTTGCGGCAATCCCACCTTCGGAAGTATCTTGTAGCAATTCCACCAACTGTTTTCTGTCATCGCTGGTAAATCCATCCAGCGCAATATTATGCGGATTGCCGGTTTGCGTTTTATTGAAAAACTGAATCACGCCCACTTGCCGATTCTGCCAGCGTACCGGTGCCACCAAGGTATGCAGCGGCACAAAACCCGACAAGGCATCATAAGAAGACACATGCCGTACATTCGCCTGTAAGGTGTTGTCCTCCATCATCGCGCCTTTGGCCCAGCACTCGCCGACTATGGTCCAGCCCTCGACCAGCTTCATCCGCAGAATCGCCGCACTGGCGTTCGCATCGATGTTGTAGACCGCGACGAAAGCAAAGCCTCTCGGAAATTCCGCCTCCTCATCCCCTGCCGTGAAAAGCGGGACATATAAGGTAGCGGCTTGCGCGCCTAAGGTCTGGGCAAAACGTTCTACTATTTCCGTTAATTGCTCGCGCAATTTGCCCAAATCGCGCTGGCCAGGGCTAGCCGAGTCTTCCGCGTTTTTGGCGCGGGATTCGGCGCGCGATAAATCCGCACGAATGCGCGCGAGCTCTGCTTCCTTGTTCTTAATTTCGATTTCTTTGCCGGCGATGACTTTGTCGTGATACAACTTGGCCAAAGTGGAAATGCCGATGGCGCCTGCGAAGCCGCCTATGATTTTTGCGTATTCGACCCAGTCTGCCATTGCCGCCCCCTGAGGAATTCGAACTGCGTGTGAATTGTTTTCTTATCGCAGCGGATCGCTGCATCAGTAGTTTTGCTCTATCTTACGATACTTCGCGCCGTTCCAATACCGCTTGCGCTAGGGTGCCAACATCCGTGTGTTCCAATTCCCCGCCGACCGGCACGCCGCGCGCGATGCGCGTGACCTTCAAACCTTTTTCCCGCAGCAACTCGCCCAGATAATGCGCAGTCGCTTCGCCCTCGACCGTGAAGTTGGTTGCGAGCAATACTTCTTTCACTACCCCATCGGTGGCGCGCTTAATCAAGCGCTCTAAATACAGCTCTTTAGGCCCTATGCCATCCAGCGGTGACAAGCGCCCCATGAGGACAAAATACATGCCACGAAAAACCTGAGTCTGCTCCATCATCATCAGATCGGCGGGCATCTCAATCACGCAGAGTGTGGTCGCATCTCGATTAGCGGAGCTGCACAGGACACACACTTTGTCCTCTGTAAAACTATTGCATGACTGGCAATGTTGAATTCGCGCAAGCGCGCCGGATAAGGTCCCCGCTAAACGCGCCGCGCCCTGCCTATCGTGTTGGAGTAAAAAATACGCCATGCGCTGCGCCGATTTCGGCCCGACGCCGGGCAAGCAGCGTAAGGATTCAATAAGCTCAGCTAGGAGAGACAGCGGTTTCATATTCATGGCGGATGAGTTCTAAATGCGAGCGTGGTTGCGCCCGCGTGGGCGATTCAAAATGGCATCTTGAATCCCGCAGGCAAACCCATGCCGGCAGTCATAGCGCCCATTTTTTCTTGCGAGGTGGCTTCTACCTTGCGTACCGCATCGTTGACCGCGGCAGCAACTAAATCTTCAACCATATCTTTATCATCGGCCAGTACGCTGGGGTCTATGCTCACGCGCTTCACGTCGTAGCGGCAAGTCATGGTGACCTTCACCAAGCCGGCGCCCGATTGGCCTTCGACTTCGATCTCGCCCAATTGCTCCTGCATTTTTTTCATATTCTCTTGCATCATCTGAGCCTGCTTCATCAGATTGCCTATGCCGCCTTTCAACATTTTTTGCTCCTAATATGTGCTTACTCTTGAGGGGTCTGTAAGGGTTTAATGCTGGATTCGATCACTTTCGCATCGAACTGTTCCATCAATTCATTCACGAAGGGGTCTTGCTCTATGGATGCTATGGCGCGCTGGTTGCGCGCGGCTTTTTCGTTGCGCTGCACTTGCACCGGCGTCAGTACCGTCGGCTCAGCGAATTCAATATTCAAACGAATGGGTTTGGCAAACCATTCGCTTAATGTCGTGCGTAATTTTTCACGGTAGGCTTTATCGGCCAAATGTTTGTGCTCGGGGGGCAAGGTCAGATTGATGACATCCCCTTCGAAAAGACTGAGCGCGCAATGCTGCGCCAGCATTTTCGCCATGCCGGAAAGTTTAAGTTTCTCCACTAAGCCTACCCAATCGCCATCGAACTGTGCCACGCTGCTTGCGGCTTGGGGTGTAGGCGCCGAGGAAACGGGCGCAGTGACGGGCGTTGGTTTTACCGCCGGCGCAGGCGCCGTTTCAACGCGGCTGGGCAGGCTCTGGCTGGCTGGCGCGATCATTTTTTTTTGCGCCACCGCAGCGGGCTTGGCGGTGCCGGCGCCCGTCTCCGGACGAAATGCCAGCATGCGCAATAGAGTCATGCTAAATCCCGCGTACTCGTCCGGCGCCAAGTAAAGGTCTTTGCGACCGTGCAAGGCGATTTGATAATAAAGCTGAATTTCATCAGCATCGAAACTGCTGGCCCAAGCTAGGATGCGCGCTTTCTCCGGCAGAGTCTCGCTTAACGCTTCGGGCACTGTTTGCGCTAAGGCAATCTGATGCAAGAGCACGCCTAAGTCTTGCAGCGCTGCATCGAAAGAAATACTGCGCTCCGCCATGCGCTCGGCCAGGTCCAGCACCGCCGCCCCATCTTGTTTTTGAATACCGTCTAGCAAGTCGTAAAGATAAGCCTGATCCACCGCGCCCAACATCGCGCGTACCTCGGCTTCTTTAATTTCTCCGCCACCATGGGCGATAGCCTGGTCGGTGAGACTCAAGGCATCGCGCATGGAACCTTGCGCCCCACGCGCGAGTAAAGGCAAGGCGGAAGCCTCAAATGAAATATTTTCCTGGCCCAAGACATTCGACAAATGGCTGGTAATGGACTGCTGCGACATTTGCTTTAAACCGAATTGCAAACAGCGCGACAACACCGTTACCGGAATTTTCTGCGGATCGGTCGTGGCGAGGATAAATTTCACATGCTCGGGCGGCTCTTCCAAAGTCTTCAACATGGAGTTGAAAGCGGCTTTGGATAGCATATGCACTTCGTCGATTAAATACACTTTATAGCGGCCGCTGCTGGGCGCGTACTGCGCGTTATCCAAAACCTCGCGCATATTGTCTATGCCGGTATTCGAGGCAGCGTCCAGCTCTATCATGTCCACAAAGCGACCACGGTCTATCTCCGTACACGCCGCGCATACGCCGCAGGGTTGCGAGCTCACCCCTTTGGTCAGGCAATTAAGACACTTGGCGATAATCCGG
>CAZKHT010000089.1:0-10712 GCA_964552595.1 uncultured Burkholderiales bacterium
TGACGAGCTCATCCAGCTGTTCCATCTCTTCCGCATTCAAGCCTATAGGAAGACACAGTTCACGCAAGCTGCATGTAGTGCAGGACTGCTTGAGATCGCTGATATTTATTTTTTTGCCTGTCCGTTGCATAGACATATGCTTCCCCCTTGTATGAGCATCCAATCAAATGCATTCTTGACCAAGATCAAAGTATCCCTTTTTGAGACACGGCATACTCAAACTTTGTCGAGTATAGTCTATGCATAGTTACGCGCACGTAGATTTTGATCCGAACCTGGTTCGTCGCATGGACCGGCACGGGCCGCGCTATACCTCCTATCCTACCGCAGACCGCTTTAGCGAAGCATTTGATGAAGCGGATTACCGCAGCTGGGCGGCTAAACGCAAGGTGGGCGGTTTCAAGCAACCACTCTCGCTCTATTTTCATATCCCTTTTTGCGAGGCACTTTGCTATTACTGCGCCTGCAATAAAATCATTACAAAAGACAAGGGCAAAGCCCGGCATTATCTGCACTATCTTCTACAGGAACTGGAGCTACAAAGCCGCGCCTTCGACACCGCCGATAAAGTTGAACAACTCCATTGGGGAGGGGGCACCCCTACGTTTTTGAGCCATGCGCAGATGCGCGAACTAATGCAGGCAACGCGAAAACATTTCAATTTAACCGATGAAAGTACGCGAGAGTATTCCATTGAAATAGACCCTCGCAGAGCGAACGAAGAAACCATAGCGTTGGTGCGGGAGATCGGCTTTAACCGTCTTAGCCTAGGAGTACAAGATTTTGATCCGACGGTGCAACAGGCGGTACATCGAATCCAAACTGAGGAGGAAACCTTAGACATTGTTAATGCCGCGCGCGATTTAGGGTTTACTTCCGTCGCAATGGATTTAATTTACGGCCTGCCCAAACAAACAATCATGGGATTTAATCAGACCCTAAAAAAAGTGATCGCGGCCGCTCCTGATCGCATTGCTTTATATAACTATGCACACATACCCACGGCATTTAAACCGCAACGCCGCATCAATGAGGCAGACTTGCCTAGCGCCGAAGCAAAATTGGATATTCTCAGTCTCGCCATTAGGAAGTTGAGCGAAGCCGGCTACATTTATATTGGTATGGATCATTTTTCGAAACCGGATGATGAGCTCGCGATAGCATTCAAACTCGGCACATTACATCGGAATTTCCAAGGCTACTCAACCCACGCGGAATGTGATCTGATCGGCATTGGCGTCTCGGCTATTGGACAAGTCGGCCCCGTTTATAGCCAGAATTACCGCAGATTGGAAGATTACTATGATCGGCTCGATATGTGTCTTTTGCCTGTCATGCGAGGACACCGCCTAAGTCGCGACGATTTACTACGCAGGACCATTATAAATGGGCTCATGTGCCAATTTGAAATTTCAATCGAGGCGATTGAGGCCGCTTATTTAATCGAATTTAAAACGTATTTCGCGGAAGAAATAGGCGAACTGAAATCCCTACAAGAAATCGGATTGATCATCCTGGATCATGAATGGATTAGCGTCACAGCCAAGGGAAGGCTATTGGTGCGCAATATTTGTATGGTGTTTGATAAATATCTACGCACCGACTTGCAAAACCAGCGTTATTCAAAAGTTATCTGAAGATAAATTTGTTCTAAGGGCTAGATAGCCAAAGCCGCAAAGAAAAAACGGATGCGGTCAGGTAAAATCCCATCATGATTCCATGGTTAGGACCCGACGACGCGTTTCCACCGACGGACACAGCACTACGCGATCCAAACGGCTTACTCGCCGCCGGCGCCGACCTTTCACCTCGCCGCTTGATAGAAGCTTATTCCCGCGGCGTCTTCCCCTGGTTCAACGCCGACGAACCCATACTCTGGTGGAGTCCAGATCCCCGCATGGTGTTACTGCCTTGGGAACTCAGAGTCAGCCGCTCACTCAAAAAAGTCATACGCAATCGCGAATATGAAATACGCTTAGATAGCGCCTTCGCGGACGTTATGCGCGGCTGCGCGCAAGCACGGCCGGGCCAAGCAGGTACCTGGATCACGCCGGTGATGATAGAGGCTTATACCGCGCTGCATCAGCGCGGCTTCGCTCACAGCGCCGAGACTTGGGTGGATGGCGAATTAGTGGGCGGTTTATACGGGGTGGCGGTGGGGCGGATGTTTTATGGCGAGTCTATGTTTTCTAAGATGACCGATGCCTCGAAACTTGCCTTTGTGCATTTGGTGTGGCAGCTCAAGCGCTGGGGTTTTGGCGTGATAGATTGCCAAATGAAAACCGCGCATTTGGCATCCTTGGGCGCCCGTGAAATCCGCCGCGACGAGTTTATGCAGCGTGTTTCCGAACTGATACAATATTCCGCAGTCCCCTCTCCTTGGCGGCTGGATGCGAACTTGAAGGAAGAATTGAACGCGGATGCTTAACGATTTTCCCGCACATAAGCTGCAGTTCTATCTCACCTCCGCTTACGCTTGCAGCTATCTCGCAGGACGCATGGCGCGCTCTCAGGTCGCCACGCCTAGCCATTTGATCACCGCCGAAGTGTATAGCGAGCTCATCCAACTCGGTTTCCGGCGTAGCGGTGCTTATGTCTACCGGCCTCTATGTGACCGTTGCCGCGCTTGCGTGCCGGTACGTTTATTGGTCGATGAATTTTCTCCCAGCCGCGCGCAACGTCGGGCGCAAAAACGCCACGCCAATTTGACCACGCATATGCTGCCGTTGCGCTTCGAGCAAGAGCATTTCGATTTATATCGCCGCTATCAAAGCCAACGCCACCCCGGCGGCGGCATGGATCAAGACGACCAGCAGCAATACCACCAATTTTTATTGGAGAGCGGCGTTTCCACCAATCTGGTGGAGTTCCGCGAGAACGATATTTTGCGCATGGTGAGCGTAGTCGACGTGGCAAATAGCGGTTTGTCGGCGGTGTATACTTTTTTCGATCCGCAAGTGCAGCATGCGAGTTTCGGCACCTATAACGTCTTGTGGCAAATCGCGCGTTGCCGCGCTCAAGGCTTGCCGTTTTTATATTTAGGTTATTGGATCGCCCACAGCCAGAAGATGGCATACAAAGTGAAATTCAAACCGCTAGAGGGTTTGATCGATGGTTGCTGGCAGCGTTTAGAAGATTGAGTACCGTGTCTAATCTCACCCTGGTTATCGGCAATAAAAATTATTCCTCGTGGTCGTTGCGGCCGTGGCTGGTGCTCAAGCAATTTGGTTTACCCTTTGAAGAAATTCGCATCCCCCTGCGGCAGGCGCAAACCATGCCGGCGCTTTTACAGCATTCCGCCGCGGGCAAGGTGCCGGTCTTGCATGACGGTGCGACGACGGTCTGGGATTCCCTGGCGATCTGCGAATATTTGGCCGAGCGTTTTCCCGAGGCTGGCTTATGGCCTAGGTCCACTGCTGCGCGCGCCCATGCGCGCTCGGTGTGCGCGGAAATGCACTCGAGTTTTACCGCACTGCGCGAACATATGACCATGAATGCACGCGGCAGCTTTCCCGGGCGCGGACTCACCCCTGAAGTCGTGACCGATATTCAACGCATACAGGCTATTTGGCGTGAGTGCCGCGATGGATATGGCAAGGAGGGTCCATTTTTGTACGGGACCTTTTCCATTGCCGATGCCTTTTACGCACCCGTGGTCTTGCGCTTCAACACCTATGCACCCCCGCTCGATGAAAACGCGCTCGCGTATTGCAAAACCCTGCTCGCCCTGCCGGCGCTGCAAACTTGGATAGCGGACTCGCGTGCCGAACCCGAAACCCTGGATGTTTATGAACTGTATCGCTAAGGATTTATGCGCGCTTATCTGGATTTGATGCAACACGTTTTAGATCACGGTCATGAGAAATCCGATCGTACCGGCACCGGCACGCTGTCGGTGTTCGGCTATCAAATGCGCTACGACTTGGCGCAGGGCTTTCCTTTAGTCACCACAAAAAAATGCCATCTGCGCTCCATCATTCATGAGCTGTTATGGTTTTTAGCGGGCGATACCAATACCCGCTATTTGAAAGAAAACGGCGTCAGCATTTGGGATGAATGGGCGGACGCGAATGGCAATCTTGGTCCTATCTATGGTTATCAATGGCGCTCTTGGCCCACCGCCGATGGCCGCCACATCGATCAAGTCGCGCAAGTGCTGGATCAAATCAAACGCAATCCCGATTCGCGCCGGCTTATCGTCTCCGCCTGGAATGTAGGCGAAATCGAGAATATGAAACTGCCGCCCTGCCACGCGTTTTTTCAATTCTATGTGGCGGACGGCAAACTCTCTTGTCAGCTCTACCAGCGCAGCGCCGATATTTTTTTAGGTGTCCCGTTCAATATCGCATCGTATGCGCTGCTGACTTTAATGGTTGCCCAAGTCTGCAATCTAAAGCCCGGTGATTTTGTGCACACCCTGGGTGACGCCCACTTATATCTTAACCATCTCGATCAAGCCCGCGAGCAATTGTCGCGCACGCCCCGCCCCTTGCCGCAAATGCGCTTAAATCCGGCGGTGAAGAATTTATTTGATTTTAAGTTCGAGGATTTCACGCTGGAGGGCTATGACCCTTATCCGGCGATTAAGGCGCCGGTGGCGGTTTAAGCCATTTCAGCCGTTTCTTCTTCCTTGAATGGAACGGGAAAACTTCTATCTGCTGACTGCTACGATAAGTTTTACTTGCCTTTACTGCGTTATAAAACTTCGTCGCGCGCTCTTCCTATCGGCAAGGAAGCAGACTCCAGCACCGTGAATGGCCCTTCCCGCTGCGTGCGTTTACGAAGTGACAGAATAACAGACTCTAACGCACCCGCTATGGTCGCACCGAAAACAACAATCCCAAATGATTTTCCAAAGATAGCCTGCACGACGAAAACCTGGAAATCTTGAGACATTGAAAGCTTAAATTCGAATTGCTCATTCAAGTAACGCCCCGCACGTCGGATTGGAGGCATGTCGCCAGAGATATCTTTTAAGGTCTCAAATGGCTCGTATTTCCCGTCCTTAAAGAGATTAGCATTTGTGAACCAATTGAGTAACAGGCAACCATCCCTTGGGAAAATTTTTCCCGAGTTCATATAGTAGATACCTTTGGCAAGCTTCCCCGAAAACGTGCTCACCGCAGTATGTATTTCATCTGTGACTTTAACAGCGCTACACTCCTGGTGAGTTTTTCCTAGGCCCGGAGTAATTCTGAGTTCCCGATTGCTCCTTCGTGCTTCGGTAGCAGATGGCGTCATCTTACTAAATAAACCCGGGAATTGCCGGTTGACTCCATGCATCAAACCAGACATTCGTCCGTCACTGTCACCCGCATCATCGAACGGATCAATTCGTGCAAGCATGGCAATCAGAAGGTCTTGGTCGCTAGTTCCGTTGTTGCACCTTGCACAGGAAGGAAACTCGAAACCCTCCGGCCATTTTTTCTCCTGAAACATTGCCCTGGGCGGACAGTGCTCGAACGTCGTCGCCTTCACGCCTCCACCACAAAAGATGCAAGTAGGATGATTTTTAAAAAACAATTCTCGTCGTTTACGAGCATGTCCCAATTGGCCTTTCCTTTCGCACGAGGGCACTAGACCCATTTACATCGTGGGTGCACAGTTAAATGCAAACCAAGTACGCCGCCTCATATCCTCAATGAATTTTATTCATTAAGAAAATGTGGCCGCATTTGCGTAGTTAACTATGTTCGTAATTGAAAGTGCTTCTCACGCAAATAATTTCGTGAGTTTTGTGTAAAACGTTACCGATGTCTACCCTCTCTGGAGGGGCGATGGGATTTCTTAGAGGCGTAGCACTGCGACTGTGGTTTCGCATTGAATGGCGTATTTAGACAAACGAAGCGCGCCGCGCTTGTACCAAAAAAGCCGGGGCTCATTTGTTTAATGTTTCCAAAAATCGCGCCGCGCTGACAATAGGCCGTCCAAATTTCTCGGCCAGACTAAGTAAGTCTTGGTCTGCCGTAACTAAAAAATCTGCGTTGCCGACCATAGCCAATTGTAGAAAAGGAATATCGAAAGGATCCCGGCAAGGGGGCGTGGCGGGGGGCTTTTGTGGCAGCACTACCGTTTTACACCAGGGAATATAGGCGGCCAAGAGTTCATGCCGTTCAGCTTGTGTGAGTTTGAATTTGGGGTAGGTCAATACCCTTAGTAATTCCGATGCGGTTTCGTTAGATATCAACGGTAGGCATTGCGCATTTTGCCAAGAATGCCGCAAAGGCGTGAGCCGGCCCTGCGCAAACACCAGCGCGGATAACACCAGGTTAGTGTCGATCACGACCTGCGGAATTCGCCGCTTGACGCTCATTTCTTACGTAGGCTTTTACTCGCGCTTGAAGGTTTACGCGCCCAAGCAACGGCATCCGCAATGTCCTTCTCTTGTATGTTTAATTCAGCCAACTTAGCCCGTACCGCGTCGCCACGTTGAATATGCACCGGCGTGAGCACGATTTGGCCATTGCGCGCTTCCACATCGAAGTATTCGGTTGCGCCTACGGTCGCGGTAATACTTTTAGGTAAGGTGAGCTGATTTTTGGAGGTTAACTTCGCTAACATGATCGTTCCGTAAAGTAAGGATTCCTTACTTTACGATATTAACCATCGGTTATCAATGTAAACCTTTCTCTGATGTGTTTAGGCTGAAAGCTAAGCGTTATGCCTTTATCTTCGCCGGCTTCCCCGAATACCGTAAGCCCCCGTCCCTACAGAATAAATACCTAAACCAGCGCCTTTCCATTAATTAAAGTTTCCCGCCCGCGCTGCCGATAAGTTGGCCATCCCATTGGGAAAGCTAAGAAAAGGGAATAGCGCGATGAACCTGTTAGAGAATCTGACCATACGCACCAAGCTCGTGGTGCTGATTACCTTTGCCACGCTGCTAATGGTCGCAATCGGCGTCGCGGGGCAGTGGGGCATACACAATACCCAGCAAGCTGCCGAGTCCATCTATAAGGACCGGCTGGTGGCCATCGATGTCTTGAACAATATACGCAACCTGCAAAACCAAATTCGGATTTATTTATTGGTCGCGCGCCAAGAAACGGATGCCTTCGAAATCATGGCGCACTCCGATAAAGTCCGCAGCAATATTTTTAAGGTAGAGCAATTACTCGATCTCTATAAACAGCATCAACCCAAGGGCGAAGAAAAGAAGCTCTTGGATGCATTTATCGAAGCCCGCACCAACTTTGGACGCACCGGCGTGCTGCCCATGATAGATCTCTTGCAAGGTGAAAAATTTGCGGAGGCGGATAAATTACGCAAATCGGTTTTGGAGCCACTTTTCGCCAAGGCATCGGACGGTATAGACGCGGTGATACAGTTCCAAACCCAGGCCGCGCAGAAAGAATTTGAGCAATCTTTAAAGCAAGGCAAAGTGGCGCGCATCGCCTCTTTAGCCAGCGTGGGTTTAGGCGCCCTGCTTGCGATTCTAATGGGCGTGTTCATTTCCCGCTCTATCAACCGTGGGGTGAGCGCGTTGGAAAAAGCTTCGGCGAAACTCGCCGAGGGCGACTTAACCACGCAGGTCAGCGTTAATGGGCACGATGAATTGGCCCGGGTAGGTGCCCGCTTTAATCAGATGACCCAGCAGTTCGCGCATCTGATTAGCGAGGTCAATACCTCCAGCATGCAAGTCAATCAAAACGCCGATGCCTTATCCGTGACCGCCGGACAAGTGGCCCAAAGCTCGCGTCAGCAAACCATGCGTGCCGCAGAGGCCGCCAGCTCCGTCGAGCAGCTGAATACTTCGTTTAAAGAAATCGCCGCCACGTCCGAAGAGATAGTCAGCGCAGCGAATAACGCGCGCGAACTTTCCAAACAAGGTAATAAAGTGGTCGCCAGCGCAGTCCAGGGAATAGAGCGGGTTGCTCGCACAGTCAGCGAGTCGGCTACTTCCATCGCGGATTTGGGGCAGCGCTCCACACAAATCGGAAAAATTCTTTCGGTGATTAAAGACATTGCCGATCAAACCAATCTGCTCGCTTTAAATGCCGCGATTGAGGCGGCCCGCGCCGGGGAACAGGGACGCGGCTTCGCCGTGGTGGCCGATGAGGTGCGCAAGCTGGCGGAGCGCACCACTGCGGCGACGGCGGAAATCTCCACCATGATTAGCGGTATTCAAAACGATACCGGCCAAGCCGTGAATAGCATGCGCCAGGGCAGCGAGGAAGTGCGCGAAGGCGTGGATCTCGCGAATCAAGCGGGCAAGGCCTTGCAAGATATTAGCCGTAGCGTCGAGCAAGTGGTTGAGATGATAGGCCAGATCGCCAATGCAACGCGCGATCAATCCGCGGCCAGCGATTCGCTGACCGCCACCGTCGAGGAAATCGCGCGCATGGCGCAAGAAAACAGTCGCGCGGTGGAAGGCGCTGCCTCCGCCTCGCAAGAGATGGTGGACCATTCGCAAGGTCTACAAAAAGTCATTAGCCGTTTTCGTTTGCAAGCTTAGTGGCCGCGGCCCGGGAGATTTTTTATGTTTGGTAGGAAATGGAAAAAGCAGCTCGCCAGCTTGCAGCAAGAATTTAATCAGCTTAAATCCGAGCGTGATCGATTGAATCTTGCGCTGGGCACGACCGCGACTGAAAAATCAGCCTTGGCCGCGCAGATCGCGGATTTGTCAGCCAAGCACGCCTTGTACGGCGGCATGTTCGATAGCATGCAAAAATTCGGCGAGTCGTTCGTCGAACTGCAGCGCTCTTTGTCGGGCTTGGCCACCACCATGAAATCCGAGCAAAAAGGCGCAATAGAAGCCGCCAGCGCCTCTAATCAAAGCCGCGAGGCAATGGCCAAGATCGCCGCCAATTTGCATACGGTATCGGAGAAAACCCAGCAAACCGCGCATAGCGTGGAGAATCTAAACGAGCGCGCCGGACAAATTGGCGGCATCGTGATGTTGATTAAAGAGATCGCCGACCAGACCAATTTATTGGCATTGAACGCAGCCATCGAGGCCGCGCGCGCCGGCGAGCAAGGACGCGGATTCGCGGTGGTCGCCGATGAAGTGCGCAAACTCGCAGAACGCACCAGCCATGCCACCAGCGAAATTTCCACGCTGGTTGCAAGCATACAAGACGAAATTCTTTCCGCGAAAACTCAGATGGAAAGCGAAGCCGGCCAATCCGATGCCTTCAGCCGCCAAGGCGAAGCCGCGACCGAAAGCCTGCACGAATTACTGAATCTCTCGCACAAAATGGAAGGCGCGATTGCCGCGTCTGCTTTGCGTAGCTTCGTGGAGCTGGCGAAAGTCGATCATCTGGTTTTCAAATTCGATATCTACAAAATATTTATGGGCTTGTCGCAAAAATCGGCAGCCGACTTGAGCACGCACACGCAATGTCGCTTAGGGCAGTGGTATTACGAGGGCGAAAACAAATCCACTTACAGTACCTTGAATGGCTATAAGCAATTGGAGCAGCCGCACCGCGCCGTGCACAGCCATGGCCTGGCCGCTATCGAGCGCTTACGCGCCGGCGACAATGAAACCGCGTTAAGCAGCTTGACCGATATGGAGCGCGCCAGCATGCAGCTCATTATTGAATTGGAGCATATGGCGCAATCCGGAGAGAGCCATACCGGTGCCCTGTGCGAAGGCAATAACCATGCAGATTAAACACCCTGAATACCCCCAGCTAAAGGAGCACCAGCATGTCTGAACTGATGAAAAATATCGATGGCCGCACCAAGCTGGCGGGCACCAATAAATTAGAAATTTTATTGTTCACCTTAGGCACGGATACCCGCTCCGGCCGCCGCGAAACCTACGGCATTAATGTGTTTAAGGTGCGTGAAGTGATGCGCGTGCCGGAAATCACCCGGCCGCCGGAATTGCCGCCCTCAGTCGAAGGCATGGTCAGCTTACGCGGGCAATTAGTGCCTATCGTCGACCTGGTTCGCTATACCGGCGTGCAAACCGACGCCAAGCCCGAGGTGATGATAGTGACCGAATACAACGGCCACACTCAAGGTTTTCTGGTCGAGGCGGTGGATACCATATTGCGTCTCGATTGGGCGTCCATACGCGTACCGCCGGAAATGTTTTCCTCGCATATGGGTGGCCTGGTCACCGCCGTGACGGAATTGCCCGACGGCCGCCTAGTGATGTTAATGGATGTAGAAAAAATCCTCGCCGAAACCACCAGCAGCTACGAAGATGAAACCATCTTCGCCCAAGTCAAACCTGTGGCCATGGAAAATCGCACGATTTTCTTCTGCGACGACTCCCCTATCGCCCGCAAACAAATCGAGCGCACCTTGCAAGCCATGGGCGTGAATTATCACTTCGCGACCAATGGCAAAAACGCTTGGGAACATTTGAAGAAAATGGCAGAGCAAGCCGAGACCGCGAACATACCGTTGACCGACCTCGTGCAACTGGTCTTAACCGATGTCGAAATGCCGGAGATGGATGGCTATATTTTGACCAAAAACATCAAGGCCGATCCGCGTTTTCACGGTATACCCGTGATCATGCATTCGTCTTTATCCGGGATGTCGAATCAGCAATTAGGCCGTTCGGTCGGCGTCGATGAATATGTTTCGAAATTCGAGCCACAACGCTTATCCGAAACGCTTACCCGCATTTTGGAAGGCGTGGTAGCGAAAGCCGCTTAGCCAGTAGAACCTAGGGATGGAACCACTTATGGACGCACAGCAAGCCTTACTGGATTCAATAGACGCGCGGACCAAGCTCGCCGGCTCGAACAAAA
>CAZKHT010000090.1:0-10545 GCA_964552595.1 uncultured Burkholderiales bacterium
GGGAAGCGCGCTGTGGGGCGAGTTTGAGGCATTGAATTGGCTGGAAAGCGTTGGGCTGTCTAGCCTGATGCCGAAAGACAACAACGCCAATCTCAATACGGTTAACGCCACGCGCTTATCCAGCGACGCATCCTTGCGGCTTAACGTCGAGCAAGCGCAAGCCTTGCACGCTATCCTCAGCCAGACGGGTTTTCAAGCGAGCTTGTTATATGGCGTCACCGGCAGCGGGAAAACCGAGGTCTATTTGCAGGCCATTGCCACCGTATTGGCGCGGCAGGGGCAGGTGTTGGTGTTGGTGCCGGAAATCAATCTCACGCCGCAACTCGAGGCGCGTTTCCGCGAACGTTTTCCGCGGGCAAATTTATGCAGTCTGCACAGCAATCTAAACGAAGGTCAGCGTTTGCAAAATTGGCTAGCCGCAAGCGCCGGCGAAGCGCAAATTGTCCTGGGAACGCGTCTGGCAGTATTTGCGCCCATGCCTAAGCTGGAAATGATCGTGGTGGACGAAGAGCACGACAGCTCCTACAAGCAACAAGAAGGCATGCGTTATTCCGCGCGCGACGTTGCGGTCATACGCGCAAAGCGTTTAGGCATCCCCGTTATTTTAGGTTCGGCGACACCCGCGCTGGATAGTTATCACAACGCCTTGCAAAAACGCTATCGGTTATTGATGTTGCCGCAGCGCGCAGTCGCCACGGCTGTCTTACCGCATATAGCCTGCATTGATATACGCCGCGTTGCGGTGACCGAGGGTCTAAGCGCGCCGCTGATCAGCGCGCTCAAGCAAAGAATGGCGCGAGGCGAACAAAGCTTATTGTTTATTAATCGCCGTGGTTATGCGCCGGTGTTGTACTGCGAAGCTTGCGCCTGGATTTCCGCTTGTCAGCGCTGTAGCAGTCATTTAGTCGTGCACTTAAAGCAGCAGCGTTTGCGCTGCCATCACTGTGGTCACGCCGCCGCTCTTCCGCGCCACTGTCCGCAATGCGGCAGTGCCGAGCTCACGCCGCTGGGTCAGGGCACGCAAAGAATAGAAGCCACGCTCAAAAAATTTTTTCCCGAAGCGCGGGTGTTGCGTATCGATAGAGACAGCACGCGGGCAAAACATGCCTTGAGCACTATGCTGCAACAAGTCCAAGCGCGCGAAGTGGATATCTTGGTTGGCACGCAAATGCTGGCCAAAGGGCATGATTTCCCCCATCTCACCCTGGTAGGCGTGGTAAATGCCGATGGCGGTTTATACAGCGCCGACTTTCGCGCGTCTGAGCGTTTATTCGCGCAGTTGTTGCAAGTTGCGGGACGCGCCGGGCGAGCCGCGCTCAAGGGCGAAGTGTTGATCCAAACCGCTTTCCCCCAGCATCCTTTGTTTCAGGCTTTACGCGCTAGTGATTATCCGGGGTTCGCCGCCGCGCTACTGCAAGAGCGGCAAAGCGCCGGCCTGCCGCCGTTTTCCTTCCAGGCCTTGTTGCGTGCCGAGGCCAATCAGCAAGAGCGCGCGCTAAAGTTTTTACAGCAGACCGCAAGCCTGGCTCCCAAAATGAAGCATCTCAAATTATATGATCCGGTGCCGGCGTTAATGAGCAAATTAGCGGGCAAGGAGCGTGCGCAATTATTGATCGAGGCCGATTCCCGCGCTGACTTGCAACGATTTTTGCGTGCCTGGATGCCACTCTTGATCGCGCAAAAAAGCTATACGGTACGCTGGAGCATAGACGTGGATCCGCTAGATGTTTGAAAGATGAGCGCAGCCCGATTTAAGAGACGGAATAAGCGGCGGCAGCATGGCGTCTTACCTTACCTGAGATGAGGAGCCGGCGATTCTTACGCACATATTCACATTAAAAACGCTGAAACAGAGCTTAAGCGCGAAACGGCCGATGCTGTATAGAGCCGCTTATGCTTGGTGCCACGATCCCATGCTGGCCGACGATTTGGTGCAAGAAACCTTGCTCAAGGCCATGAAAAATTTAGCTCAGCTTAAAGAGCCAGCGAGCCTAGACGGCTGGCTATTTGGCATTTTGGCAAATTGCCTGCGCGATCATTACCGGCGCCGCCGTCCGCAAGCTGACTTCGATGAAATCTTGGAATTGCCCGCCTCCGATCCTCTGCCCGAGGATCACGCGGCGGAGTCGCAATTAGTCCGGCGGGTGCGCCACGCCGTGGCCATGCTGCCGTTGGGCCAAAGACAAGTTTTGACTTTGGTCGATCTGGGTGAATTGTCGTACAGCGAGACGGCGGCGGCCTTGCAGATTCCGGTGGGCACGGTAATGAGCCGGCTCTGCCGGGGGCGGGAAGCTTTGCGCGCCCAATTACAGGCGGCGCCCGCGACGGTCTATCCACTCAAACCCGAATCTCTAAAATCCAGACAGCGAGGTGAAGAATGAAAGACCGCGCATTTTCGGATGAGCAATTACATGCTTTCGTCGATGATCAACTGGATCCGGCGGATCGACGTCAATTATTGGAGGGCATGCAAAACGATGCCGACTTGCGATTAAGAGTAGACGCGATACAGCAAAGCAAACACTTGCTGCATATGGCTTACCAACATCCGCCCCCCGCGCCCGGGCGTGAACTCGCCGCGCCACCGACTTGGCAAAAAGCCTTAGCCTTAGGTGCTTTTTTAATTTTAGGCATAGGCCTGGGCTGGGCCCTGCACACTTGGCAGCGCAACCTCGCCGCGCCCAGCGGCGTGGTCATCCAAGTCAGCGAAAACGATCCGGCGAAATGGCAAATGGCTTTACTCAACGCGCGCAATGTGCGCAAGGCCTATGCGGAAAAAGACATGGGTATAGAGATCGTGGCCTATGGACCCGGTTTGGAAATGTTTCGCAGCGATTCCGTGGCGGCCGCCGGCATGGAGCAAGCGGCGCGCGAAGGGGTCAAGCTACTGGCCTGCGGCAACACCATGAGCATGACGCAAACGCCGCGTTCCGCCCTCAATCAACGTGTGGATGTGGTGCAAGCCGGCGTGGTGGAAATCATGGAGCGGCAGCGCGATGGCTATGCTTATGTGCGGCCTTAAATTTCAATGAGGGTTTAAATAGGCTAAGGCTTGGCTGCTGAGCCCGTCAAAGCAAGCGCGATAAGTGGGCGTATTAGCTTGCGCCGCTATCTCTGCGCCTTCCAAATCCAAACGCAGGGGCCGATTCTGAAAACGCCCGCTGCAAGATTCATAGACTGCATCGCCATACATATCAAATTGCCGGAAGCTGTGTAGCTCGCCCGCGTAGTGATGCAGATTAATCATCGTGCGTACCGGCAATTGCGGTGCCCAGGGCAGGCTGATAGAACCGTAATCGCGCACGACCTTGCCCTGCTGATCGTAAATATTCACCTCGATGATATGCAAAGCCTCCGGTTTATTGGCATCGCGGCGTATACGCGCGATCAGCCGCCCGGATTGGGCGTCGTAATACCGGCTTTCCGTGTAACGATACTGGGCAGCGGCCGAGCCGGCGTATTCTCCAGATTCGGTTTCAACCCGGGTGGGTGCCTTGGCTAATTCTTGCTCCGCCAAAGCGTAGACCGCACGGTGAAATTCCGGCGCGGCAAGTGGCGCGGCGTTCGCGGACGCGCATGCGCTCATGCCGGCGGCGAGTATCAAATAAGCAGATTTAAAATAATTTTTTTGCATGATGCTCCTTATCGTGTAGTCGCAGGGCGTTCGACTAAAGCGGAACGCTCGGTCCAATTATCTTCCGGTAAAAATTCGGCCCGCTCGGCGATTACCTGGGCCTGGTCCTCGCGACCTAAGGCGCGCAAAATCGCTGCTTTCAATAACAGCGAGCTGCGATTGTCTGCGTCTAGCTGCAAGCCGGCATCGACCACTTCCAAGGCCGCCGCATACTGGCGCCCCAAGTAAAAGCTGATTGCGAGATTGTGATAGGCCTTCTGATAACTGGGATCGAGTTCCATGGCGGCGGCGAAATGCTGCGTGGCTAAATCCAAACGCTGGCGCTTGGCATAAACCACACCCAAATCATCGTGGGCTTCGGCGTTACGCGCATCCAGCACAATCGCCTGCTTTAAATCGCGTTCCGCGGCGTCGAGTTGATTGCGCCAGATATTACGCACGCCGCGCTTGGTGTAAGCCAAACTGCTTTGCGGATTGCGCTGAATATATACATCCAAATCCTGTATTCCCTTATCAATTTCACCGACCAGGGCCAGCGCCATACCGCGCCCATAATAGGCCGCGTCCAATTGCGGGTCGAGCCGCAAAGCTTGACTAAAATCGGGTATGGCGTGCGCCCAATCCTGCAAGGCGGCATACGCTTGCGCGCGTACGAGATAAGCGTCGGCCTGTTTGGGCTTGCGGCTGATAATCTGCGTTTGTGCTTGTATCGCCGCCTGGGCCGCCGCCCCGTCCTTGAATTCCGCGGCCGCGCCGAGTGTGGCGTGCATGAGCAAGATCAACAATCCGGTCGGTAAAATTATTTTCATAGGTTTCTCTCCTCTACTCATGCAATAGCCGCGAGATCTGCGCGGTAAACCCCAGGCAGCCGGATTTCGCAATGATTTGCCGGCGGTCATCTCGGAAGACGCGACTGAGAGCGTATTTATTCCATGCCCGGTCGCGCGCGCCGGATTACGCCTGGGCAGCCGCGCAAACAGCCATGCGCCCCGGGGCGGCAGGCCGTATAATTACGCATTTTCCCATGCCAGATATCCAATCCCACCTGATCACTCTCATCGGCGATGCCGTGTCCGCGCTCGGCCATGACGCGCCTGCCGCAATAGAATTAAGTCGCAGCAAACAGCCGGCACATGGCGATTTTGCCTGCAATATCGCGCTGCAGTTGGCCAAGAGCCTACAACGCAAGCCGCGTGATTTAGCGCTGGCCATACAGTGCGCTTTACCCGCTTCAGAGTGGGTGGAAAAAACCGAGATCGCCGGCGCCGGCTTCATTAATTTTTTTCTCAGTCCGCATTTTAAGCAAAGCGTAGTCGCAGAGATTTTGCGCGCCGGTACGCGCTTCGGGCTAAGGCCGGCCAATGGCAAGCGTATCCAAGTGGAATTCGTCTCCGCCAATCCCACTGGCCCCTTGCATGTCGGCCACGGCCGCGGCGCCGCCTTTGGCGCCACGCTGTGCAATGTCTTCGCGGCAGCCGGCTACCAAGTCACGCGCGAATATTATGTGAATGACGCGGGACGGCAAATGGATATTTTGGCGCTCTCGACTTGGTTGCGCTACTTGGAGTTAAGCGGCATCAATGTGCCTTTCCCGCCCAATGCTTATCAAGGCGAGTATGTGCGCGACATGGCGCGCATTATCGCGACCGCGCATCAAGACCGGTATGTACACGAGCCTTGGCATGTGCTGGACGGCGCGCCCAGCGTAGAAGAAGACAAGGAAGCGCATCTGGATCAACTGATCGCGAACGCGAAAAAACTGCTGGGCGAGGACTATGCCTATATCCATAACCTGGTGCTGACCGAGCAACTGGGCGATTGTCGCAATGATCTGACGGACTTCGGCGTCACTTTCGATACCTGGTTTTCCGAGAAATCGCTCTTCGATAGCGCCTTGGTGGAGAAGGCTTTGGCTAAGCTCGAGGCGAACGGCCATTTGTATACCCAAGACGGCGCGGTATGGTTTCGCTCTAGCAGTTTCGGCGACGAAAAAGACCGCGTGGTGCAGCGTGAAAATGGGCAATACACTTATTTCGCCTCGGATATCGCCTATCACTTGAATAAATTCGAACGCGGTTTTGATCTGCTAATTGATATCTGGGGCGCCGACCATCACGGCTATATCGCGAGAGTCATGGGCGCTCTGCGGGCCATGGGTTTGGACGCAGATAAACTCGCGATTGCCTTGGTGCAATTCGCGGTCTTGTATCGCGGCGGGGAAAAAGTTTCCATGTCGACGCGCTCGGGTGAGTTCGTGACCTTGCGCGAATTACGCCAGGAAGTCGGCAATGACGCAGCGCGGTTTTTTTATGTATTGCGCAAGAGCGATCAGCACCTGGATTTCGATTTGGATTTGGCCAAATCGCAAAGTAATGACAATCCGGTGTACTACATTCAATACGCGCATGCGCGCTGCTGTTCGGTGCTGAGCAAGTGGGCGGGAGAAGCCAAGACCTTGGGCGAGCCCGGGGTGTTAACGCGCCTAAGCAGCGCTTATGAATCGGGTTTGTTACAGCGCTTACATGCTTATCCGGAAATCCTGGCCTTGGCCGAGCGGGAACTTGCGCCACATCATATTGCCTACTACCTCAAGGAATTGGCGGGCGATTTCCACAGCTACTATAATGCCGAACAGTTCCTGGTAGAGGATGAGAGCTTGCGCTTAGCGCGCATCGCCTTGGTCACTGCCATCCGCCAGGTACTGGAAAACGGCTTAACCATACTGGGCGTGTCCGCGCCCGAGAAAATGTAAATGGCGACCAATCGCGATTATAAGAAACGTGCGACCGATGGCTTTACCGCCAATAACCCCATGATTACCGGTGTCGTTATCGGCGTACTCATAGGTTTAGGCATTGCGCTGATTGTGGCGCTCTATATCAACGCCGCCCCCAGCCCATTTCGGCAAGCGACCAATCCGGCCGCCAGCGCGAAATCGCCGACGAAGCCCAGCGCGCAAAAAGCCGACGGCAAAGCCAGCGGCCAGCCCGAGAAAAACCGCTTTACCTATTACGATATTTTGCCCGGCGCGGAACAGCCGGTTACTGAGCAAGAAATCAAGCAAGCGCCACGTGGCAGCAAGGATCAATATTTTTTACAAGCAGGTTCCTTTCCGAACGAAGCCGATGCCAATAATCTCAAGGCGAAGTTGGCGCTTATGGGCGTGGAAGCCACGATACAAACCGCCAGCGTGCCGGACAAAGGCGTTTGGCATAGAGTGCGGGTAGGTCCGTTTAGCGATGTCGAAGAAATGAATCGCGCCCGCGCGAATCTCGCGCAGAATGGTTTGGAAGTCAGTCTGATTAAAGTACAAGAACCGCGTTCAGCGAATTAAGGCCGAAAAGGAAATTCCATGATTACTCGCCGCCATTTTTTATTTGCCGCCGCCAGCCTGCCCTTGTTGCCGCCCGCGGCGCAGGCGCTCACCGCGGGCCAAGACTATGTGGTGGTGCAGCCGCCGCTGCCGACCCAAGATCCTAAGCGCGTCGAAGTCCTGGAATTTTTCTGGTACGGCTGTCCCCACTGTTTTGCTTTAGAGCCCGACCTCACTGCCTGGATCAAAACCTTACCCAAGTATGCATATTTCCGTCGCGTGCCGGCTATCTTCCCGCAAACACCGCATTGGGCGCCCATGGCGAAAGCCTACTATGCCGCCGAGATGCTGGGCTTGGCGGACAAATTGCATGGCGATATTTTTAATGCCATTCATCTTTCCGGGCAAAATCTCAATGACAAGGAAACGTTATTAAATTTTGTGCAAAAGCTCGGTGTGAACCGTAAGCAATTCGCCCAGGCCTTGGATTCTCCCGAAGTACAGACTCGAGTCGCCAAAGCCCAAAGCCTCAGCGTAGCGGCGGGCATACACGGCGTGCCGGCCATGGTGGTAGATGGTAAGTATCAAACCTCGGTGACCCAGGCCGGGACACCGGAAAAATTATTTACTACGCTCAATGAATTAATTGCGCTCGCTGAAAAAAACAAGAAACATTAAAACCGTGCCGAAAAAAGGGGGTGCCGTGCCTATACGCGTCGTTTTGATAGACGACCATCCTTTGTTTCGCAAAGGCCTGGAGCAATTACTGAGTGGCGCGGAAGATGTGGAAGTCGTCGGCCAATTTCCCGATATCGAAAGCACGCGCGCTTGGCTACGCGGCAAAGGCGAGGCCGATGTTGCTTTACTGGATCGCAGCTTGCGCGACAGTGACGGCTTATCCTTGGTACCGGATTTCAAGGCGCGCGGCATGAAAGTGGTGATGCTGACCATCGCCGATGAAGATCATGAAATACGCGACGCCATAGAGCGCGGCGTCGACGGCTATATTCTAAAATCCAGCGAGCCTGAGCAGATTTTGCAAGCCATACATTCCGTGCATTCAGGCAATAGCATGCTGCCCTCCAGCGTGATGCAAAAAATTGCACGCGGCGAATTAATGCACGGCGCCTTCGACAAACTATCGCAACGTGAAATGGAAATCGTAAGCTATGTGGCGCGCGGTTTATCCAACCGCGGCATAGGCGAGACTTTGGGTTTATCCGAAAACACCGTGCGCAATCATTTGCGCAGTATTTTAGAAAAGCTGGGTTTGGACAACCGCGTCCAAGTCGCGACCCTCGCTTTAAAGCAAGGCTTGTTTAAGCGTGCTTCGAAATAAGCGCTTACCGAACGACGGTGGTTTGCATATCGGTTAAGCGTTTCACCTGGGCCGCGCGCTCACCCGCTTCCGATTTGGAAGTAAATGGGCCCAAGCGTAGCCTGAATAAATTTTGAGACGCGTGAACTTGCAGCGTATCGGCTAAATTCCCCAAACGCATTTTCAATTTTTCCAGCAATTGTTCGGCATTGTTTTGCACGCTGAAGGCGCCTAGCTGCACCCAGTAATTCTCACTTGCTTCCGCTGCGGCGGCGCTTTGTGGCGGTGTTTCTTCGGGCATGGTCGCGGGTGGCGGATCCTTGCGCTCGGCGGCGCTGATGCTATCGACTTGTACTATGGCGCTGCCGGCGCGGACGATGCCTAATTTGTGCGCCGCCGCATAAGATAAATCGATAATCCGCTTGGCGTGGAAGGGGCCCCGGTCGTTGACTCTGACCACCACCGATTTGCCATTCTGAATATTGGTGACGCGCGCATAACTGGGTATGGGCAAAGTCGGGTGGGCCGCCGTCATGCCATACATATCGTAAATCTCGCCGCAAGATGTGCGCTGGCCGTGAAATTTACGTCCATACCAGGAAGCTAAGCCGCGCGCGGAATAGGCTTTGCCGCTGGTGTCCGGGACATAGCTTTGGCCGAACACGCTATAGGCGTTGTTGGCGAATTTATGTAAGGGCTCGGCTTTGGGCGATGCGTCGGGGATCGCATCCAAATTCGGGGGCGGATTCGCGCCGGGGCCATCATCTTGATAATAGCCGCCGGGGCGCGCGCTATTATTTGCAGGGGGTGCGCTGGCGATAGGTGGCGTCGCTTTGGGAGGCTCCGCACTCACCGGCCCCGGCGCTTTAGGCGCGGTGGCACAGGCGCTGAGTAGCAGCGCCAAGCCTAATCCTATAAAGGTGTGCGACCAAGCCCGGCGTGATCGCTCCTGCTTAGCCGATGCATAGGTGTAAAGCATTAGCTTTTCACCAGTCTGCATGGAGTGGTCACGCACAATAAACTACCAAAACCCAATAGCAAGGTCACCATGGAAGTGCCGCCGAAACTAATCAGAGGTAAAGGCACGCCCACTACCGGTAAGATGCCTGCCACCATACCCATGTTCACGAAGGCATAAGTGGCGAATGTCAGCGTGACGCTGCCGGCGAGCAGGCGGGCGAACAAAGAGGTGGCATTGGCGGCGATGAATAAACCACGCGCCACTATCAGGGAATACATGATTAATAAAACCAGCACGCCGATCAGTCCAAATTCCTCGCCGAATACCGCAAAAATAAAATCCGTATGCCGCTCCGGCAAAAAATCCAAATGCGCTTGCGTGCCATGTAACCAGCCTTTGCCGAAGATGCCTCCCGAGCCTAAGGCGATGGTTGATTGTATGGTGTGATAGCCCGCGCCTAAAGGGTCTTGACTGGGATCGAGCAAAGTCAAAATCCGCTGTTGCTGATAGTCATGCATTAAAGACCAAGCTACAGGCGCCATCGCGCCGGCGATCAGGGCCAGGGTCAAAATAACTTTCCAACCTATTCCAGCCAGAAATAAAACATAAAACCCAGACGCCGCAATCAGCAAGGCTGTGCCCAAATCGGGCTGCTTGGCGATTAAGGCCACCGGCACCAAGAGCATCACCGCTGCCACCGCAAAATCCGACAAGCGCATGCTGCGTTCGCGGCGCTCGAAATACCAAGCCAGCATCAGCGGCACGGCCAGTTTCATCAGCTCCGAGGGCTGAATTCTTACTATCCCCATATGCAACCAACGGCGCGCGCCGTGACTGACTTCGCCAAATAAAGCGACGCCGACCAGGAGTAGCAAACCCAAGACATAAGTCGGCCAAGCGAAGCGCATCATATGTTGCGGCGGGATATTGGCGACACCCCACATCAAGACCAAGGCGACGAGCAAGCTGATGAATTGGCTGATTACGCGATCCATATTTTCGCCGCTCGCGCTATACAAGACCACTAAGCCGAGCAAAGTGGTGATACTTAAAGCCGCGAGTAAAAAACCGTCTACATGTCTCGCGATTAAAGCTAGGACGCGTCTAATCATGTTCGTTATCGTCCGCGGCGCTGTCGCTAATAGAGGAGGCAGGCAGCTTGCCTAGCAAATAATAATCGAATACCGCGCGGGCGATAGGCGCGGCGGTGCTGCCGCCGTGGCCGCCATTTTCGACCAATACCGCCACCGCGATTTTAGGATCTTCCGCCGGCGCGTAGGCAATGAATAAAGCATGATCGCGATGCCGCTCTTCATGTC
>CAZKHT010000091.1:0-10508 GCA_964552595.1 uncultured Burkholderiales bacterium
CCCCCGACATTCGCCTTGTAAGGGCGACGCTCTACCAGCTGAGCTAAGCACCCGGTGCGGCCCACACAGATAAAATAAACGAATTAATTTTTCCGACTGGACCACGGTGAGCGGCCGCATTCGCAATTCCGGCTCACCAAAAGCCCGCTAGTTTAATGCATCTTTAAGTGATTTTCCAGCGCGGAATTTGGGAACTTTCGCTGCTTTGATTTTAATTGTCGCGCCGGTCTGCGGATTGCGGCCGTTACGCGCCGCGCGTTTGCCGACGTAAAAAGTACCGAAGCCCACCAGCGTGACCATATTGCCTTTTTTCAAGGCTTGTTGCACGGCGTCAATAGCGGCGTCTAATGCGCGTCCGGCTGCCGCTTTCGAAATATCTGCGTCCTTGGCGATAGCGTCTATTAATTCGGTTTTGTTCACCTGGCGTCCCCTTGTTTGATTAAATTTTAATGCGACAGTCCCACAACGCACTGCACTTTATAGCAGTCCGAAAAACACAGTGTCAAGCGATATGTCTAGCGTAAGAAGTGGGCACGTGGTGAAAGGTTTTATGGCATTTCGCATCGCGGAAAATTGTCCGGCCACAGGCTTAATCACGATAAAAAAGCCGGGAAGACTTTCGCCTTCCCGGCTTTGATTTCAAACAAAAACCTTAGTGTTTAACGACTGCGGGCTTCTCTTCCACCTTAGGCGGTAAGCTTGCGGGCGCATCATCCGGCAAGGATTGCGGTTTGCGTTCCAAGGCGTATTCAAACACCTGATCTATCCAACGAACCGGATGAATATCCAATTTGTTTTTGATGTTGTCAGGAATATCACCTAAGTCTTTGGTGTTCTCCTGAGGAATCAATACCGTCTTGATCCCGCCGCGATGCGCGGCCAGCAATTTCTCTTTCAGGCCACCTATAGGCAAGACTTCGCCGCGCAAGGTGATTTCGCCCGTCATCGCGACATCGGCGCGCACCGGAATCCCGGTTAACACCGACACCATAGCGGTACAGATAGCGATACCCGCGCTGGGACCATCCTTAGGCGTTGCGCCTTCCGGCAAGTGGATATGGATATCACTGTTCTGATAAAAATCCTCGGGTATACCTAAGCGCTTAGAGCGGCTACGCACCACGGACAGCGCGGCTTGTATGGATTCCTGCATCACATCACCCAGCTTACCCGTGGTAATGGTCTTGCCTTTGCCTGGAAGCTTGACCGATTCTATGGTCAGCAATTCGCCGCCCACTTCGGTCCAGGCTAAACCCGTGACTTGTCCGACTTGGTTGGCTTTTTCCGCCATACCGTAATTGAAGCGGCGCACCCCTAAATATTTATCCAAATTGCGCGCGCTGACGGTGATTTTTTCGGCCTTTTTATCGACCAATAAAGTCTTCACTACTTTGCGCGAGATCTTGGCGATTTCCCGTTCTAAACTGCGTACACCCGCCTCGCGCGTGTAATAGCGAATGATGTCGCGGATCGCGCTTTGCGTGACATTAATCTCGCCTTGCTTCAAGCCGTGGGTTTTAATTTGCTTGGGCAATAAATAATTCACCGCGATATTAATTTTCTCGTCCTCGGTATAACCGGCAAGACGTATCACTTCCATGCGATCCAGCAGCGCGGGCGGAATATTCAAAGAGTTCGCGGTTGCGACAAACATGACTTCGGACAAATCAAATTCCACTTCGACGTAGTGATCGACGAAGGTGTGATTTTGCTCGGGGTCTAATACTTCCAATAAAGCGGAAGATGGATCGCCACGGAAATCCATGCCCATTTTGTCGACTTCATCGAGCAAGAATAAAGGGTTACGCACCGCGACCTTGGTCATGCTTTGCAAAATCTTGCCCGGCATGGAACCGATATAGGTCCGTCTGTGGCCGCGAATTTCCGCTTCGTCGCGCACGCCACCTAAGGCCATGCGGATGAATTTGCGATTGGTCGCTTTGGCAATCGATTGCCCGAGCGAGGTTTTACCCACGCCAGGTGGCCCGACTAAACATAAAATCGGCGCCTTTAATTTATCGACGCGCTGTTGTACCGCTAAATATTCAATGATGCGTTCTTTCACCCGGTCTAAACCATAGTGATCTTGGTTCAAGACATCTTCAGCGTGTTCCAGATCTTTGCTGATCTTGGTTTTCTTGCGCCAGGGCAGATTCACAATGGTCTCGACGAAATTGCGAACCACGGTTGCTTCCGCCGACATGGGCGACATCATTTTGAGTTTTTTCAACTCGGCCATGGCTTTCGCGTTGGCCTCTTTGGACATCTTGGCTTCCACCACGCGCTTCTCAAGATCGTCGAGGTCGGCGCCTTCTTCCATGTCGCCGAGTTCTTTTTGTATGGCTTTGACCTGCTCATTCAAATAGTACTCGCGCTGGCTTTTCTCCATCTGGCGCTTGACGCGGCCGCGTATGCGTTTTTCCACTTGGAGAATATCGATCTCCGCGTTGAGCAAACCAAATAAGTGTTCCAAGCGCTCATGCACCGAGAACATCTCAAGGATTTCCTGTTTTTGCTCTAACTTAATCGGCAAATGCGCGGCAATCGTGTCGGCTAAGCGACCCGCATCATCTATGCTGGCCAGGGAAGTTAAAATTTCCGGCGGAATTTTTTTATTGAGTTTGACGTACTGATCAAACTCGGTGAACACGCTGCGCATCAAGGCCAAGGTTTCGTTGTCCGTGGGCGGTTCCACTTTGGCGATTTCGGCGTCGGCGGCGAAGTGGGTTTTGGCGTCTACAAATTCTTTAATGTGGGCGCGCTGATTACCCTCGACCAATACTTTCA
The DNA here is from genome assembly GCA_964552595.1 of uncultured Burkholderiales bacterium. GTDB lineage: Bacteria > Pseudomonadota > Gammaproteobacteria > Burkholderiales > Thiobacteraceae > RBG-16-58-11. The sequence goes on from CAZKHT010000091.1 coordinate 2,788, forward strand.
CCGTGCCGTCGGGTAGCTTGAGCATTTGTAAAATGCTGGCCACGCTACCGACATGATACAAATCGTCGGTCGTCGGTTCATCTTTGGAGGCGGACTTCTGGGCCACGAGCAAGATATGTTTCCCGGCCTCCATCGCGACTTCCAATGCCTTGATCGACTTTGGACGACCTACGAATAAAGGAATCACGATGTGGGGATAAACCACCACGTCGCGCAAGGGGAGTAAAGGTAAGGTGACGTTTTCGCCTGGGGTCTCTTCGAGTAAGCTCATGGTTTATCTACCTTAGTGAGAAGCTTGTGGTAAGAGAAATGGGGGTTCGCGCATGAATATCAAGGTGGCGCGAACTGACCCAGGAAATCCTGGCGCGCTAAGACGCCAGTGGTAAAGCCAGTGGTAAAGAGAGTAACGACGCGCAATGCGCAAGACTTGAGCGGGCTAACTAAATCCTTACGCAACGCGCGGTTGATCCGCATAAATAAGCAGCGGCTTGGTCTTGCCTTGAATCACGTCTTCGTCGACCACTACTTTGGTTACATCTTTCAAGGATGGCAGCTCGAACATGATGTCGAGCAAAGCATGTTCAAGTATGGAGCGTAGGCCACGCGCGCCGGTTTTACGTAACAAGGCCTTGCGCGCGATTTCGGCAATCGCGCTGTCGCGGAACTCTAACTCCACACCTTCCATGGTGAAAAGTTTTTGATATTGACGAATAAGCGCGTTTTTAGGTTCGGTCAGAATTTGCACTAAGGCGCTTTCGTCGAGCTCTTCCAGCGTCGCGACCACCGGGAGGCGGCCGACGAATTCCGGAATCAAACCATATTTAATCAAATCCTCTGGTTCAACTTCGCGCAATACTTCGCCTATGGCTTTGCGGTCATCTTTGCTTTTCACTTGCGCGCCAAAACCAATGCCGCCTTTTTCGGAACGATTGCGTATCACCTTGACCAGGCCGTCGAAGGCGCCGCCGCATACAAATAAAATATTTGCGGTATCGACTTGCACGAACTCTTGATTGGGATGTTTGCGCCCGCCCTGCGGTGGCACCGAAGCGATGGTGCCTTCGATTAATTTAAGTAAGGCTTGTTGCACGCCCTCGCCCGAAACGTCGCGCGTGATCGAAGGGTTATCCGATTTGCGCGAGATTTTGTCTATCTCGTCGATATACACAATCCCTTGCTGCGCCTTCTCGACGTTGTAATCACATTTTTGCAGCAATTTCTGAATAATATTTTCGACGTCTTCGCCGACATAACCAGCTTCCGTTAAAGTCGTCGCATCCGCGATGACAAAGGGCACATTCAGTAAACGCGCCAAAGTCTGCGCCAGCAAAGTCTTGCCGGAGCCCGTGGGTCCGATTAACAAAATATTGCTTTTGGACAACTCGACGTCATCCGCCTTAGGCGTGTTTTTTAAGCGCTTGTAATGGTTATACACCGCGACCGATAAAATTTTCTTAGCGACGTTTTGGCCAATGACGTATTGATCGAGAATTTGGCAAATCTGTGCGGGAGTAGGCAACTCACTGGCACCGCTTTTATTGCCTTGGTCACCTTGGATTTCCTCGCGGATGATGTCGTTGCACAAATCCACGCACTCATCGCATATAAACACCGAGGGGCCGGCGATAAGCTTGCGCACTTCATGCTGGCTTTTGCCGCAGAAAGAGCAGTACAGGAGCTTATCGTTGCTACCAGTTTTGTCGTTCATACCCTATACCCTTCGATGACGGTTTGTTGACATTAAACCGAAGTTTCACCCCGATTGACAAGTACCTTGTCCACCAGGCCGTAATTTACCGCTTGATCGCCACTCATGAAGAAATCTCTATCGCTGTCACGCTCAATCACTTCTATAGGCTGGCCGGTATGTTTGGCTAGAATTTCATTGAGCCGACTCCGCAAATATAAAATTTCCTTGGCTTGAATTTCGATGTCCGAGGCTTGGCCTTGGAAGCCGCCCGAAGGCTGATGGATCATGACCCGCGAGTTAGGCAGGCAAAAACGTTTATTCTTTGCGCCGGAAGCCAATAGAAAAGCGCCCATGCTGGCCGCGATACCCGTGCACAATGTGCTGACGTCGGGCTTCACAAATTGCATGGTGTCGTAAATCGCCAAACCCGCCGAGACCGAACCGCCAGGAGAGTTAATATAAAAACTAATATCCTTGTCGGGATTCTCGGATTCTAAAAATAATAGCTGGGCGACGATGACATTGGCGGTCGCGTCGTTCACGGGACCCACCAAAAACACCACGCGTTCTTTCAATAGGCGGGAGTAAATGTCATACGCGCGTTCGCCGCGACCACTCTGCTCTATGACCATGGGCACATAGCCCAGCATCTGCGGATCGAAGCCGTTGCGCGAAGAAAAATCCATGAAGCGATCAATCATTTGCTGATTCCCATTAACTCATCAAAAGGCGTGGTTTGATTTTCCACTTGCATGTGTTCCAAAGCCCAGCTTACCACATTCTTTTCGAGGACTACGGCCTCCACTTCCGCGAGGCGAGTAGGGTTTTCATAGTACCAAGCCACGACTTCTTGCGGCTTCTCGTAGCTTTGCGCGTAAGCCTCAATTTCACTTTTCACCTGATCGGCCTGCGCTTTTAAGTGATGCGCTTTCACTACTTCCGCAAGGATCAAACCGAGGCTCACACGGCGCCGCGCTTGTTCCTCGAATACATCCTTAGGCATGGGCATGTTTTCCGTTTTCATCCCACGCTCTTGGAAATCCTGCACCATGCGTTCTTGCAAGCGCTCGATCTCGGTATCCACTAAAGCACGCGGTAAAGTAATCGGCGTCGCGGCTAAAAATGCGTCCATGACTTGTTCGCGCACCTTGCTCTCAACACGCTTTTCCACTTCACGTTCTATATTGCTGCGGACCTCGGCGCGCATTTTCGCGACATCGCCGTCCGCCACACCCAAAGCTTGAGCAAATTCCACGCCAATCTCCGGTAAGACCTTGGCCTTCACGCTTTTCATTTGCACATGAAACTGTGCCGTTTTGCCGGCGACCTCTTTTCCATGATAGTCGCTAGGAAAATGAACGTCGAAAGTCTTGGCTTCGCCTGCTTGCATGCCCATCAGTCCAGCTTCGAAATCCGCCAATGTCCGTCCTTCGCCAAGGATGACGGAATAGCCTGTTGCACTGCCACCGACGAAAGCCTGCCCGTCTATCTTGCCCTCATAGTCGATTTCGACTTGATCACCGGTTTGCGCGGCGCGCTGAACGGGTTCGAATTGCGCGCGCTGTTCCCGCAATATCTCTATCGTTTTATCGACATCCTGTTCGGTGACCGTCACGGTAGGACGTTTGATCGAAGCTTGGGATACATCGCCTAAGCTTACCTCTGGGTAGACCTCGAAAGTCGCGGTAAATTCCAGTTGCTGCTGGTCGGCCTGGGCCGGCGCGGCTTCTATGGTCGGCATGCCGGCGATCTTAAGCTGTTGTTCGCGCAAGGTATCGCTAATATGTTGACTGCCGGTTTCCGAAATCACCTCTTGCCGCACTTGGCCACCATATTGTTGAGCGACGATTTTCATCGGTACTTTACCCGGACGAAAACCCGGCACTTTCGCGTTGCGCGCGATGCGTTTGAGGCGGTTTTCCACTTCGCTTTCAATTTGCGCAAGCGGAATCGAGATCCGGATACGGCGTTCCAACTGCCCGACTTGCTCTACTTGGGATGACATACTGAGGTCCTTGGAGGTCTTTAAAAGAGGTGGTGCGAAAGGGGGGACTCGAACCCCCACGGGGTTACCCGCTGGAACCTAAATCCAGTGCGTCTACCAATTCCGCCACTTTCGCTAAAAGTGGTGTATTTTATTCGAAACGCGCGGCTCCGTCATTTTTAGCCCTAATTGGGCGTATCTAAAGTGTTATTTGAGGTAAAGGGCCGGTCTTTTAGCCCGGATTTTGCGATGGACTACGCGATTCAACATTACGAAAACTTTCCGGTAGCCTCGGTTTTGCTGCCGCGGCGTTTGCGCCATCCCGTACAAGTCATCTATGCCTTTGCCCGGCAGGCCGACGATTTTGCCGATGAAGGCATACTGGAGGCGCATGCGCGCTTGGCCCTACTACAGGGATTTCGCTCGGAATTGGATCGCATTGCGCACGGCACCCCGGCCGCTTCGCCGCTGTTTAGCGATTTAGGGGCAGTCATACGGCAGTACCAGCTACCGCTATCGCCGTTTTACGACTTATTGGACGCCTTCAGCCAGGACGTCAGCAAAACCCGCTATGCGAACTTCGCCGAAGTCATGGACTATTGCCGGCGTTCGGCGAACCCCATAGGACGACTCTTGCTTCATTTATATGGGACTGCCGACGTTCGCCGCGTCGCTTTGGCGGATGGCATCTGCTCTGCCCTGCAGATTATTAATTTTCTACAAGACATCGCGCTGGATTTCAAAAAAGGCCGGATCTATCTTCCCCAAGACGAACTCGCGCAATTCGGGATCAGCGAACAGCAACTGGCGCGGGGCGACACCGATGGATTGTGGTGGGCATTTATGCAAACTCAAATTGAACGCGCTCGGAAAATTTTACAAGCCGGCGCGCCTTTGGGGAAAAAATTACCCGGCCGCCTCGGTCTGGAAATGCGTATGATCATCGCCGGCGGTGACCGCATCTTACAAAAAATTCACGCCGTGCATGGCGACGTGTTCAACGCGCGTCCCGTATTGAAACCTCACGATTGGCTTAGCATGTTTTACCGCGCCCTTAGAGCGAAATGACCCCAGCCCAATATTGTCAAGAAAAGGCCGCGCGCAGCGGCTCTAGTTTCTACTACGGCTTCTTATTTCTACCTCGCGAAAAACGCGAAGCGATAACTGCCTTGTATGCTTTTTGCCGCGAGGTCGATGACATCGCGGACGAATGCAGCGATCCCCTGCTCGCCGAAACAAAATTAAGCTGGTGGCGACAAGAGATACAACGCCTATATGCCGGCCAGCCTACGCATCCCGTGGGCCAGGCCTTGTTACCTGCCATTAAACGTTATGATTTAGCTGCCGAGCATTTCGCCGAAATCATAGATGGCATGGAAATGGATTTACAGCGAGTGCGCTATGCGGATTTTAAATCTTTGCAGCTGTATTGCTATCGCGTGGCGGCGGTGGTGGGCCAGCTTGCCGCTGCCATCTTTGGCTACCAAGCACGCAATACGCTGAAATACGCTCACGATTTAGGCTTGGCTTTCCAATTAACCAATATTATTCGCGATGTCGGCGAAGACGCGCGACGTGATCGCATTTATCTTCCGCAAGATGAAATGGCGCGTTTCGGTGTGAGCGAACACGACGTCTTACACAATAAACACAGTCCGGCTTTTGTTGCGCTGATGAGCCATCAAGTCAGTCGTGCCCGGCATTTTTATAGTCAAGCTTTTAGCGAACTGCCGGAGAGCGATAGACGCGACCAACGCCCCGGACTCATCATGGCGGCGATTTATCAAACGCTTTTGCAAGAAATAGAACAGGACAATTATCAAGTATTAGATAGGCGCATCTCCCTCACCCCCATACGCAAACTATGGATAGCCGGTAAAACATGGATAGCCGCCTAGGTCTTAGGGCGCACGCTACATGTCCGAAGTCCGCGTAGCGGTCGTCGGCGGCGGCTGGGCCGGTCTGGCCGCCGCCGTGACTTTAAGCGCGGCAGGCATCCCTACAACCTTGTACGAAAGCGCCGCCCAACTCGGCGGACGGGCCCGCCGCGTCATGCACGGCGACATCGCACTCGACAATGGGCAACACATATTTCTAGGCGCTTATCAAGCCACGCTAGAAGTCATGCAGACCGTCGGCGTCGATTTAAACGCATCTTGCTTCCGCCTCCCCTTGCAGTTACGGGTTACACCCGGGTTTTGTTTTAAAGCAGCTGGCTTACCGGCGCCCTGGCATTTGGGATGGGGCTTGCTGAGTAGCCGCGGGCTCAGCTGGCAGGAAAAATTTTTGGCCTTGCGTTTTTTAAACGCGCTGCAGCGGAAAAAATTTAGCGTTCCCGCCATGAGCGTAAACGCCTTGCTCGCGCATCATAGGCAGACATCGAACATCGCCGGCGCTCTTTGGCGACCCTTGTGTCTCGCCGCTTTAAATACTGCGCCCGAGATCGCGGATGCCCAAGTTTTTGTGAATGTATTGCGGGATGCTTTTTTCAGCACCCGCGCCGATAGCGAGCTGATCTTGCCGCGTGTGGATCTCGGCACACTCTTCCCGGATGCGGCGGAGAAATTTTTGCGCGGGCGGGGCGCTACCGTACACACTTCGTGCGCCGTGAGACGAGTCATACCCCAAGCCCAGGGTTTCGTTCTTGAGCACGCGCACGGTACTGCTTTATGTTCCGAAGTGGTCTGCGCCTTGCCGCCCTTTCGCGTGGCTGAGGTTTTCTCTGCATGTGACCAACTCAAGGATTTACGCGATGCTTTAAGCGGCTATGAGTACGAGCCCATTTACACCGTGTATCTCCAATATTCCGAGGCGATACGCCTAGATTTTCCCATGCAAGGTTTACGCGCCAGCAAGGCGCAGTGGTTATTTGATCGCGGTATCTTGGGCGGCCATCCTGGCCTACTCGCGGTGGTGATCAGCGCACGCGGCGACCATCAGCACTGGGATCATCCAAAATTAGTAAAGCATGTGGCCGAAGAAATTCGCGACCAATTCGGGATCCAAGAGACGCCGCGATGGAGCCAAGTCATCGCCGAGAAACGTGCCACCTTCGCTTGCATCCTCGGCATACCGCGCCCGGCACAAACGACTTCCCAACCCGGATTGTATTTGGCGGGCGATTACACCGCGTCGGACTATCCCGCCACGCTCGAAGCCGCGGTGCGAAGCGGGATACAATGCGCGCTCAAAATTATAGAGAGCCGCGCATGAATTACGTCGCCCCGCCCGATTTACTAAAAGACAAAGTGGTGCGGGTTACCGGAGCCGGTCAAGGCCTGGGGAAAAGCATAGCGCTGGCTTATGCGGCGCATGGCGCCACCGTGTTGCTGCTGGGGCGCAATCAAAAGCGTTTGGATACGGCCTATGACGAGATTATCGCCGCAGGATATCCCGAGCCCATGAGTTTGAAATTGGATTTGGCTCAGGCCGACGATGCGGCGTTTACTGCGATGGCTGAAGCGATTGCGGGGCAATTAAAGCGCTTGGATGGGATAGTGCATAACGCCGCGCGCTTTGAAGGGCTGACCCCTTTAGCTTCACATACCTTGGAGCGTTGGGTGGGGACTTTGCGGGTCAATCTCGCGGCCCCGGCGGCACTCACGCGCGCCTGTCTTCCCTTGCTCACCGAGGCCGAGGACGCCTCGGTCATCTTCACCTCTGAAACCCACGGCCATGCGCCGGCGCCTTTTTGGGGCGCGTTTGGTGTGTCCAAAGCCGGTTTGGAACCCATGCTGAAAATTTGGGCGGAAGAATTATCAGTACACCCTCGCCTGCGTATGAATATTGTGATCCCTGGCCCTATGCGTTCGCCCCAGCGTTTAATCAGCCATCCCGCCGAGGATCGCGCAAGCTTAGCGACGATGGAAAGCGTCGTGCCTATTTATTTATATTTGATGGGACCTGGTAGCAGCGGGCAAACAGGAAAGATGTGGACACCGGAATCAGTGCCGCCAGACGAGCGGCTTTCAGATTAGCAACTTACAGGCTAGCGGCTTACTTTAAATAGAATTGCAGCTTCTCGGCGCCCACTTCAATTTGGTCTAA